>VGXE01000019.1 GCA_016873455.1 Nitrospira sp. | reverse complement strand
GTCGCCGCCGGTGTGCCGTTCAAGGATGGGAAAATGAGACGGTCAGGAAGTGTGAACCGCGACAGAAACGATCAGTCCGAGAGGACCGCCGCCTGAACCTCATTTACACACCTATTGACAAGACCTCACACTTAGAACATGAACTTCAGCCCGACAAAATAGGCCCCGTTGCCGTTTGATTTCCCGAACGGCAACTTTCTCGTCCACCGGACCTCAGCCAGGGTCGGAGTTTCAGCAATGGTAATCGGCGTGGGGACATACACCTTCAAGACCTGTTCGACTTGAGGTGCCTGCTCCATTAAGACCAACATCCCGCCACTGCTAATATTAAGGGACAGCGCTCTCCCGCTAACGGCCGACACGGCAGCACCTTCCGCTGATGCCGTGATCTCATAGGGGATCGACCGCAATAACGCTGCCCTCTCGCTATGGCTTTCATGACTTTCCTTCATCGGCCACTCCCACTCTTTCTGCATCACGCCATCCCCCTCCTGGAAAGAAATTCGGTGCAACGCGTACCAAACATAGCATTTATTTTTCTCTTCTGCGCGTGAAATCCAAAAACTCCAAAACTCTTCCCGAAACCCAGCAACACACTCCATCTCAGCGGCGAACGAAGCCTTCGATGAGAGAGGATGACCAGTTGCGACTGTGGTGAAAATATAGAGCGAAGCTCAAATTGTCACAATACCGATGATGTATGCCCTGCGTTCTCTAAGGTATAAGTTGACTCCCCCAAAAGGGTTAGATAGTATTGCTGTGTACATTAGGATCTACTACGGCTTGCTTCGTTATGACCAACAACCCCGCCGCTCTTGATCAAACCGACAGCCTTGCGGATCAGCGTGCAGGATCCGGGATTGTGGTGCTTTCAGCCTCCATGCAGCTCCTTCACATGAATCGACAGGCGTCGGAGCTCGCCAAGAAAATCAATGCGATTGAACATGGCGGGCAGGCGGCAAAATTCGCTCACGGCGTACTTCCTACCGCACTCACAGAGCTGTGCAGTGAAATCATCAAGGCACTACACATCCGTACTGAGGCAAAGGACTGGGAACAGTTCGAGCTGAAACGAGTGGCGGGAGATCCGAATCAGCCGATTCTCCTCAGAGGTTTCGGTCTTCCTGACCGGAGCGGTGTCCAAAATGCGCGACTCGTGGTCACAATGGAGGAGCTCGGCCGGAAACAGAACTTGAACACTGAACATGCTCGAGAACGATTCCAACTGACAAATCGCGAGCAATCAGTGGTCGAGCATCTGGCAAAGGGTTGGACCAATAAGGAAATTGCCAACGCCCTCCAAATTACCGAGCAAACAGTCAAAGAGCACATCAAGCACGTCATGCGAAAGACCAACGCCACCACTCGGACCGGCATACTCGTCCAGGTATTCAATTCTTAGCAGTTTATGGCCCAATGTTGAATTTTGAATGTTGAATTTTGAGTTGAGTTTTGAGAATTGGATTTCACACTCAACATTAAACATTCAACATTCAAAATTTTCGATGAGCCTTGCCCCTTGTACCTTGCCTCTTGCCCCTTCTCCCCCACCCACCGCTGTTGCAAATACTCCACAGTGAGTACTCATTCACACAGAACAGGCCTAATTCTAGTTTTATTTATTTGACTATTCAATATCTTACGTGGCATATGTGCTGGCCTGCTTATTGCTGATGAATAGGCCTAGCGTATCACAATGTTCCCTCACATGAGCTTGCACCGGAGGTAACGTGCTGAAGATCACAGTGAGTCGATTGAAGTCAGTTGGACTGATCGGTGGGATGGTTCTTCTCGTTGGGTGTCAGGCTAACCTCGCGCCGAAACCAACTGGGCTTGATAACTCTCAGTTCATGTCACTGTGGGAGACGTACAGCACGTGCAGGTCGGCCTCTGATCTTCATCAGGCAAGCTCCGGCATGCAGCGTTTGTCAGAAGCTGCAGCCTTGACTGCCAATGGTGAAGGTCAAAATGGGTTTATACTGCCATTGCCGTCTCAGCTTGAACGGCTGGTTAGCAGTCCCCCCAACCGGTTAGCAGTCGATGTGCAAGCCATGACGGCTGCCTGCTCCCTTCATACAGGTAAGCTTGCGTTGCATGATGGCAGTGTGGGATTAGCTCGCGACGCGTTCGCTTCCGTCCTGACGCTCGGTGAGGGCGTATCCCCTTACTACATCCATCAGGCCAAGAGATTCCTGACGGAACTTGAGCAAGGGGTTGCGGTCTCGGCTAACATCAGATAGATTTTCGCGCGTCGTTCCTCTTCAACAGCGATTCGTACAGCCGCACATATTGTTGTGTCGCCCGCGCCCAAGACACATCTGTGTTCATTCCCGCCCGCATCAGTCTCTCCCACTGGTCACGATCTCTATAGACACGAAGAGCGAGCAACAGTGTCGTGAGCAGCGCTTCGTGTGAAGGGTCAATAAAATGGAAGCCTGTCGCAATACCGGCTTGGGCGGTGATCGGCTTGAACGGCACGACGGTATCAGCCAGTCCGCCGGTTCGACGTACAATCGGTACCGTTCCATATCGAAGGCTGTAGAGTTGGCTCAACCCGCACGGTTCGTATCGTGAGGGCATCATCAGCATGTCTGCGCCCGCTTCAATGCGGTGCGCAAGTCCCTCACTAAAGCCGATGACGACTCCAACCTGGTTCGGATAGTGTGACCTCGCCTGGAGAAATTCCTGCTCCAGCCGATGATCGCCGGTCCCCAACACCGCAATCTGCACATCCAGCGCGACTAATTCGGAGAGCACGTCCAGGACCAGATCGAATCCCTTTTGCGGGGTCAGCCGGCCGATCACGGCCAACAGCGGCACGTCGCGATTCGGCAGCCCCAGCTCGCGTTGCACCGCCTGTTTGCACACCCGTTTTCCGGACAAATCCGCAACTCCGTAGTGGGCAGGCAAATGTGGATCTGTTTCTGGGTTCCAGGTGGCACTGTCAATCCCGTTGGTAATCCCGTGCACGATATCGGAACGGCTGGCAAGCACCCCTTCAAGTCCGCAGCCAAACTCTGCCGTCAGGATTTCTTTCGCATACGTTTCGCTGACCGTTGACACGGCATCCGAGAACATGATGCCTCCTTTGAGGCAATTGACCGATCCATAAAACTCAAGCCCATTCGGTGTGAAGACGCTGGGATCCAAGCCCGTTCTGGAAAATTGCGCACCAGGAAAGATTCCCTGATATCCCATGTTGTGCAGCGTCAACAGAGTCTTGGGGTGGCTCCGTCTGCGCCCCTTGGCCATGGCGTTCAGATACACGGCGCACAATGCCGTTTGCCAATCGTGCAGATGGAGGATATCCACGACTTCATCCGGTTCCGCACTCAGCCGATCGACCGCCTCAATAATTGCCCTGGAAAATACGACAAATCGATCAAGGTTGTCCGGATAGTCCCCGTCTCGATCCTGATACAACCCCGAACGGTCGTACAAGGAATCACATCGCACTGCCAGAACTCTCAACGGATAAGAGGTCCCGGCAATGGATACCTGTTCTTCTTCCAAGGAGGCCTCTACAGGCAGTCCTCCAATCGGGATGCGGAATTGTTGTGATACCTGGCGAAAGTGATGGCCCGCCCAAATGCTTCGATAGCCCGGCAGCACAAGGGTCACCCGATGCCCTAGCTTGACCAATTCCACGGGTAATGCGCCGGCAACATCAGCCAGCCCACCCGTTTTGGCATAGGGCACAGCCTCCGAGGCGGCAATCACGATATTCAGGAACTCTGTCATGATCGTCGCTCGTGAATCCTAGTCACGTCAAAGAGCCTATGGCTTATGGCTGATGGCATATGGCACAGGACCGGAACAACGAGCCGCCGATGGCAGGACATTCCCATCCGATCTCGTGCTATAGGCCATACGCTATTGGCTCTTTGGATCGACCACGTTTCACGAGAGACGCTAGGGTGTCGGAGTACCGTCTAACCGTGTTTTGAATCGATCCTCATAGGCCCAGGTGTTAATAAGGGTGCGCATCCCATCAGGCTTGAGCTCTTCCTTATAGACAAGCCGATCATCGTGAAAGACCAGCAACCATCCACGATCGGGATACGCGAAGTAGACGCCTTCTCCGGCATGAACTCCGGCATTCCATCCTCTGGGTGTTTCTCCTGTCGCCACGCGTGAAGTGGGAATCATGCTGAGATCCGACATGACAAAGAATTGCGTAAACTGACTGCGATAGTGGGGAGGTTCTCCCCAGACATTAACGACCGCCCGTACGGTCACGTGGTCAAGAACGAGATTGTTCTCTCGGACCAACTGTTCTTGTTGCTCCAGTGTCGGCACACTCTTGCAGCTCGCAAAGGCCACAACCACCAGGAGGGCGCACCACGCACCCGAACGGCGCAGAGTTGTCAGGGATGGACGATATCGAGAAACCCTCCCGTCACTCATGTCTCCATCCCTTCTTCACATGAGCCTTCTGGATTTGGGCTCGGCAGGCTTGACCGGTTGACAGACATCGCATTGACATAACTTCCTCAACAAGGAATAGGCATAAATGCCCGTATCGTGGCCGTCGCTCCACGTGAATTGAAACGCATAGCGGCCAACCGGCTGAATATCCTGCACCATGATGAGCATGGGAACATCGTCGCCCTTTAGGCGCCGCTCCCCGGTCCATTCATCCACACAGGCCGCACAGGGGCATTGCTGGCGGAGATGCCGAACCGGATAGACGCTCTTGTGCCCGTCGCTCCATTCAATGCCTAAGACTCCCTTGTCGATCCAGGCCATATCGCGCGGTTCAAGCGCGCTCTGTGTCATGCTCTCCCCCCCGCAGGGACAAACACTGCCTGCACAGGCTGAGGCGCGCGCAATAAAAAATCTGCCGGCGGCAAGCGTCTGCCGGCGACCACGGTGACATAGCGCTCAATTGCTTCTTCGACTTCATCCCGCACCCGTCCGGTGGCCCGAAGTCTCGTCACGAGTGACGGCGCCAACCGAATGGCTTGTTGGAGAAATGCGAGGCTCCCCTGCGACAGGACGACGCAACGAGTATGCTGCCGAGCGGCGCACGGCATGCACACAAGCCCACCCGCAAGCGGTGAGAAGTGCGGCGCCCCGGCCATACGTGTCTTCCCGCAAGCAGCGCAATGATCCGTTTGCGGGCGAAACCCGGTGAGTCCTAAAAGTTTGATTTGAAACAGCAGGGCCGTGCAGGCTGGATCCCCACTCTGCGAAAGCGACGCGAGACCTTGCTCAAGCGTCTCAAAGAGCACTGGATCCGGATCTCCATCAGGAGTCACCGCAGCCACAACATTGACCATCCGCGCTGCTGCCGCCATCAAGCCGAGATCCTCGCGTAACACGTGCAACGACGAGAGCACGTCGACGTGGGAAATCCTGAACAGCGAGTCACCCGTTTTTTCGAATAAGTCCAGCCGGCAGACCGTAAACGGCTCCAGCGCCGCGCCGAATCGGCTTTTCTGGCGGCGGGCGCCGCGGGCGACTCCCCGAATCTTCCCCAACGTCTTCGCATAACACGTGACAATCCGGTCAGCCTCGCCCCACTTGCGGCTTCGCAACACAATGGCCGTCGCCTTTACCAGCGGCATGACGCACCCGTCCTCATTGAATAGCAACCAGACATGGTCTGTGTGAATCGATGCGCGTCACCGGAGAGAGTCCAGAAAGATCGTCGCCAGCGTGAGATAGATGGTAATGCCGGTGATGTCGTTTGCCGTGGTCACAAACGGCCCGGCGGCGACGGCCGGATCCACGCCCATCCGCTTCAGCACAATAGGCATGATGGTGGCCATACTCGTGGACACAAGAAATGCGATCACCAAGGAGGCCCCCACGACGACACCCAAGAATCCCTGGCCCAAGACCCACCCGACGACGGTCAACATGAGTCCACAGGCAAGCCCCATGAGAAGACCAATCTTCACCTCGCGGAAAAACACCGTCCAGACGTCGGTTAACTCGACGAGGCCGGTGGCCAACCCACGAATGATCAACGTTGAAGATTGCAGCCCCACATTGCCCCCCATCGCAGCGATGACCGGAATGAAACTGACGATCGCGACCACCTCCTGAATCGTATAGCGGAAGTACCACAGGATTAAGCCCGACAACAGGCTGCCGACGAGGTTGGTAAACAGCCACGGTAGCCGCAGCTTGGCCGACCCCAAACTTGAGGATTTTGACGCCGGCTCTTCTTCAATGGCGCCGGCCATTTTGAGCATGTCTTCCGTCGCTTCCTCTCGGATGACGTCCACCACGTCGTCGACGGTGATAATTCCCACCAGCGTGCCGTCTTTCTCGACCACCGGGATCGCCAGCAAGTTGTAACTGGCCACCTGGCGCGCGACTTCCTCCTGGTCCATATCGACCGCCACATTCATCACATCGCGCGTCATGATGTTCTTCAACGGCGTCGCGGGCGGGACCGTCAGAAGCTGCCGCAACGACAGCACGCCGACCAGATGGTCGTCCTTGTCCGTAACATAGATGTAAAACACCATTTCCGCGTCCGTGGCATGCTGAAGCCGGCGGATCGCCTCCTGCGCGGTCGCATCCTCCGACAGAGAAAAGAACTCCGTCGTCATGATGCCGCCGGCGGTATCTTTGGCGTACTTGAGAATGCCCTCGACCTCGGTCGAGTCCTCCGCCTTCATCAAGGCGAGGATTTCCTTCCCGCGGTCTTCCGGAAGAAATCCCAGAATGTAGGCCACATCGTCTGGGCCGAGATCCTTCAGCAACCACGCCACATCCGAGTGCAGCAGATCGGCCAACACTTCCTGAATGCTCTCACCGTCAAGTTCGCTCAATACCTGCCCGCGCTTGTTCTCGCCCCGGACCAATTCGAAGACTTCCCGTTTTTCCTTTGGAGACGACAGGTGATTCACGGCCTTGGCAATATCGGCCGGATGCATGCGCCCCAGCATTTTCGAAAGATTGGTGATGGCGCCACGCCGCAAGAGGCGCTGCACGGATTGGAGCACGATATCGGACTTGGTCTGCCCACGCTCCACCTGATCGCGCAAGACATCGCGCAGCATATCCCTCTCGGACACGCGAGGGCGTATCTCCTGGGGCCGCGGATCTGGAGGGCGTTCAGTTTGCTGCATGGTCATACCGAGCTAAAGAGTCATCGAGTCATCAAGCCTGAATCCGAAGACTTTCGATTTGCCGGCCTTGAACCTTGGACCTTACGACCTTGGGACTTTCCCGTTTTCTAATATCCGAGTTCAACCAACAGCTGCTCATCTTCCCGCCACGATTCTTTCACCTTGACCCAGACCTCGAGAAACACTTTCATGCCGAACAACCGTTCCATATCCTGCCGCGCCTGTGTGCTGATCGCCTTTAACCGTTCCCCATGTTTGCCGATCAGAATGCCTTTCTGGGTTTCACGCTCCACGAGAATCGAGGCGTGAATGCGGGCCAGCCTGCCTTCCTCCTTGAACTGATCGATCTCCACCGCCACGGAGTACGGCACCTCTTGCTCGGTCGCCTGCAAGATTTTTTCGCGGATGATTTCTCCGGCCAGGGTCCGCATCGTTTGATCGGTTACGACATCGTCACCGTAGGCCCCCTCACTCTCCGACAAATGTGGGATCGTCACGGCAAGGAGCCGGTCGATATTGTCTCCAGTCTGTGAAGAGACCGGCACGACGTCCGCCCAATCGAATAGCCTGGCATAACTTTCAAGAACTGGGAGCAATTTGAGTTTGTTGACGAGATCGACTTTTGTGACCACCAAGATGGCCGGGCGGGACTGTTTGGCCATCGCTTCCTTGACGTAGGAGACAGCGGCAAGATCGCCGGGCCCCGGCAAACTCGTGGCATCCATGAGCACATACAAAAGATCCGCCTCTTCCAATGCCTCGACCGCCGTCCGAACCATCCGCCGATTCAGCAGATGTTGCGGTTTGTGCAAACCTGGCGTATCGAGAAACGCAATCTGGCCATCCGGCACATGAACGACCCCTAAAATGCGTGTCCTGGTAGTCTGCGGCTTGTCCGACACGATCGCGATCTTTTCACCCAGCAAGCGGTTGAGCAGGGTTGATTTGCCCACATTCGAGCGTCCGACAATGGCAACGGTTCCGAATTTCATGGTTTTGACCGGCGCTCCTGGGCATCAACCGCATCGGAATTGAGTTGATAGACCGTCTCCCCTTTTCGCACGTAGCCCAATCGTTCTCTGGCCAGTTGCTCAATCTTCGCCGGATCATGCTGTAAACGGACGATGTCTTTCCGAAGCGAGGCTGTCTCGTTGCGCAGCGCCAAGAGATCGCTTTCAAGCTGCCCCTCATAATTCCGCATGGCCACATACCGCAGCAGCCCCATTTCGCCGAAAAACAGCGTGACGAACAACCACAAACAGGCTCCCATTCCGGCGATTTGGGCCACAACAACCAGGCGCCGTTGCAAGCCCAGCCACTGCCTCCCGCGATTTTGTTTGATGATCATCTCTTCAACCACCGAGTCATGTGCTACGAAGGAAGTCCTTCTTCGCGCCTCGTCATCCGTATCTCATACGAAGAACAGAGCGTATGGCATATGGCTTATGGCACAGAACCGGAAAACTCATCGAAGCGAACCCATGACCTGATCCGATCACGTGCTATACGCCATTGGCTATCAGCTCTTATCCCCACAGAGATGCCCTTCACGAGTTACCATTAGCACGCGGCAATCTCCAGCCCCCGACAACTACGAACGCCCGGGCACCGCATCACGACCTCGATAGATAGCCGCGGCACCTAACTCTTCTTCGATACGAAGCAGCTGGTTATATTTGGCAACCCGATCCGTTCTGGAGAGCGATCCGGTCTTGATCAGCCCGCTGTTCGTCGCCACTGCCACATCGGCGATCGTCGTGTCCTCCGTTTCACCGGAGCGGTGTGAAATAATTGCCGTGTACCCGGATCGCTTCGCCAACTCGATCGCGTCCAGCGTTTCGGTCAACGTGCCGATCTGATTCAGCTTGATCAGGATGGAGTTACCGATTCCTTCCGTAATGCCCTTGGAAAAGATCTCGACGTTGGTCACGAAAATGTCGTCCCCCACGAGCTGAACCCGTTTGCCGAGCCTTTCGGTCAATAACTTCCAACCTTTCCAATCCAGCTCGCTCAATCCATCCTCGATCGAGAGAATCGGATATCGGTCGAGCAATTTTCCGTAATAGTCGATCATCTGTTCGGAAGAACGCTCGGGGTTCTTCTCGGCTTCGAGGACATAGCGCCCCTTCTCATACAATTCGCTCGCGGCACAATCCAAAGCCAGCGCGATGTCTTTCCCGACCTTGTAACCCGCCCCTTCTATCGCCTCAGTAATAAGTCCGAGGGCTTCTTCATTCGATTGCAGATCCGGCGCAAACCCGCCCTCATCCCCCACCGCCGTATTCAGTCCCTTCTTCTTCAAAATGGCCTTCAACGAGTGGAAGACTTCCGTGGCCATCCGCAATGCCTCGCTGAACGTCGAGGCGCCGACCGGCATGATCATGAACTCCTGGAGATCAAGCCGATTGTCCGCATGGGCCCCGCCGTTGATGATATTCATCAGGGGCACCGGCAAGACCCGCGCGTTCGTGCCGCCAAGATATCGATAGAGCGGCTGCCCCGTCTCATTCGCGGCCGCCTTCGCAACCGCGAGCGACACGCCCAAAATGGCATTGGCCCCGAGCTTGCCCTTGGTCTTCGTGCCATCCAGTGCGATCATCGCCTGATCGATACCGGCCTGATCGAACGCCTCTTTGCCGAGGAGTTCCGGCGCGATCACTTTGCTGATGTTGGCCACCGCCTTAGACACACCTTTCCCCATCCAGCGCTTTTTGTCGCCGTCACGCAACTCGATCGCCTCTTTCTCACCAGTCGACGCCCCAGACGGCACCGCCGCCCTCCCCCTTGCGCCACTCTCCAGCAACACTTCCGCCTCGACCGTAGGATTCCCGCGAGAATCGACGACTTGTCTGCCTTTGATCTCTCTGATCGCGCTCATGCTCCTGTTTTCTCCTCTGTTAGCACTGCCCACCTACGCAGTCAGCTTTCTCTTCAACAACTCATTCACTTTCCCTGGATTCGCCTTGCCCGCGCTGGCCTTCATCACCTGCCCGACCAAAAAGCCCAGCACTTGCTGTTTACCTTCCTTGAACTGCACCACCTGCGCAGGATTCTTTACGAGCACATCGGCGATGATTTTCTCCAGCGCCCCTTCGTCTGAGACTTGCGTCAGCCCCTTTTCTTGAACGATCTGATCGGGCGATTTACCGCTGCTGTACATCTCAGGAAAGATCTCCCTCGCAACTTTGAGACTGATCGTGCCCTTCTCCACCAGTTGCAGAAGGCTCACGAGCCGCTCAGGAGAAACAGGCGAGACACTCGCATCAAGGCCTGAGTTATTCAGTTCCCTCGCCAACTCACCCATCACCCAGTTGCTGACGGTTTTGGGCTGATTGAAGAGCTTCACACAGCGCTCGTAATAATCGGCGAGCGTTTTGGACCACGTCAGAACCCCAGCATCATAGTCAGGCAATCCATATTCGTTGATGAATCGCGAGAGCCGTGCCGCAGGCAACTCCGGCAGACCGGTGCGGAAACCCTCGACCCATTCTTTTTCCAACCTCAGCGGCACCAAATCCGGATCGGGGAAATACCGGTAGTCGTGCGCTTCTTCCTTGGAGCGCATGACCGCCGTTTCCCCTCGCTCAATATTCCATAAGCGCGTTTCCTGCTTGATCTTCCCACCCTCACTCAGCACTTTCGTCTGGCGCTTGATCTCATAGTCCATCGCGTCCTTCACGTACTTGAAGGAATTGATGTTCTTCAATTCGACCTTCGTGCCAAATGCTTGTTGCCCAGCCGGGCGGAGCGACAAATTGGGCTCGCACCGGAAACTGCCTTCGTCCATGTTGCCGTCACACACATCGAGATACATCAAGATGTCGCGCAACCCTTTGAGATAGGCCACAACCTCGTCCGAGGACCGCAGATCCGGCTCGGTGACAATTTCCAACAGCGGTGTCCCGGCGCGATTCAGATCCACCACGCTCCCGTTCGCACCGGCTTGATGCACGTTCTTCCCAGCATCTTCTTCAAGATGAGCACGGCGGATACGCACCCGCTTACTCCCCGTGCCGGAGGCGATATCGATCCACCCGTGCTCACAGATCGGCGACTCGTACTGGGAAATCTGATAACCCTTTGGCAAATCCGGATAGAAATAGTTCTTCCGGGCAAATCGATTGTTCCCACCGATCGTGCAATTCAGGGCCAACCCCGCTCGCACGGCCATTTCCACGGCCATTCGATTGATCACGGGTAAGCTGCCGGGCAAGCCGAGACACACCGGGCAGGTGTGGCTGTTGGGGGGCGCTCCGAACCGCGTCGGACAGCCGCAGAACATCTTGGACGTGGTCCGCAGCTGCGCATGCACTTCAACGCCGACCACCACTTCGTAGGTCATGCCTCGTGCGACCCTCCGCCGCGCATGCGATCCCGCTCCTCTCTCATCGCTTGGCGTCCCGCCTCAAAGGCGTCGCGCAGCACCGACTTCTTGGTTTCAACGAAGTCCTTTCCCTGCCCGACGACTTCTTCAAAGACTTCCCCCGCTCGCCCAGCCATACCATGAAGCCGGTCCTCCGCTTTCCGCGCATACCGGCGCAGCCGCTCACGCGACTCATTCGACGACTCAGGCGCCAGCAACAAGGCTGCGACCGCTCCTAGCGCCGCGCCGCTAAGAAATGCCAACAATACCGCCGCTGAAGACCCACGATCATCCGCCATTGTGAGGTCCTCCTTCTTTCCGATAGCGTTCGCGCATCACCTGCGTGGCCGCCTTGAATCCTGCCAGCACACTGGCGACGTTGGTCATGAGAGTCCCGCTCGATCCGCGGACCACGTTGTGAACTTCCTGAACGGATTCACCGACTTCACCTACGGCATGCAACAACACCGCGGCATGCTCTACCCCGTCGCGCGCCTGTTCAGTCAGCTGATTGACATGCTGGCTCACGGCACGGAGTTCTCCAACCAGCGGCGGCAGCTCGGCGTTCATTTTCACCAGCAGCTGTTCGGATTCCGCCACCGTCTTGCGAACCTGCATGAGCACCGGCACCAAAAATCCAACCAGCACGGCAAAGGCCACCGCCACGAGCAATGCTGCAATTTCAACGAATGTCATCGAGCAACCTCCGTGAAACGTGAAACGTAAGACGTGAAACGTAAGACATGAGACGGAAAATGTGAAACGTCGAAGAACCGGAGAGCCTTCCGTCTTGCCCCTTTACTCTTTCGCATCTCACCTTTCACGTTTCACCTTTCACATTTTACGAGCATCACCGAATCACCGGCTTTTTCAGATGCCACTCCGTGGCTTGTTCATAGGCATGGGCCGCTCGCAATATCGTGTCTTCCTCGAACGGCCGCCCGATCAGTTGTAAGCCGATCGGCAACCCGCTCTTGCTGAATCCGCACGGCACCGCAATCGCCGGCAAGCCGGCCAGATTCACCGAGATCGTAAAGATGTCGGACAAATACATCTGCAGCGGATCTTCGCTTTTCTCACCCAGCTTGAACGCGGGAGTTGGGGTCGCCGGTGTTACGATCAGATCGACTTCCTTGAACGCCGCGTCAAAATCCTGGCAGATCAACGTCCGCACCGCCTGCGCCTTTCCATAATACGCATCGTAATAGCCTGCGCTCAGCACGTAGGTACCCAACATGATGCGGCGTTTGACTTCCAGACCGAACCCTTCCTGCCTGGTCTTCATGTAGAGATCCAGTAGATCCTTGGTCTCTTTCGCCCGCAGCCCGAACTTCACGCCGTCAAAACGGGCAAGATTCGAGCTGGCTTCAGCCGTTGCCAACACGTAATAGACCGCAACAGCGGCGTCCGTTCGCGGAAGCTGGATATCTTTGAGTTCCGCACCGAGCGTTTTCAACTCTTCGATCGCCGCCTTGACCGCGTGATCCACTTCCGGATCGAGCCCTTCGGTGAAGAACTCCTTCGGCACACCAACCCGAAGCTTCTTCAGATCTTTCTTCGCCAATGCCTTCATGTAGTCGGGAACCGGCACATCAGCCGAGGTAGAGTCCAACGGATCATGGCCAGCAATCACACCCAGCACACAGGCGGCATCACGGACATCTTTCGTAATGGGACCGATTTGATCGAGCGACGACGCAAACGCGACCAACCCATACCGAGAGACTCGCCCATAGGTCGGCTTTAACCCGACCACGCCGCAGAATGCCGCCGGCTGGCGGATCGATCCCCCGGTGTCCGACCCGAGCGCGGCGACGCATTCGTCCGCCGCCACTGCCGCCGCGGATCCTCCGCTCGACCCACCCGGCACCCGATGAAGATCCCAGGGGTTCCGACTGGGACCGAACGCGGAATTTTCCGTCGATGAGCCCATCGCAAATTCGTCCAGATTGGTCTTGCCCAACAGGAGGTAGCTCTCCTCGCGCAATTTGGCGATTACTGTTGCATCATACGGCGGCACAAACTGTTGCAGCATGCGCGAACTACACGTCGTCGGCACGCCCTCCGTACAGATATTATCCTTGATCGCAAACGGCATCCCCATCAGCGGCTTGGTTTTTCGCCACTGCTTCAGCTGCTGATCCAGCGCGTCCGCCTGTGTGAACGCGGAGTCCTGCGCCTGATTGACGTACGCCCGCACTTTCGATTCCACCTGGCCGATACGCAGCGCATATGCCCGGACAATCTCGACTGCGCTGACTTCGCCGGCAGTGAATTTCTTCTGCAGGTCACAGAGTGACAGTTTATGAATAGACATAGCCGTCCGGCGAACACGCTGACACGCGCGCAAGATGACAAGCTGACAAGCAAGATAGGCTTCGCTTCGGCGCCCTGCCAGCCTGTGAGCCTGCGCACATGTCAGCCCACATTCACGATCCTATTTTTCTCATTGACCCGCACAATCTTTGGCGCGTGTCTCTTGATTTCTTCGTCGCTGTAGTACTCGTAACAGAAAATGATGATCTGATCGCCGACGGCGGCCTTTCTGGCCGTGGGTCCGTTCAGAATGATCTCGCCCTTGCCTCGTACGCCGTTGATCGCATAGGTCATGAACCGCTCGCCGTTATTCAAATTGGAACAGACGATCGCTTCATACGGAAGAATGCCGGCGGCCTCCATCAAATCCTGATCGATGGTCAAACTACCTTCGTATTCCAGGTGCGCGCCGGTGACCGTGGCGCGATGTATTTTCGAACGCAACATTTGTCGAAACATCTGTATTTCGTCATTCGTCATGTGTCATCCGTCATTCGTGGGTGTCACGTTTGACGTTTGATGCGTGACGATTAACGCTCCTCTAGTATTTTCGGAACACCAAACCCATCCCCTTCACGCTCCGGAGCATTCGCCAAGGCCTTTTCCACAGGCAACGGCGGTCGAACCACATCGTCCCGGAACACATTCACCTGCCCCATCACCGTTGTCGTCGGCTCAACCCCCGCCGTCTCATACCGGTTCAGCTGCTCGACGTGGGTCAGGATCTGACTCAACTGCTTGGCAAACGCGTCCTTTTCACTCTCCGTGACGTGCAAGCGCGCCAACGAAGCAACTTTCTCGACATCCCCTTTCGTAACCTGCATCCTCTCCCTCCCCTATGAGGTGTGAAGGTGGGGTCCCTTACTGCGCGCATTCAACGAGGGTCTACGCTCATTCTCACCCACACCACCCCGGCGGCGCCGAGACGCCGCCTCTCCCGGCAGACCGCGCGTTGAGCGAGCACAGGGGCCCCGCCTTCACACCTCATTCCACCGTTACACTTTTCGCCAAATTCCTCGGCTGATCCACATCCGCTCCGCGCAAGACGGCAATGTGATAGGCCAACAGCTGCAACGGAATCGTAAAGAGAATCGGCGAGATCAGCGGGTGAGTGTCGGGAACCGTAAACACCGCGTCGGCCACTTTCCCCAGTTCACGCTCGCCCTCGGCCACAAAGGCGATGACCGGAGCGCGCCGCGCCTTGACTTCCATCAGATTGCTCACCGTCTTTTCATAGAGCCGATCGCGCGGCGCCAACACCACCACCGGCATGTCCTTGTCGATCAACGCAATCGGACCGTGTTTCATTTCTCCTGCCGCATAACCCTCCGCGTGAATGTAGGAGATCTCCTTGAGCTTGAGCGAACCTTCGAGCGCAATCGGATAGTTGATACCCCGCCCCAGGAACAAAAAGTTCCGCTTCTTGTAATACCGCTTGGCGATCGCGACGATCTCGGCTTCGCGTCCCAGGATGTGCTCGACGAAAGCCGGCAGCCGGACCAATCGATCCAGCCACGCCTTGCCATCTACATCCTTCATCACACCACGAACTCGCGCGACGTGCAACGCGAGGAGATAGAGAGCGGTCAGCTGAGCGGTAAATGCTTTGGTCGACGCCACGCCGATTTCCGGCCCACAGTGGGTATACAGCACACCGTCCGATTCACGAGCCAATGTACTGCCGACGACGTTCACGATCGAGATGGCGCGCGCGCCTTTTTCCTTGGCTTCCCGTGCCGCAGCGAGCGTATCGGCTGTCTCCCCAGATTGCGAAATACTCACGAACAAATCATGCTTGCCGACCAGCGGGTTGCGATACCGAAATTCGCTGGCGATATCGACGTGCACGGGGATACGCGCCATCTCCTCCAACAGATATTTCCCTACCAGGCCTGCATGCCACGATGTTCCGCATGCCACGATCCAAATCCGCTCGACCGCGGCGAATTCCTTGGGCGTCAATCCGATATCCGGCAAGTCCGCCTCACCGGCTTCATACGAGTAGCGGCCGCGCATCGTATCGAGGATCGTCTGCGGCTGCTCGTGAATTTCTTTCATCATGAAATGCGGATGCCCGCCTTTCTCGACCGCCGACGCATCCCAGGTGATCCGCGTGGACTTCCGTGACACGGCATGTCCCTCAATATCCATCAACTGCACCCGATCTTGGGTGACGACGGCCAGGTCTCCTTCTTCGAGATAGGTCACGTCTCGCGTATGAGCCAGCATGGCCATGACATCCGACGCCACATACGAGGCCTGCTTCGTCTTGCCCACCACCAAAGGACATCCGGAACGAGCCGCGATCAACGTTCCGGGCTCCCGCTCGGAAACGACGGCCAGCGCATAGCTGCCTCGCACCTCTTTTGTCGCCGACCGAACCGCCTCCGCCAATCCTTGTCCCTTGTTAAGATATTTATCGATCAGGTGCGCGACCACTTCCGTATCGGTTTCGGACTGAAACTGATACCCATCTTTTTCCAACTCGTGCTTCAACGGCTGATAATTTTCGATGATCCCGTTGTGAACCAGAACACAGCCTTTTGAGCGATGCGGGTGGGCATTTTGCTCGGATGGCTTTCCGTGTGTGGCCCAGCGGGTGTGGCCGATCCCGACCGTGCCTTTCAGTTCTTTCTCTTTGAGCGATTGTTGCAAGTTGACTAACTTGCCGACGCTCCGCCGGATGGCGATCTTCTCTCCCTGCATCACCGCCACACCGGATGAGTCGTAGCCGCGATATTCCAGTTTGGCGAGCCCGCCCACCAAGATCGGGACGGCGTCCTGCGTGCCCACGTATCCCACAATGCCGCACATGACCTATTTCTTGCCCTTTCCTGTTTGTGTGCTGCTCTTGGCGAGAGGTCCCCCCCCATGCCCCTTGCCCCTTGCCCCTTGCCCCTCGTGATTACGCGCCAGTATCAGGCGGCGCTTCGCCGCCCAATCCGGACGATTTTCTTGCGCGGCCCTGGCGATGGCCAGGGCATCGGGCGGAACATCGTGCGTCACGGTTGTCCCTGCCGCAATCACCGCACCGGATCCCACGGTCACCGGAGCCACCAATTGGGTGTCACTCCCGACGAACACGTTGTCCCCGATGGTTGTGTGATGCTTATGCACCCCATCGTAATTACACGTAATTGTCCCGGCACCGATATTGACACCCTTGCCGATCGTCGCATCGCCAAGATAGCTCAGGTGATTGGCCTTGGCTCCCTCTCCAAGATCCGTTTTCTTCATTTCGACGAAGTTGCCGACCTTGGCCTTTCGCCGCACCGACACACCGGGCCGGAGGTGGACAAAGGGGCCCAGCACCGCCTCATCCTCGATCACCGAGTCGCGAAGCACGCAATGGTCCAAAATTTCCACGCGATCACCCAGCCGGCAATCGGTCAGCCTCGAGTGGGACCGGAGCACACAATCTTCACCGACCTGGGTCGCGCCTTCAAGCGTCACATACGGATACAGAACGGTGTCCTTCCCCACCGACACACCCGCGTCGAGCCAGACAGACGCTGGGTCCAACATCGTCACACCCGCGTCGAGCCACCGTTCGCGCACCTGCTGTCGAATGACCTGCTCCGCCGCCGCCAACTGCCGCCGGGTATTCACACCCAAGCCTTCGTCAGGGTCTTGCAACGTCACAGCGACAACCTTCTGCCGCTGCGTCACCGCCATCCGCACAATATCGGTGAGATAGTACTCTCCCTGCGCATTGTGCGGCTCCAATTTGTCCAACGCGGCAAAGAGAAACTCGCCGGACACCACGTAGGTCCCCACGTTGATTTCCTTGACGGCCCGCTCAGCCGGTACCGCGTCCCGATCTTCGACGATCTTGAGCACCTCCGATGAAGCCAGCCCACCCTGATGGCCACCGTCCGGCTGCCGGCGAATGACACGGCCATAGCCGGTGGGGTCGTCCAGCGACGCCGTCAAGATCGTCACCGTCGCTCCCTCCGATTGGTGGGCCCGCAACAGTTCGCGCACCGTCCGTTCTTTCAACAACGGAGTATCGCCGTTCAAAATCAAATAATTCGTCGCACGCGGTTCCTTGGCGCGGACAAACACCGGACGGCTTTGGAGCACGGCGTGGCCCGTCCCCTGTTGTACCGCCTGTTCCACGACGGCAACTGATTCAGCCCCCGGTCTCCCCGCGATTCCCGCCTGAATAACCTGCCGAACATCCTCGGCCTGATGACCGACCACAACCGCAATCCTGTGTCCGGCCACTTGCAATGCCAGATCGACGGCGAACAGCACCATCGGGCGGCCGGCCACATGATGCAGCACCTTTGCGCGCTTGGACCTCATGCGTGTGCCCAAGCCGGCGGCCATGATCACCACGCCGAGCCCCTGGATCTGCGATGCTGTCGCCTGCTTGCTCGTCGACCGTTTCATCTCAGGTATTCGCTCCTCAATGTCCGCATAGTGATGGTCCGAGGACGGACGTCACGCGATCGGCACGCCCGCGTCTGGCTGCTTGACTTGGCTCCACTTGGCATCCGGATGAAGCAGCGGTGCCAGTGGGGTGGACGGAGAATAGAGGCCTCCGGACACGATCAGTTTCATCGCCTCATCCACGCTGATATCGACCGACGTAACTTCCCGTTCAGGGACCAAGAGGAAATACCCGGAGGTCGGATTGGGCGAGGTCGGCACATAGACGTGAACCAGCGGCTCTTGGCCCAACACCGACGACTCGCTTTTCGTCACCCCGGTCACGAACGCAAAACAGTAGTGGCCGTTTTTGGGAAATTGGATCAACACGACACGGCGGTAGGACCCTCGATCAGAGAACGACAGGATGTCCATCATCGACTTGATCGTCGAGTAGATCCCCCGAACCAACGGCAGGCGATTCAACCAATCTTCCCAAATCTTGACGATCGCCCGCCCCATGAAATTGGCGGTAAGCAATCCCGTTGAAAAGATCAACAGAATGAGCAGCGCGACACCGACTCCAGGCACGTAATGGTTGGGGGCCCAGCGCGCAAGGATATCGCCCAAGATCCCGTCTACCGTGACGAACAGCGTCTTCAGAATGAGGACCGTGCCCCAGATCGGAGTCACCACTAGAAGGCCGGTCAGAAAATAGCGTTTTAACGCGGTTTTTAGCATTCTTTTGGGCCGTGAACGAGTCCCTATATTGTGGAGGCTCATCATACAGATTTTTTCAGGGATGCCGCAAGCCTTTTCTTGTTATTTTCAATGGGTTAGCAATTCTGACCCGGCCTAACAGCCGATACCACTACGCTCTACTCCTCCTTGCTATTCACGACAGCCTGGCATAGGATCCCACCCCGACTATTACCCTAGTCATTGCCCCAATCAGGAGCGACTATTGCTCTCACGATCACGACGCGTTCCAGGCGTCTTTATGACATTCGAAGGAGGCGAAGGCAGCGGGAAGACCACGCAAGCCGTTCGCCTGTGCCGATCCCTGACGGAGCGGGGCTACACCGTCCTGCAGACGAGAGAGCCGGGGGGAACGCTGGTCGCTGAACGGTTACGCAGCATTCTGCTCGAGCGATCGGCGGAACCGATGGCGCCGGAAACGGAAACGCTGATCATTCTCGCCGCCCGCCGCCAGCATGCCGATCAGGTCATCCGACCCGCCCTTGCGCGGGGCGTGCTAGTCATCTGCGACCGGTTCTCGGATTCCACCCTGGCCTATCAAGGATACGCACGAGGGCTCGACCTGAACATCCTAAAAAGAATGAATGCCTGGGCCACGGGAGGGCTCACACCGCACCTCACTCTGCACTTCGACCTTCCGGTGGCCACCGGCCTCACACGGCGGCGCCGTGAAGCTCTGTCACAAAACCGTCTTGATCTGGAAGCCACACGATTTCACACCAAAGTCCGCGCCGGCTTCCTCGCCTTGGCCAAACGTGAGCCGCGCCGGATTGCAACGATCGACGCTCGGCAATCACCGGAGGCCATCGCGTTGCAAGTGGAAACCCTGGTCCTGAAACGACTACGATCGTTGCGAGTCAACCCCACACACCACCACTAACCATGCCGTTCCACGACATCACCGGCCACGAACGGCCGATTGCATTGCTGAAAGCCGCGCTGAAACAGGCGCGATTGGCTCATGCCTACCTCTTCCACGGCGAAGCACACATCGGCAAGTTATTGGCCGCAACGAGGCTTGCGCAAACGTTGAATTGTGAGCACACGCAGTCCATAGATGATCAGGACAGTTGCGGCTGCTGCCGTGCCTGTCTCCAGATTGCCGCTCGGACGCACCCCGATTTTTTTGTGATCGAGCCGGATCGGGAATTGGCGGTTCCACAAATCAAGATTGAGCAAGTGCGCGAGATCGAACAACAGATCATCTACCGGCCTCTCATGGGCGAACGCAAAATCTGCCTGATCGACGACGCCGACCGCCTGACAGTCGGTGCAGCCAATGCCCTCCTCAAGACGCTGGAGGAACCGCCGGGACACGGCCTGTTCATCTTGATCTCCAGCCGTCCGCAGGCCTTACCGATCACCATTCGATCCCGCTGCCAGTCTCTGCGGTTTACGCCGCCCGCGCAGACGCAGGTGGAAGCCGCGGTCATTCTGAAACGCGAGCTTCCCCCGGTGGAGTCGCGATTTCTGGCACTGGTCACTGAAGGGCGTATCGGGGAAGCGCTGACGCTGGACGTTGCCGACTTACGCGCGCAACAGCGTGAGTGCCTCGATCTCGTGGCACCGAACACCCTGAAATCCATCACCGCCATTTTGACAATGGCGGAGAGTTTGGCCAAAGCCGACCGCGGCGCCGAAATCCTCACCTGGCTCAACCGGTGGATTCGTGATCTCGTCATTGTCATCACTGGTGGCCACCAGGAACACCTGCTCCATCTCGACCAACTGGACCAACTCCGCCAGTGCGCCCAACACGCCGACCCCGACGCATTATTGGATCTACTGAAGGATATCGAGCGCACAGAACAGCAGGCCACTCGTCATCTCAACCTCCACATGGCGCTCGAAAACATCTTGCTCCGCCTGCGAGAGGCGGTGGGACTCGCCGGAACGGCTGCACCTGCCTAGCTTTCGATCTTTCCAACCTGGTATCTTTCCCCGGCCATGAGTCAGCCCAACACCTTCTACATCACCACGCCGATTTACTACGTCAACGACGTGCCGCATATCGGTCACGCCTACACGACCGTCGCTGCCGATGTGCTCGCGCGCTACTGGCGCTTGCGCGGGCGAGACGTGTTTTTCCTGACCGGTCTGGATGAACATGGGCAGAAAGTGCAGCAAGCCGCGGCCAAGGCCGGAATTGCTCCACAAATCCACTGCGACAAACTCGCGCCGCAATTTCAGGACTTGTGGAAGCGGCTGAACATCTCCAACGACACGTTTATCCGAACCACCGACGCTCAGCACAAGCAAATCGTTCAACGATATCTTCAAGAGTTGTTCGACAAGCAGCTGATTTACAAGGCCGACTATTCAGGCTGGTACTGCACATTCGATGAGCGATTCTGGACCGAAAAAGACGTGGCCGACGGCCTCTGCCCCGACTGCAAACGGCCGGTCGAGAAACTCAGCGAGCACAATTATTTTTTCACGATGGGACAATACCAGGACCGGCTGATCGACCACATCAAGCAGCACGATCAGTTTATCCGTCCTGAATCGCGCCGGAATGAAGTGTTGGGATTTCTCCAGACACAGAAGCTGGGCGACCTGTCGATCTCCAGGCCGAAATCCAGACTCTCGTGGGGAATTGAACTCCCCTTTGACAACGGCTACGTCACCTACGTCTGGTTCGACGCGCTCGTGAACTATCTCTCCGCCCTGGAGTACCTCCCTCAGGAAAAACCGACGGGCAATCGATTCTGGCCGGCCAGTGTCCACCTCGTTGGGAAAGACATTCTCACGACTCACGCCGTCTACTGGTCCACGATGCTGATGGCCTTGAATCTCCCGTTGCCGGACACCATTTTCGCCCATGGCTGGTGGACGGTCGATGGCGAAAAGATGTCCAAGAGCCGTGGGAACGTCGTCGATCCAAACAGGATGGTGGAGACCTACGGTGTCGATGCCTTCCGCTACTTCCTGCTCCGCGAAGTGCCGTTCGGGCAGGATGGCGACTTCTCACAATCCGCCATGGCCACAAGTATCAACAGCGACCTGGCCAACGGCATCGGCAATTTATTGAGCCGCACGCTCACCATGATCGAACGGTTCGCCGGCGGTACGATTCCGGCCGACGGCCTGCCCGCGCTCCCAGAGTGGGAATCCAAGATTGCACAGACCTCCAGGCAACTCCCGTCCGTGATCGAGCAAGGATTTACCGCTCTGACCTTCCGCGACAATCTCCAAGCAATCCGGGAGCTGATCGGACTCTGCGACGGATACATCGACAAGGCCGCACCATGGAAATTAGCCAAGAATCCAGACGATCAGGGGCGCCTCAATACCGTGCTCAATACCACCGCGCGGGCGCTGCGACTCTTGTCGGTTCTTCTCTATCCGTATATGCCACAAACCACGGCGCAACTTACCCAACAGCTTGGGCTTGCGCTGGATTTCTCCAAGCCATTGTCTGAAGAGACCTATCAGTGGGATGCCCCGATAGCAGGCGCACGCATCTGCAAAGGTCCGGGTCTCTTCCCACGCATCGAAGCCCAAAGCGGAGCGTGCAACATCAAAGGCACCCCTGAGACAAAACTGATAAAAGGAGCCAAACCCGTGAGTGAGACGCCCATTCCCCCACAACCTGCAGCCTCTGCACCGACATCAGCTCCTCTTGCCTCGAGCCCCACACCCCAAGCCCCCGCCCCAGCACAGATCACCATCGACGAGTTCATGAAGATCCAGCTGAAGACGGCCACAGTGCTGAGCGCGGAGCGCGTGCCGAAATCTGAAAAGCTGCTCAAGTTGCAAGTCTCGCTCGGCACGGAGCAACGGCAGATCGTCGCGGGCATCGGCAAGAAGTACGAACCGGAGACGCTGGTAGGCAAGACCATCGTGATCGTGGCCAATTTGAAACCGGCGAAATTGATGGGTATCGAATCGCAAGGGATGGTGCTGGCCGCCGGTGACAGCGAGGTACGCGGCCTGGCCACGATTCTGGAAGAGGTCGAGCCCGGCACCAAAGTGAAATGAGCCCGTTCAGTACGACGCTGTTCTTGGTCCTGCTGTCCTGCCTGTTCTTTCCTCCACACGGCTTCTCCGGCCCGGTTGATCTCCCCCCTCCGCCCCCCGCACAACTGAATACACCACAACCGACCACGATCATGGTTCGGGTCGTGTCCCATGGCTCGATGGTGTTGGGACATGACGTCGGCGGCGCCCGTGTGACGATTACGGATGTGGCCAGCGGAGCGGTCCTTGCCACCGGCATCCAGCAAGGCGAGGCCGGCGACCAAAATCAAATCATGCGCACCCCTCGCATGATGGACGAACCGCAGTACAGCACCCGCGCCTCCGCCTCGTTCACCGCGACATTGCATCTGACTCACCCCACGCTCGTGGATATTGCCGCAGAAGGTCCCCTGGCCTATCCCGCCGCAGCCCAGCGCGCAAGCCAGCGGGTCTGGCTCATCCCGGGAGAGAACATGACCAACGACGGCATCGTGCTCGCCTTGTACGGATACATCGTGCAGATCGAGCATCCCAGGCCGAATGACCCGTTGATTGCGAGGGACGACATCATCCTGCGCGCATCAATCCGCACGCTCTCCGGATCGCTGGTACGGCCGCATGGCGACTGGGACTCCAGAAAGGTCCACATCTACGCCGAAGTGCTCATCGGCGACCGTGTCCACGAACGGCTACAGATGTTCTACAGCGGTCGGAATGCCGAATTTGACGCGCCGTTTTTCGTCCCGCTCCCCCAAGATGCGCCGAACGGCATCACCCTGCGCGTCATTGCCGCCGACCCAGCCGGAGGCAATTTCGGCGTCGGCCAAGCCATGTTCCCCGTCCTCAGTGAACGTCGGCCTTCACGACATCATTGACCACGCGCTGCTGCTCGACTTACAGAGAGCCTTGCCGCAAGCCCAGTCGCGTGCGAAACTAGCGCATGACTACGCTCGGCTCCTTCGAACACCTGCGCTCACGCCTCTACCTCGCATTGGCCCTGAATGGCCTCATCATTGCCGGGGAATTCATCGGCGGATTCCTGCTGGACAGCGTCGGCCTCATGAGCGATGCCGGCCATAATTTTGTCGATCAAGGTGCGCTGTTTTTGGCGCTCTACGCCCACCTCATCACCAGACGGCCGTCGAGCGAGACCAGGACGTTTGGTTACCACCGCGCCGGTGTCATTGCGGCATTTCTTAACTCGTTCGTCCTGCTGCTGACCGCCCTTGGCATTACACTCATCGCCATGAAACGACTCTGGCAACCGGTCCCCGTGGACGGCGGATGGATTATGGGAATTGCAGCGGGAAGCTTCGTGGCGAATCTGAGCATCGCCCTGCTGCTCCAGCGCGGGGCGAAAGACGATCTGAACATCCGCAGCGCCTTTTGGCACATGCTGGGTGATGCCTGGGTGTCGTTAGGAGTCGTCATCAGCGGCGGGGCAATCTTGTTGACGGGCTGGAACAGCCTCGACCCGCTGGTGAGCATCCTCGTCGTGGGCGCCATCGCATACGGTGCATGGCCCCTGTTCAAGGAATCCCTCGACGTCCTACTGGAATCCACACCTCCGACGATCAGCGCCTCGCATGTCGCTGCGACCGTCGAATCGATTCCCGGCGTCAGAAACGTCCACGACCTCCATATCTGGGCTGTGGAGCCGCGCCTGGTCATGCTCACCGCCCACGTCATGATCGATGGAACCGACTCCTCTCTGGACCTGCTGCACATGATCCAGACCCGCATTACCGTCGATTTTGGCATCAAGCACATGACCATCCAGCTGGAAACCGAGTGTTGCGAACACGACGACATCCATTGCGATCTCCGCAAACTGACTGACACCCACCACGAAGTCGGCATGTGTGCGCACCACCATTGACCTTTCCAGCAATCGCCTCTCCCGGTACAATACGGCCCTCGGCTCTCAATGAGCCTCCATCTCAACTGGACGAGACCATGCCCGTTCCCTTCTATCTGCTCTGCGGCTCACTCGGCGCCGGAAAGACGACGCTGCTGATGCGGTTACTCGAATATTGGAAATCGCAAGGGAAGCGCGCCGGGGTGTTGATGAACGAAGCGGGCGAGGTGAGTATCGACGGCCCGCGCGCGGGAACAATTGCCGAGCAAGTCATGAACCTGGCAGGCGGCTGTGTCTGCTGCGACACAAAGGAAGATCTGTCGTGGGGAATCGCGCAACTGGTCAACGATGCCGCCTCCGATGTGGTCATTATCGAATGTTCCGGCCTGGCCGATCCGGCTGAAGTCGTCGACGCCGTGACCGACCTCTTCACCGCCCGACTGGCCACGCTGGAGCGCGTGATGGCGCTGCTCCATCCCATCGCCAGTGAAACCAGCCACTCCAGCCAATACGTCACGGCGCAAGCCATTCGCTGCGCGGACGAACTCATCCTCAATAAACAAGACCTCTATGTGCCGGGCCATTGGGAAGACTTCAAAAATGGGATCGTACAACACAACCCCTATGCCCGCATCTGGGAAACCACCCGCGCGCGTATCGACGCAGGCGCCTTACTCGCGCCAATTGCGACACGACCGCACCCGGTAAAGACGAATGTGGTATTCGGCGAGCCGCACCCGGGAGGCCATCACAAACGGGCGGGCTACCATCCGATCGCCACAACCGTGAAACTTCCCGCACCGCTCAACCGGCAACGGTTCGAAGCCTGGACTCAATCGCTCCCGAACGAACTGGAACGGGCAAAGGGATATTTCCGGTTTGTTCGCGAGCCGGAACTACAAGAATTCCAATATGCGCCGCCGGGGAATCCGACGACTGCCCCTGTCATGTTGTTGGATGAGCCTGAACCGGCGGTGGTGCTGATTGGCCGGGGCTACGATGTGGACACATTGGAAAGAAGGTTGTTGGATTGTGTCGACGCGCGGTAGCAGACGCCCGGCCCGCTAGGAGGACCCCGCCCCTGCTTCATTCATGGACTTGGAGACCGCCGCTGACGGTTTTTTTCTGAAGGCCGGCCACTGCAACAAGAGCCACGCGGCGCCGCCGCCGATCGCTCCGCCGATCAGCCACCCTCCGAAGACATCCGTCACATAGTGCGCCCCTACGTACACGCGTGCGAGCCCGATCAAGCCGACAATCGGCCAACTGATCCACCCGGATCGTGGATACAGCACCTGAATGAACGCAGCCGCGGCGGCAGTGTTGATGGCATGGTTCGACGGAAAACTGAAGAGCCCTCCGCAGCCACCCGGCTCTACGCTGATCGCTTGGCTCAATGCACGGCAGGGCCTAACGCGCTCGAACAGCCACTTGAGCTGCCCCCCCAAGAAATCTGAAAGACCAACTGCACCAGCCAACGTCGGCCCCCCCAGCAATGCTTCCCAATGTCTTGCCCAAATCCAATATCCAATGAGAAGCGCCCCGGGCAGATAGAGGGTACTGCGGTTTCCAAGCAGGAGAAAGAATTGGTCGACGGCCGATGACCGGCCGGCGAGTCCGTTGATGGCAAAGAAGAGGGATTCGTCTACACTCATGTGTGAGACGATAGAACGTAACTCGCCAAGCGTCAAGCGTCAAACGATCCGATCCCGTCATTCCGATGAACGATTGACGCTGCTTAGTGTGTCCTGAAATGGATGCGGACGGTCAACTCGCCGTCGATAGGATCGTCGCCTTTCATCTGAGGATCAAATGTCCATTTACCGAGGGCTTTGACTCCTGCCGTCGTCAGTTCCCGATATTTACAAGGCTCAAGAACCACGACTGTCACCTTGGCCTGCTTGGAAACCAACAGACGAGCCTTCATCCAATCATCGATTTCCTGTCCGTTGAGCGAGGTGGGAATGGCAGGCCAAGGGGTAGACTTGGCCACCGGGCCGAGCTGCCGATCCTTGTTCAACGGCAAGCCATGGACATGCACCTCCGGGACCTCGAGAACATCCTCCTCGTGATCGCTCTCGTGGGTAGCCTCGTCGCCTGCCGCTGCATAGAGCACCGCCGGCCACGCCAAGACAACAGCAAAGAGCAGTCTATACATATTTCGCATAGGTTCTGATTTTACGCTATCAACAACCGGATGCTCAAACGGGCCATACCTTCTCACCCACCCACCCCCGCGCGCCCGCTTCGCCGACGAATCGAGGCGAGCCAAGACGCGCGTAACTCCGAAAGGCCGCAGGCTTCCGCTTAAGACCTCAAAGATTCTTCACCAGATGCCCAACAGGGTCATCCAGCAAGGCCGCAGGGAGCCCGCCGACTGAGGCGTACCCTTGTGGTACGTCGCAGGGAGACGGGCGACTGAGAACGATGCTGGTGACCTTGTTCGGCATCTGGTTAAAAGAACCATTGGCCACGGAAGAAGAACGACCGCGGCATCCCGGCATGCGACACACCGAGACCGACACTGCCCTCTCCAAAGTTGTAGAAATACTTTTGGTCCAGCGCATTCACGATATCAAACCCCAACAATAACTTCTGGCCATGCCAAGGCAACGGGATGACATGCGCGATGGAAAAATTATAGATTGTCCAAGTCGGACTATGGGAAGAGTTCGTCTTGGCCCCTTCCTCCGCCGTTCGAAGTCCCGATCCAAACAACACCTGGCCTGTCAGATTGGTCCGCTCAAGCAATCGATAACTCAGCACTCCCGAAGCGGTGAGGGTCTGCTGATGATCACAATGGACTCCGCTCGACGAATTGATATCACCAATTTCCTCGCCATGCACCAGATTGTGCCCGGCCTGCAAGCCATAGCCCTTGCACTGTCCCCAGGCGATGTTCCCACGACCGGTCAGATTTTCCATGAACCAGACCTTGAGGGCGGCATCGGCACCCCTCGTCCATCCCCGTTCAAAGGCGATATAGTTCAGCAACGGAGTCGATCCAAACTGGTGAGCGTCCCCCATATAATTGGCAAGCTTATAATACCCCGTCAACTGGAGCGTCGCCCAATCCGTTAGGGCGTGAACGCTGCCGATTTGGAAGTAATGGGCCCGCTCAGCCCGCGGCAGATTGTTGGTCGTGTCCTCAGGACTCGCCTTGGTATTATCCAAAAGCAAGTTGGCAAGGGCGATCCTCTCGAGATTCGGGGGGGTAAAGAGCCGTCCATAGTAGGCATGGAAGGCGTTGGCAGGATTGTGCCGGTACGTCACCCCGACTCGTGGACTGATTTGTCCTTCATTCCGCTGATACTGCACCGTATCGGCACGCACACCGATGTTGACGGTCCAATGTTCGTTCGGCGTCCACTGGTCCTGGATCCAGACCTCCTGTCGCCACCCGATCAGCCGGTTATCGCCGCCAGGGTTGATCACCGGCCCGGTTGGGGATGACTCCGCATCACCCGGAGTCGACTGGGCGAAGGTAAACAATCTCGTCTTGTTGATCGCCTGGGCCCGATCGATCTGGAACCCCGCTTTAATTAAGTGTTGCTTACTATGCACGTAGGTGTAATCCATGCGCACGCCACCGGAATAGCCGATCCGGTCTTGGCTCCCGGCTGAGAAGGGTTCATCCTCATGGGGCACATAGGCCAACACATTAAGCGGATCCGTCTTGAACGTTGCCCGCGTGTGGCGGAAATATCCAGCGAGGCTGAAGAAATTTCTGCTGTTGATGTCGCGCCGCCACACCAGGTGTCCGTATTGGTTATTTTCCTTCTGATTCTCATCAATCATTTCCGAAGGCACCGGAGTAAAACCCGTCAAGAGGCCACCCGGTCCGGCGATGGCTTGATTGATCGGCTGCCCCGGCAGCGTGGGGATCTGATATTTCGCGATGGAGTTCAAGAACAAGAACGTGAAATTGTTGTTGTTGTCGAACTGATAGTCGCCACGGAACATCGTCTGGTTCCGCTCGCTTTGTCCGTGAAAAATAGAGTGCCCAGCGGTCGGCGGTTCAATGCCACGATTGGTCGCGAAATGACTGTTTAAGAAATAGAAGCGGAACTTCTCGCCGATTGTCCCCCCATACTCGAAGGACGGATTGATCGTGTTATTCGACCCTCCATTCATTTGAAGCGACCCAAATCCCGGCTTCGTCCCGCTCTTGGTCGTAATATCGATGAGGGCCGTCGTTCGATTTCCCACATTCGCTTCCATCCCGCCCAAGACAATATCGGCCCGTTCCCAGGCTCGTGGCGTAATAACATCGGAAAACGTTGACGAGACCGTGTCCGGAATCGGCACCCCGTCGATACGGAGCTGAAGACCGGCATGTTCCTGGCGGATGTGAAGCTGTTTGAGTGCCCCGTACGCCGCGCTCGGAATCGTCAGCAAGAGATCTTCCAGATTGACGTTGTTCCCGCGCGGAAGGAGATCGATTTCTTTTCGACTGAACGAATAGGTTTCGCTTGACGCCTTGGTGTTGATCGGCGGCAGGGGTGACCGGACCTCCAGTGACACTTCTTTGGTCTTTGAGAGGGTCAGGGTGACCGGTTTCAAGGGCTCGTCCCCCAACGCCAACACCACATATTCGCTCCGATAGGTTTCTTGCACCGCACTGACGGAGTACGTCCCGCTCTCCGGCACCGTCACCTTGAACTCACCGGCATCATTGGAAACTCCGGACGAAACGAGTTCGCCTTCTTGACTCTTGACTTCAATGATCGCCTGCGGGACCCGCCGGAGATCTTGATTCTGAACCGTGCCCGTTATCGTGACCCGATCAGCATCCGCCGCATAGACGGATGAACCAGAAAGTATCCCTAGGACCGTGACGACCACGGACCATGCCACCCATTGCATTACTCGAGGCTGCATCATATCCCTCCACTGCCGAGCTCATGTCGGCGGACGACCACGTGGACAGGGCCACACTCGATGGTCAGACCGCGGTTGCTATGAACGTGTGACGTTGAACCTTAGTGGAGAGCGGGAGGAGCGCGCGAGGGGCCGACGAAAGAAAAGGCGACAGAGAGCAAGACCGGTTCAGCGGGCGGATCGTGATGTTCGACCAACTCGCAAAAGGCCGGCCTGGGCACATCAAGATCGAGCGATCCCGCCGTGTGATGCTGAACCCATTGGCAGAGATCGTTATCGGAATGTTCATGACCGTCGGTGTCGGCGGCGGCCAATTCATGGTGCACGTCCTGCGCAACGGCGAAGGGCGCCAGTCCCATGAGCAAGAGGATGAGGCCGACCGACAGACCAGCTCTCAACCGACCTATGACGTTTAGAGACATCATTGAAGTGGACGACGTACCACAATTAGAAGAAACCTGTCAAACAAGACGCACGGCCAGCAGATGATTTACGCTTACTCTTCAATAGGTTAACTATCATCAGGTAGACTTCTCATGGGGGTTTCGTATATTATTCGGACCTTCGATTCCCTGATAAAGGACAGACAATGAATCGGCCGATCGACAATCAGCATATCGGGGAGATCCATGCCCTTCCCCCGCCGCGTGTCATCAAGACCAAACTGCCGATCACCGAACAGGCGGCAGCGTTAGTCGTTGAAACCCGCGACGCCATCAGAAAAATCCTCCATGGACAAGACCGCGATCGGCTGGTCGTCATTGTCGGACCCTGCTCCATCCATGACCCTGAAGCCGCATTCGAGTATGCCCAAAAGCTGAAGCCTGTCGCCGATGCCTTGCGCAACCGTTTTCTGATCGTGATGCGGACCTATTTCGAGAAACCCCGAACCACGGTCGGCTGGAAAGGCCTGATCAATGATCCCCATCTGGACGGGACCTGCGACATTGCCACCGGCCTGGAACTTGCCCGAACCATTCTGTTGCGCATCAACCAACTCGGACTCCCCTGCGCCACTGAATTGCTCGATCCGATCAGCCCGCAATATGTCGCCGATCTGATCAGTTGGTCTGCGATCGGGGCGCGCACGACGGAAAGCCAGACACACCGCGAGTTGGCCAGCGGCGTCTCGATGCCGGTCGGGTTCAAGAACGGCACGGAAGGCAGCCTGCAAGTCGCCGTGAATGCCATGATCTCCGCCAGGACGCCGCATCATTTTGTCGGCATCAATGCCGACGGGCAAACGGCGATCATCCGTACAATGGGTAATCCCAACCGTCACATCGTCCTCCGCGGCGGCGGCGGCAAAACCAACTATGAAGCAGAACACGTCGCCAAGGCCGAAGCCGCCGTCGCGAACGAAGGCATCGCCCGACCCATTATGATCGACTGTTCGCACGACAACTCCAAGAAAGATCACACCCGCCAGGGATTCGTTGCCCAGGAGGTGCTGCGGCAGTTCCGTGAAGGCCGCCAGACCATCATGGGCTTCATGCTTGAAAGCAATCTGAATCCCGGCAAACAAGCCTGGAAAGAAGGTGTGGCCCTTCAGCATGGCGTCTCCATCACCGATGCCTGTCTGGGCTGGGACGAAACCGAACAACTCTTACACGAACTGGCGACTGCCATGACACCTAAGCCCGTCTCCTGATCTCAATCCCCACAGCCGCGGCCACAGCCCTCGTTTCCCTTGAGGCCCTCCGGATGATGGTGCCCGCACCCCAGATCGCCGAGTCCGCCCCCGAACATATTTTTCAATGTGGCCGACGGCGCGTCCGACCCGGCATCGACCTTTGCCCAGGCCTCCGCGTTGGCGCACATATCAACCCCCGCTGAAAACGAGGACAGGATCCGGCTCAAGGGCGACCCGCATTGCAGGCAGGCCGTCACCGGCGGTTCATCCATCCGCTGACGGAACACAAATCGTCTCGAGCAGAAGAGCGACTGCACGCAATAGTCAGCCACATATTCGTACAAGGGCATGCCTCACATCCTCATGGCTACGAGTCCAATCGATATTGAATCGGCACGCGCAAAACGATCTGACGGCGACCCAGCGCCTGCGGTAACGACAGCGGACAAGAGCGCCTGATGACGTCCAACGCGGCATGGTCCAACAGCGCATGTCCGGATCCTGTGGCGATCGTCGCATCGAGCAACCGGCCTTGCTCATCGATCACGACTCGCACGACTACCCGCCCCTCCAAACGATTCATCCGAGCCTCGGAGGGATAGCGTTTCAGTTCCGTCACACGACTCCAGAGCATTTGCCTCAGCCAGCCAAAATCGGGCGCAGTTTCAACTGACTGTCCCGACATCGCGTTGGTGGATGACAGCGCGACTTCGGTCGGCTGATCTGATGGGCCGTCGGCGCGATGCTCAGCCCCGGCAACCGAGTGAACGTTGGGAGCTGGAGGTCCTTGCGTCGCGTGATCGACGGCATTCTGAGATTCCTCTAGAGCCTGAGGAGCAGTCGCCATGTCACGTGATGGCAAGGCGGTGGAAGCGTCGGCTTCGTCCGGAGTCGGCACAGCCACTGCCATCACCGATTGGGTTTCAGCTCTGGCTTCGGAGCGAACCGGCTCCCGGGTGGTTTGTGCCGCCTGAATCTCTGGCCGGACAGACGACGCCGCGCTTACTCGATCCTCACGCGGTAACGATGCCTCGCTCGATGGGACATCTCTGCGTGATTCCCGTGGTGGGCTCACCAGTGAAACCTCCCACTGAAACGTTGAGGGCGGAACGATCGCGTGCTGCGAGATCACCCATACACCGAGCCCCCACAAGACCCCGTGCAGTGCGATGGAGCACCCCCAGCTCTGTATTCTGGTGTCAGCGTCGGTCATCGCAACATCTCGGTTCATCAGATTTCACCTGTGGGCGTCGAAACCCGGCCCATATTCCAGATCCAGCCAATCCTGCTCCACACACACACCAGAGCAACATCAACATCCGCCGCAGATCGCAATGCTCCGAAAGCCACGACACATCCCAGCGATGCAGGCTGTTGAAAAGTTGGTGATACAGTCGGCGGCTGGAATCCAACCGTTCCATGGCGGCACCGATTCGCCCATCGACCAACAGTCCTCTTGACTCATGGCTGTCGGTTTCCACCTGCAGAAACGGTAACTCGGCATCAGTGGCAGTCGCCGAACAGCCATGGGAATCGTTTCCGCCACGCGTCGAAATAGTCAGCACGCCATCACCGAGTAGTGACCTGGCCGCTGCCATCACCACTTCATCCGAAACTGCATCCTGTGGAGCGTCCGCGTGAGATGGCGCCGTGAGAACGGCCTGTGTTGCCGGAGATGTACGGGCTATGAAATGGACCAAGCCCGCCAGCTTGGTCAGTCGAGTCTCTTTGACTGTCCCGGTCACCAGCATCGTCGAGAAATCCGGCATGGCCTCCACGTCGCGCACAGTGAGCCGTCCACCCATGAATCGCTCACGATCCTCTGCGCTGACCTTCCCGTCTGAAAACCAGCGCCCATGATCCATCGACAACCACCCGCTTGCCATCCAACAGCACGCTGAGATCCCAGCGATCACACCCAGCACTCGATGAACCCTCCACCGGCCGATGAAGAGCCCGGACCAACCGTGTTTCACCCACTCTCGACCAAGAATCAGGCCTCCAGCCCCTACCATCACCGTGCCAATTCCACTCAGCCACCAGACAAGCTGATCCCACCAGGCCCAGTGGCGTCGGAGCCAGGGCCAATACCACCAATGAATCACGGCTCCCACCAGATTCCACCGCCGTTCCTCTGCGGTCGTGTCCTGCACGACGTCGCCGGTCACGCTTGAGACATAGAGAACAGAACGGCGTTCTCCGGACAGCTGCACCTTCCATAAGGGCCGATAGGGATCGAATCGCTGATGCACCGTCCACACATCATGATCGATCAGCTCGACCGCGTCGATCGTGCGTCCGCCGGCGAACGGCTGCACGATGTGCTCGATCCCTTCCTGGGTGAACGGAGCGAGCACCTCACCGCTGTCGGCAGAGAGTGCCGCCAATGATCCATCGAGGCCCTGTGCCACCACGACAGGCCTGTCACCGACCATCCGAAGCCTGAGAGATTCGATCCCTTCTGGTCTCTCCAATTTCTGGATGAGGGAAGGAAAAGAACCACAGCACTCTCTCGCGGATAGCGCTCCGGAGGAGGAAAACCACTCCTCTTCTGTCAAACTCGGATAGGGCACCCATAGGAGGATCGCCCCTGAGAGAAACCAGAGCAGCACCGCCGGCCCCAACACGAGGCCAAGCCGGCGATGCAGCGTCCAGATCATTCCCTTCTGCGGCATCTCTTTAGAAGCGCGCCGTGAGCATCACCTCCATCGTCCGCGGCGCCCCGAGCAACACCTGACTCGGGTAGAACGGATCCCCCCAGATCGCATAGGTCTTGTCCGCCAGATTCCGCCCACGGATGGTGAGCGCGAACTGCTTATACGGAATCGAGACCCAGACGTCCGCCGTGGTGTAGCTGTGCAACCGCACCGTATTGGCGTTGTCGGCGAAGCGCGGGCCGACATAGCGGAACGCCGCCCCCAGGTCGAATGGGAGGACGAACGGAATCCGGTACGTACTCCAGAGATTCGCCACCGTCTGCGGGACGTTCGGCGGCCGATTCCCATCATGCGACACGAGAGACCCGCCGGCCTGCTCGGAGAAGTCATCAAACTCGGCCGACAGAAACGTCATGTTCCCCTGAATCCGCCACGCGTCGGTCGGACGCACGGCGGCGCTCAACTCGAACCCCTTAGAGCTCTGGCGTCCCGCGTTCGCCGCCGTGGTCAAGGAGGTTTGGGTCAAGATATTCTTCCGGAAGATATCGAAGTAGGCCACGGTCCATTCGGCGCGATTGTTCCAGAGGCTCTGCTTTAAACCCACCTCCCACTGCGCCCCGGTGGCCAAATCGAAGTTCTGCGACGACCGCACCAGGAAGATGTTCGTGCCGACCGGATCCGCCGCCGTCGCATAATGCCCGTACAACGACAGCGTCGGGAGCAGGTCGTACACGGCGCCGGCCCGCCAGGTCACCGGCTGGAAGTCCCGCTCGAAACTGGTCGTCTGGTTGAACACCCCGGCGGTATTGAACAGCTTCCGAGTCAGGTCGATATGGTCGAACCGCATCCCGCCGACCAGTTTCAATGAGTCGGTCACGCTGAACTGGTTTTCGGCGAAGATGGCCTTCGTGGTGATGGTGGTCCGCTGCTCGGCCATTTCGATTGCCCCGAACGAGCCGGATGGAATGGCCAACGGATCGACACTGTCCCCCCCGATGAAGGAGCTCGGGCGATTCAGATGCAGATGGCTGAAATCCACCCCGGCGACAAACCGATTCTTATGACCCAGGATCGGCTCGTTGACTTGCATCTCCAGACGGTCTCCGAGGATATATTGGTCATGCTGAACAAAGAACCGATCCCGGTCGAGCAATTGCGTGCCGGTATTGAATTGATAGGTCTCCGCATTCTGCCAATCCCGTCCGGCCCAATAGTAGTAGCCCTGATTGCGAATCTGGATCGTGTCGGTCGGCTGCCAGTTCGCTTTGAGTTTGGCCCAGTAGGTCGTGGAACTCATGTTGGCATCGACGACGTTGAAATTCTGGCGGAAGAACCGCGCATCAATGGTCTGACCGGTTCGCGTGCTCACGACATCAGGAATGGCAGAGGCCCCGGCAAAGCTGCCGGGGACCAGCGGTGTCCCCCAATAGGGGACGCTGCGGTCATGACTGACGTCGAACGACAGCTCGAAATTTAAGCGTGGCGTGACGTCATACAGCAGGGCGCTGGTCATATTCCAATAGGTGTACGGGGTCCGCTGAATGCCGCTGAAGCTGTCGGAGGTCTGATAGCTCAGATCGACGCGATAGTACAGGTTGTCCA
>VGXE01000018.1 GCA_016873455.1 Nitrospira sp. | reverse complement strand
AAGCCCGAGCAGATCTCTTTGACTACATCGAACGCTGGCATAACCCGCGCCAGCGTCGGAGACTGGCGGTTCAGCAAGAGGGGGAGAAGCTCTTAACTCAGGTGTCCGTGGAAATGGGGTAGAACCCGTTACGGCTGATTGGTGCGGATTGGATGATGAACAGTCTGTTTGTTAGTCTAGATAATGATCGAGTGAAGTGTGTTTGCATGCATTCAGCGCCAACAATTTTCGAGCATGGCACTGCCACAGGTGAATACGTGTCTAGCATCCGCTAGATGGTGCATCATTAAATAAGAGGTGATAATGAAACGATTTTTAATCACTGGTGGGGCGGGTTTCTTGGGTTCACATCTGTGTGATCGTCTTATAAAAGACGGCCACGATGTACTCTGTGTAGACAACTTCTTCACCGGCAGCAAGACCAATATTGCGCACCTGATCGGTCATCCTTATTTCGAGTTGATACGCCATGACGTAACGTTTCCGCTCTATGTTGAGGTTGACCGGATTTTTAACCTAGCCTGTCCGGCCTCGCCCATTCATTACCAGCACGACCCGGTTCAGACCACCAAGGCCAGCGTGCATGGGGCGATCAATATGTTGGGTTTGGCCAAACGGGTGAAGGCGAGAATCTTCCAGGCTTCCACCAGTGAGGTCTATGGCGATCCTGAAATGCATCCACAGCAGGAAAGCTACTGGGGCCGTGTGAACCCCATTGGTCCGCGCGCCTGTTATGACGAGGGCAAGCGCTGCGCCGAAACGCTGTTCTTCGATTACCGGCGCCAGCACAACATGGATATCAAGGTGGTGCGCATCTTCAATACCTACGGGCCGCGCATGCACCCGAATGACGGGCGCGTGGTCAGCAATTTCATCGTCCAGGCCATGAGGGGCGACGACATCACCATCTATGGCGACGGCCAGCAAACCCGCTCCTTCTGCTATGTGGACGACATGATCGAGGGCTTCGTGCGCATGATGGACAGCGAGACAGGCTTCACGGGCCCCGTCAACATGGGCAACCCCGGCGAATTCACGATGCTTGAACTGGCCGAAAATGTGTTGAAGCTGGTGGGCGGCAAATCGAAACTCGCTTTTCATCCATTGCCGACGGATGACCCCAAGCAGCGTCAGCCGGATATCACTTTGGCGAAAGAGCAGCTCGGTTGGGAACCGAGGGTTGCTCTAGAAGACGGGTTGAAAGAAACCGTGGCCTATTTCCGGAAGGCGCTGAATGTCTGATTGGCAGTTGAAACCCCCGGTCGCTTTCATCATCTTCAACCGACCGGACACCACGGAGCGCGTGTTTGCAGAGATTGCAAAGGCGAAGCCCCCCAAGCTCCTAGTAGTGGCTGATGGCCCTCGAGAAAATCGGGCTGGAGAAGCGGAAAAGTGTGCCGCGACAAGAGCGATCATCGATCGCGTAGATTGGGATTGCGAGGTGCTTAGGAATTACTCGGATCGCAACCTCGGGTGTAAGCGGCGGGTCTCCGGTGGTATCGACTGGGTGTTTGAACAAGTTGAAGAGGCGATTATCCTTGAAGATGATTGTCTACCTGACCCCACGTTTTTCCGGTTTTGTCAGGAGATGTTGGAGCGTTACCGTCATGATGCGCGGGTTGGCATGATTAGTGGTAATAATTTCTTTCTTGGCAAATTTGCCATCGCTGAAAGTTATTATTTCTCCCGCTATACCCATATCTGGGGCTGGGCCACTTGGCGCAACCGCTGGCAAGGCATGTACGATGTGGATATGACTGATTGGCCCCGTGTTCGTGATGAGGATGAATTAAAAGCTTGGGTGGGGCAAGAGGCGCACTATTGGGCTGAGAGCTTTGAGAAAACGTATCGAGGCCACATTGACACCTGGGATCACCAATGGAGTTTTTGCAACTTTGCCCATCGGCGTTTATCGGTCATGCCAGCAGTCAATTTAATTTCCAATATCGGTTTTGGTGTAGAAGCAACTCATACTATCGGGATAGGCCCTTTGGCAAACTTGCCCACTATGCCTATTAGGTTTCCCCTAACGCATCCGCATAATTTGCAACGCCATCAAGTAGCAGATGCAATAAATTACAAACACACTCACTCTTCCACCCGTTTATGGCGACGGATATTAGGTCGCATCAAATTGATTGTGAAAAAGTACTTTAATTATGCTTCTTAATCGTTTTCGAAATTTAGCGCGAAGTTTTTTTGATTTCCTGTCGTCAAAATGAGAAGGCACTTATTGCCAGTGCCAACTTACAGGCAGAACGAAATCGTAATTTTTTATCAATACGTCATCTGCACGAGGTTGAATTTTGTGCATTTTCTCAATGGGGAGAGGATGGGATTATTGATTGGCTTATTGAGAGACTCCCCGGAATTCCAGAAACTTTTTTAGAATTCGGCGTTGAGAATTATGAAGAGGCAAATACGCGCCTATTATTGTGGCGCGGATTCAAGTAGCCAGTGCATAAATTCCCCGACGGCGTGATGAAGTAACCTCTTGGCACACCAAGGGGTTACCCATGAGGACATATCGTCGGCTCACCTACGAAGATCGCTGTCAGTTGTATGCCTTGCACAAGGCGGGCAAGACCCAGGCCGAGATTGGTCAGGCACTGGGGGTGAGCCAAGGAACGATTAGTCGGGAACTGGCTCGAAACACCGGTCGGCGGGGCTACCGCTTTCAGCAGGCGCAGCGTTCCGCGCAGGCCCGCCAGCAACAGGTGCGGCACCGTCCACGCAAACTGACGAGTCGTGTCCGTCGGGCGCTGGTCCGTAAGCTACGGACGGAACGCTGGAGTCCGGAGCAGCTCAGTTTCTGGGTGCGGACCACGTACGGGGTCTCCCTCAGCCACGAATGGATCTACCAGATGGTCTGGGTGGACAAGCGCGCGGGCGGGGATCTCTGGCGTTTCTTGCGGCGCCGGGGCAAAAAATACAACCGGCGGGGGGCGCAGCAGGCGGGCCGTGGCGTGATCCCGCAGCGCATCGATATTGCCGACCGGCCCGCCATTGTGGCGGCCAAGGCCCGGCTGGGCGATTGGGAGGGCGACACCATCATCGGCGCCAGACATCAAGGGGCCTTGCTCACCCATGTCGAGCGCAAGAGCCTGTTCACGACCATCTCGAAGCTGTCCCGGCCCACGGCCCAGGCCACGCACCGTGCGACGGTGCAGCGGCTGAAGCCCTTGCGTGCCCAGGTGCATACGATCACGTACGATAACGGAAAGGAGTTCGCCGGACATCGGGCCACCGCCCAGCGTTTGCGCGCCCAGGTGTTCTTTGCCACGCCCTATCACGCGTGGGAACGCGGAGTGAACGAGCAGACGAATGGCCTGATCCGAGACTTCTTTCCTAAAGGCACGGACTTCACTACAATCCATCCGGCAACGGTGGCGAAGGTGGAGCGCCTGCTCAATCGGCGGCCCCGGAAGTCACTCGGCTTTCACACGCCCAATGAGGTCTTTCACGCGCTGGCGAACCGGGGCTGAATGATATGCACTGGGAAGTTGAATCTGCGACTTGAAAATAGCAGGCAACTTGTAAAATTAGGCGTTACTCGAATACAGATCTTGCAAGAAAGTATAGGCGGCATCCGAGATATTCAGATTAATGGCACACACGACTATTTAGTAAAATCATTTGAAATAATTGATAATTTATACCGCGAGGCGCAGAGAAAAAATACATCAATAGGCGCCAGCCCAAAATACTTTATCGAAGGTTTTGGTGCAGTTCTGATTATTGCTATAGCAATCTACTTTGCAGTTGTAAAAAATAGCTCTATTCAAGCTATAGTCCCAGAACTTGGGGTTATAGTAATGGCAGCTCAACGAACTCTTCCAATGCTTCAACAGATATTCTCTGGTCTTGCAAGCATTCGTGGTGTTGCCGGCACACTAAGGTCGGTCAAGGAATGGTCCACACTTAATATACCGATTGATGATTTAAGCTCTAAACCTATAATTTTTAATAATAAAATTGAATTGCGAAATGTAAGTTTTAAATACTCAGATCGAAGCAAAGAGACTTTAAGAGGCATTAACTTAGTAATCCCTAAGAATCAGTGTATAGGCCTTAGCGGATTAACTGGGGCCGGCAAAAGTACCTTGGTAGATATCTTAAGCGCCCTTTTGGAGCCAACAGAGGGAATCTTATTGATAGACGATATCCCAGTGCAGAAATCAATATCGAGAAGTCAAAATCCTAGCGACATATCAAATCAAGAGAAAGAGTATCAATATTCGGTTAGTGCTGCCTCATGGAGAAAACTAATTGCTTATGTCCCCCAAAATTTATTTCTAGCCGATGCATCAATAGAGCGCAATATCGCGTTTGGTATTGAAGAAAAATTTATTGATCCAAATAGAATTGCAGCTGCGATTAAAAATGCACATCTCACTGAAGTTATCAATGATCTCCCAAATGGACTGCAAACAATCGTAGGTGAAGGCGGGATTCGCCTTTCCGGAGGACAGCGCCAAAGAATAGGCATTGCAAGAGCGCTATACAAGCAATCATCAGTATTAATTCTTGATGAATCAACTAGCGCCTTGGACAATATTACAGAAGAAAATATTATCCAAAGCCTATTAGACAATAGATCAGATCTAACTATCATTATTATTTCTCATCGAGCAGCGACGCTTAGACACTGCGATACCGTCTATAAAATAACTAACCAAAATTTATTGAAGCTTGATAAGGTGATGTCTTGATCGTGGACCTAAATACTCGATCTGAATTGGCTGGACATGTTCTGTGTCTTCCAAGGTATTGCGGATTCAATGATGTACTATGCCAAATATGGGTTTCTTACCAATATGCGCAGAACTGGGAAAGAGAGCTCTGGATTGATACGCGTTGCTCTGGCCTGGCAGATGAATTCGCACACTACATGCACCTCTACAATCCATCCAGAGAAAACTCAACCATCACACACACTAAAATATTCAACATAGAGTACGAAAAATTAAACCGCCTCAAGTGCTATCCAAATATACCCCTGGGAACTCTAGACCAATTAGGTCACTACTTTATGTCAAGCATGTTGGCGGCTGGATTGCAACACAATACCAAGCACAATATTTTCTTACGCTTGATTAATTTAATTAAATATACCTGTAACCCAAAAAAGGAATTTCCAAGTTTTCGGATCTTTTCATTTATACAACTCTATACATATCTTAAAAAAAATAAAATCGCCTTTATTGATAGGCAATTCAGAAATGAGAGCATGACGATACATGCATCTTCTGGAGGTGGGCTTGAATCATTGCAAATGCTTAAATTACTGAGGCTTAACAAAAATATTCGCAATCAAATATTAACAAAACTTAAAGATCTTCCACATGATTACGATGCTATACATATACGCCATACTGACTACCAGACTGATTATCAGACCTTCATTCAAAGCATAAATAGTGAATTAGCAGGGAGAACTGTTCTAATTTGCAGTGATAATCCTGATGTTCTTAAGTTTGCCAAGGAAAACCTAAAGCTCTCAACGGTAATATGCGTCACTAAGATTGACCAATTGTCTACCGACCCCTCTAGTCATCGGCCCGCCCATTACCAGTGGCACCTACCACTAAACCATCGAAGAAACCGTAATGTTTCAATGCTTGCAGAGCTAGTTGGCCTATCAAAATCAACGAGATTATTTTTTACAATTGTTAAGAAAGATGGGCAAGAAGGTCATTCAGGTTTCTCACAACTAGCTGATGGGCTCAGAAAAAATCCAGACATATTAGCCAATTGGCTTGGCCCTAATTAACCAACAAATTCTCGTGCTAAAAATTCTTCATATAGCTACTCACGCCGGCTTTGGTGGCGCGGGAAATGCTGCCATTCGGATTTTTGATAGCCAGAAAAATAGAGGCATTGATGTAGACTTTTTAAGTCTAACCAACCGCCTAAATCATCCCGGGGTGAATATTTATGAACCAGAAACAGTTATTAATAGACTAAAGCTTGCCAAGTCTTTTCTTGACAATTCTAATGGAGCAAATATTTACAAAGATCACATAGGGGACGATAAATTCTCGGAAATTGTCAACAAGATTAATAAATCGAATGCAGACATAGTGAATCTTCATTGGGTTAATGGAATGCTAACGATAAGAGATATTGGCAAGATCACCAAACCCTTAGTCTGGACACTTCATGATATGTGGGCATTTTGCGGAGAGGAGCACTGCAGCCAGGATGTACGTTGGCGCGAAGGGTACACGCCAGCAAATAGATTGCCAAGTGAATCAGGACCCGATATCAACCTAATTTCATGGAAATACAAGGTTGAGAGCTGGACTAGAAATATGAATCTGATAGCACCAAGTGACTGGCTAAGAGATTGCGCAAGACAAAGCGCTCTAATGCGGAACTGGCATTCAATTACCATCCCACATCCAATTGATACCTTAGCCTGGCTTCCTTTAGATCAAATAAAAGCTCGCAATAGTCTTGGCTATAAAGCATCGGATCGAATAATAGTATTTGGAGCGGCAAATGGAGTTGCCGACCCCATAAAGGGATTTGATTTATTGATAAAAGCGTTGGACCACCTACAACCTGAGTTTGGAAATATCAAATTATTGGTTTTTGGAAAGAAAAATATTTCGCCACAAACTAAATCAAGAATTCAAATTAATTATCTAGGCGAAATAAATGACGACTATAAATTACGCGAAGTTTATAGTGCCGCCGATTTGGTTGCCGCCCCTTCCAGGATGGAATCCTTCTGTCAAATTGCAGCAGAAGCAATTGCGTGCGGAACACCTGTTGTTGCTTTTGATAACTCTGGAATTGTTGAAGTTGTTAAGCATAAGCATAATGGATATTTAGCTCAAGCATTTGATCCCAAAGATTTTGCAAGCGGGATCAATTGGATTCTAAGTTTATCGCCCACAAATTTAAATAACTTAAAAATGAAGTCGCGTGAATATTGTGTTGATACCCTAAATTATCAAAAAATCTCATCTAAATATATCGCCCTATATAAGGCCATATATTCCAAATTATCTTTACGATGATTTTTTTCCGGCAATTGCAGACCGACATGCCGCAAGGTAGTCCATAGCATCCCTTTTTGACGAAGAATTTCCAGGGTGCAGCCTTCGAAGAGCTGCTATCTCAGGTAAAGTAACAGAATTAAAACCAAGTTTAATGGCTCGCGAATACCATTCCAAAAACTCTCCTGACTTCAGCGAATCGTTAAACAAGCCAACTTCTAAAAAAAACTTCTTAAAAGTAAGCATGGTAATGATGCTTAAACTCATAGAACTTAAACGGGGCTCCAAAATATTATCCCTATCTGAATTAAACTCACGATATTCAGAAAATATCAGACTAGGTCTATCTTGCTTAGATAAAATTTTTAGTTGATGTGAAAGTTTTTGAGGAAGCCAGAGGTCATCGGAGTCTAAAAATGCCAGAATAGTACCAGTTGAATTCATAATCCCAGTATTACGGGCAATACTAGCTCCCCTTCTGGGCTCTACAATAATCCTAAGTCTAGGATCCGGTATTTTTTTAATTTCCGAGATTGTTGAGTCATTAGATAGGTTATCAACAACCAAAACTTCTATATTTTGGTAGGTCTGCTCCAGTACACTAGCGATACAGTCAACTATCAAACCACTACGGTTATAAGTGGGGATAATTACACTAACTAATTCTTTTTCAATGGGGGCAGTATGAGTGGTCATATTTACGAGATCTCAGGGGCGAATATCGTGCATGAGGTAATTAATGATGAAGTGGTTGCCGTCAACCTAGATTCCGGGAAATACTACAGCATTAGAAGTACTGGAGCATATATATGGGGAGCCCTGGTATCAGGACACAGCTCGGAAACAATTACTAGCGAACTATCGTTTTATTACCCTGGTAATTCTACGCTGATCTTGACGGACATTGAGCGCTTTGTTGACCAATTAATAGAAGAAAATTTGATTAAAAAATGCAACGGGCCCGAGTCTAAAACAAAAATTGAGCCCCCAACAATAGAGTATCAATCCCCAGTCATAGAAGCATATAGCGATATGCAAGAAATACTTCTACTAGATCCGGTGCATGATGTGGATGAATCAGGCTGGCCAATTACTCATAAACAAAAATAATTACCAATGGTCAGCGCTCTTGATGCCTATGAAAAATGGGCGAATGAATCAAAAAGTTGCAACAATAAGTTAAATAATTCTCATTTTATTAGTTTAGCTGGCATTAAAGTTTGTATTCACCTCCATCGACCCGCACTTTCAAATGCTTTTCTAATGGGAATATCACACCTATTGATAGATCCCTGCGTCCCAGATTATGAAATTGATGTATGGGATTTAAAAGACGGCAAGCATACTTTTCCAAAATTTGATTATGGTATTGAGGATGTAAAGGTAAGGGGTGAAATCCCGCTATATTGTGCTGATGGGGTTAATTTTGCTTATTACGCACACGCAAGAATGATTCATACTCTCAACGAGAATACAAAACATGGTGTTGTTGCCCTCGTTGATGGAGACAGCCTCCCCTCTTTTGAGATTGCATGCCCTTTTAGAGGAATTTTTTCCTGGATATTGCGTAGTAATGGTCTGGCCTTAATTCACGCAGCAGCTTTAGCTGATAGTGGCGGGAATGGATGTCTAGTTATTGGTAAAAGTGGTGCTGGAAAATCCACAACAGCTATAAGCTGCTTTCTATCTGGGATGAAATATATAGGCGATGACCTATGCGCACTTGGCCTCAATCAAGGAAGCATTCACGTCTATAGCATTTACTGTTCTGGAAAAACCTACAAAACTGAGTGGTCATACATCCCGGAGCTATCAAGCAAGGCATTTCAACATAAAAGTGATGAGTATGAAAAGGAACTTTATTTCTTCTCTGATGATAAAAATAACATATGCCTTGAAGCAAAACTAAAAACGATTTTTGTACCCCTCAAAGAGCAATCTTCTAAAAGTAGGCCCACTATTGCTGAATTAATAGCGATTACCGTCAACTCTACGAGAGAACTGCTGCCTGGCGCAGGATTCGAATCACTAGCGCTAATTTGCAAAGCATTTAAAAACTCTGAAATTAAATATTTAAACTTAACTGAGGATCGAGTTTGTCCGATAAGTGAAATATGAACATATGCTATGTCGGTAATAGTGTAAGTTCACAGAAATTATCTTACAGAGATACATTAAGTAATTTAATTTCACAAAATTTTAGATCAGAAAAATTTATTAACTGCACTTTGGGCGGGATTGGATCTTTAGGCATTAGTTTTTTTATTGATCAATTTATCGGCGAGAATAAGGTTGACATTTGCTTTCTGGAAACTTTTGTTGCCGATCTTGGTGGCGCCACTCCCACAAAGTACTTGAGGCAAGCACTTAACGGAATAGTACAAAATCCGAAGCTAAAAAACTCTAAAATTATTCCAATCTATTTATACAGAAGCGATATTGAACTCGAACAATTCAATTTAATTCATCAAATTTATAATGATGTATTTTTAAATATCAATATATCACCATTAAATATTTATTCGCATGTTGAAAAAGAGGTATTTTGCGGGCATGCATGTGCCAACGAACTCCTATACGATCAAGTTCATACAACCCCGCATGGCGCTGAATTTTATGCGCATTTAATTTTTAGCCACTTTCAACAAGCTCTACAATCCCAGTCGGATGACTCTAAATTTATTAGAAAAAATGAAGGCTTTGTCCCTGCATTACTTGGGCCAATTGAGACATATGCATGTGATGGGAAGTTTTCAATGGGTCGCTTCAGGCTATTACTCCCTTACATTCAAATAGTCCAAAATAATTCAGTTGTACTTACAACGGATGACTTTTCATGCGTTGGCTTGGTTGTTATCGCAGATAGCGAAACCGGGGTAGTTCAAATTAACTACGAAGACTGGAGCCAAACAGCGCAAATTTATGATCAATGGTGTGAAAACGCTAGGATTCAAGTGGTTATATTTAAAGAGATAATTCCCCCGCATAAAAAATTTTTAGTAGCTGCATCTAATGCTAATTCAGCAGAGCATGGAGCAAATTTAACGCCCAACAACAATACTCAACTTGGGCAAAATATTAAAATTGTCCGCATGATGGCATTTAATTTAAAGTAGAAAAATTATGAGCGCATTAGTAAGCATTATTTTGCCAACATATAATTCAGAGTCTTTTCTGATGGAATGCCTCAAAAGCATCCAAGGGCAATCATTTTGTGACTATGAAATTATCAATATAGATGCCAGCTCTTCAGATGGAACCATGGAAATACTAAAAACTTTTCCAGGAATCCGAATTATTAAGCAAAATGGCGTAGGGCTAGCCTCAGCCTGGAATCAAGGTATTTTAGCCAGCAATTCAAAATACATATCCTTTTTAGATAGTGATGACTGGTGGAACCCAAACTGCCTTCAACTTCACGTAGATAGTTTGACTAATATGCCTGGCTTAAGATACAGCATCGGAAAAGTTAACTTCTTTTCCGATAATCCACAGGAATTTACCTATGGATTTAAGTCGTCTTTACTCTCTAACTCCCATCAAGCATTGATGCCAGGTTGTTTCATGGGTGAGCGGACACTTTTTAATGATCTTGGCTTTTTTGATGAAAGCTTGAGAGTGGCAAGCGACATTCAATGGTTCCACGATCTAAAAGTTAGCAATATTCCTCATGTAAGAATTGAAGAAAATCTCCTCAATAAACGCATCCATGGCAATAACTTATCATATACAACCTCTAAAACCAATACATATAATGACGAATTACTACAGGTTATACATCGTCGCTTGCGAAACTTAAAATCCAATGATTAACGAAAGTATTTTGGCAAGCAAGCAGTCGCTTATCAACACCATAAGCAGCGCCCTTACCCATAATGAAGGTCTTGCAGTAGGGAAATTAGGTTTTAGCGAACAACTAATGCTGCTATTTCACCTATCCTGCAATAAATCAATCAACCCTTTAAATGACCCCAAACTTCGCCCAGTGTATGTTGCCCTGAAATATGCGTGCGAGCGACAAACCGGGGTTTTCCCAACTGACTTTGAATTTCTCATCAGATATTCAAAATTTTTTGCGGAAAATATTTGTAATGCTGATTTTTTAGGTCTATTTGGATCACCAAATGAAGCAACCCTGATATCCAACTTGGATCTTAATTCTCAATTACTTAAATATGTAGATACCGAGCCAGATCGCTCAACACCATATAACAAAAGTCTTTGCTATCTAGAACTCTTTTCAGGAAAGAAAATTCTTCTAATTGCGCCATTTGCAAGTTTTGCAATGAAAAGAGCAAATAAAGATACCTTTGAGTCTGTCTGGGAGAAAATTAATTGCCCCTGGTTTTATCCTAGAGAAATTATGTCGCTAGATATTCCCTACAGCTATATCGGACAAATTGAAACGCATAATACATACAAAAATAGCATCTCACTATATGAAAATCTTATAAAAGAAATTGATTCTTTTGACTTTGATGTAGCGCTTATTGCAGCCGGTTCGCTGGCAATTCCGATTGCGGTGCATATTAAAAGTCGACAAAGAATTGCCATTTCATTGGGTGGCCATTTTCAAGTACTGTTTGGAATTCTTGGTGATCGATGGACTAGAAATCCCTCCTGGATGATGAAATACATTAATGAAAAATGGGTACGCCTTCCAAGCAATCTAATTCCAGCCAATGCAGATGCTTTAACAGACAATAAGGCATATTGGTAAAGTGGTACATAAATCACCTGTAGCTCTTTTTGTATACAATCGACCAAATTTGACGGCCGAAGTCCTGGCAGCCATCAGCTTATATGCGCCTGACAGTCTTTTTATCATCTCAGATGGACCAAAGGCATCTAGAGAAGACTTTCATGCAGTAAACGAAGTGCGTCGAATCTGCAATTCTGTAAATTGGCCTTGCAAGGTCAAGCGTGATTATAGAGAAGTAAACCTTGGATGCCGAAACTCGATAACATCCGGGTTATCGTGGGTCTTTTCGCAAGTAGATGAAGCCATAATTCTGGAGGACGATTGCCTTCCAGATATGACATTTTTTCGCTTTTGCTCTAACTTACTTGAAAAATACAGGGATGATTCAAGAATTTTTACAATAGGCGGATTCAAGGCTGAAAATACTATTGGAGAGAATCACAATTCGTACTATTACTCTAAATATCCCTGCACCTGGGGATGGGCAACATGGAAAAGATCATACAAAGACTTTGACCCAAATTTAGCAGATTGGTCTGAGGATAAAAATCTACAATGGCTAACCGACTATCTCGGAGACCCATTCTATGCTAACTACTGGGCCTACATGCTTACAAAAGCTAAGCAAGGCTCAAATGATTGGGATTACGCGTGGGCATATCACTGCTGGATCAATAATGCTCTATCAATTAGACCCAACATAAATCTCATTCAAAATACTGGGTTTAATACGATGGCAACTCATACAAAAGACAGCAATCACCCATTTGGGAAAATACTGTCCTCAAAAATGTCTTTTCCAATGCGCCACCCATCGGAAATTAAAACAACCCCCCACATGGATCAAATTTTGGAAGATTTAATCTACTCAGGCATCCGGAAACGACAGATACATCTCTTATATCGAGAAATTACGGCTTCTAGGGGGTAATATTCATCATGATTTCACTATTTGGAGAAAAAAACCCCACTTACTTGGCGGCCTTGATTGAAATTTGCTTCAATACGAACGCTGATAACGCCCATTACACGCTGATTGACCAGGGTATTGTGAATGATGACTTATCGCCAGAGCAATATAGGGTACTTCCACTACTTTTTAATTCAAAAATTGATAACTTTAGCGAACTGAGTCGCTCAAAAATAGAGAGCTCTTATAAACACACCCTCTACAGAAATCACATTCTTTTAAATAGAGCTCAGAAATTTCAGCGCCTGATTATTGAGTCACAACTTGGTCACTGCGTTTTCTTAAAAGGTATAGCGCAATCACTTAGATCTCCAAGCGGAATTGGTACAAGACCCATGGCAGATGTTGATGTACTTGTGCCATTTTTAGATAGACATGCCCAAAAGTTTTTAACAGCGATAAATCAAGAAAGTTATAAGGTTATTGGTTCTAGTATCAGATCAATTACCTTGTTATCTCCCGAGGGATTCCAATTTGATATCCATTGGTATCTATCTGAATGGTCGATATCACAAGATGTTGTCAATTCTATTGTTAATCATTCTCAATCAATCGCCTTTCGGAATCAGACATATTCTATCCCCTGTCATGAACACCACCTATCCCACATCATCGGGCATGGACTTTTGAATCCAGCGCTTGCGTTTGATGCAAGATGGGTAATAGATGCTTTATCGATAATTAAAGACTCTCCTAGCTTAGATTCTTTAAAAATTATCGAATTTTCCAATCTATTTAATACGCGGTCTAGACTTAAATTAGGATTCAGGCTGATTGCTGAGGAAACACCTGAGAGCTTAAACCTTGATCGGGAATTATTTCGTTATGTCGCAGGCAATATTAAATCCGACACCTTGGTTTCGGGCTGGCTATTTGAGCAACTACCTTGCCCATCAAGCCAAATGACACTTGAGAAAATTTCTAGATCCTCTTATTTAAAAAATATTCTGATCGGAAATCTATATGCTCCTTTTTTATTGTGGAAGAAAAATAGAAGGCCAATGTTTTATGGCATATCACTAACTCGCGGGTTTCCACCCCCACCAACCCAAAAAGTTATTGCACTACTTGCGCAAAAATTAGCGCTAAGAATACTATTCATAGCGTTTAATTACCGGCCAAAAAGAAATACTTGCCAAACTTTGTCCATCGGTGTAAAAAAGAGTCAACAGGAGTAAAGAAAGTGACTGTTCCACACATGGGCCGGTCATACTTCTGACAGATAGTAAGAGGACACTCGTGAGCACTCCCCAAAGCATCTCATTGCTGCAGACCACTACTTCATCGCCGGCACTGTTGTCACTAATCCCTGTAGCTATTTGGCAAAGAGCTTGTTCAATAGCTGCTTCGCACAACTCGCCCCAGCTTCCCGGCGTTTCACGTGCATCACTGAGTTCTCATCGGCGAGTACGTTTTGAAGAAGGCTATCGGCCGACGCTTCGAAGGACAAGTCGACCTTACACCTCGCTTTCCATCCAGGCAATGTCTTCACCATAGAAAGTCTACCCGCCGGATAGTCTACCCATTGTAAAGACTGAAGCCTACGTATCGGCGATCCCAGCCAGATCAATGACCGCTGCGGTCACCGCGTCGGCGACGGACACCATGAAGTCCAGATTCAACGTGTCGATGGTATCGCTGGGCCGGTGGTAGTGGGGGTTACGGAAGTTGGCCGTGTCGGTGAGCATGACGGCGGAGAAACCCTGTTCCCAGAACGACGTGTGGTCGCTGCGCCTGGTGTCAGGATGGAGCTCGCCGTTGCCAGGGACGACGAGCGGAACGATGGGCATATAGTGGCCCATGGCTTGGCTCACGGTCTGTGTGAAACCAGCAGAGGCGTGATTCCCGATGACGGCGAGAAAGTTTCCGACGGACGGAACGGTGATCGGTATGCCAGGAGGAATCTTTTGCGACCCCTCTTCGTCGCGTGCGTACCCGACACATTCCAACACGAGGGCGCCATGGACAAGCTGCTTGCTGGCTGCGAGATGTTCGACATAGGCTCGGCTGCCAAGCAAGTTCTCTTCTTCCAGACAGAAGACGATAAAACGGATAGGCCGTTGAATCTGATGATGTACGACCCGGTGAGCCACTTCCAACAGGACGGCCAGCGCACTCGCATTGTCGTCTGCTCCCGGTGACCCTTCAACCGTGTCATAGTGAGCGGCCAGAATCAGCGGCGGGACGCCCTGTCGGCCTGGCGCCGTTCCGATGACATTGCAATAGGTCCCGCCGAGCCCGTGGAAGGGATGGCGAACGACGCTCAGGCCGAGGCGGCTGAACTCTTCAGCGAGGTAGTCTTCTGTGCGCTTAAGCCTCTCGGGTGCGAAGACAGGATGACGTTCGCCAACCAAGGCCTGCAGATAAGTTCGCAGTCTAGACTCAGCGGGCATCTGTGCTTGTACGCGTCACAAACGACACACCACAGTTCACGGCTTGCCTACACCACAATTTCCGTCCCGATGCCCTTACGCGTGAAGACCTCGAGCAGGACAGCATGAGGGACTCGCCCGTCGATGATATGGGCTTTCCCAACTCCTCCCGCCAAGGCGTCGAGACAGGCGTGTACTTTGGGCAACATGCCCTCCGTGATCGTCCCCTTCTTCACCATACGTTGGACGTCTTTGCGCGAGACGGTTGAAAGATGGCGCCCCTTGGCGTCGCGAATCCCTTTGATATCCGTCATCATGACGAGTTTTTCTGCGCGCAACGCGCCGGCGATCGCGCCGGCGACCAGATCGGCGTTGATATTGTAGGTATTCCCCTCGCGATCCGTGCCGATTGGCGCGATGATGGGAATATAGTGATCGTCCTGCAGTTTATACAGCAGACTCGGATCGACCTTCTCGATGTCACCGACCAATCCAAAATCTCCGTCCTCGTCGTCCAACTCGCGATCGAGACTCTCCGCCCAGGCCTTGGCTGTCAACGGCTTGCTTAAGATCAGTCCTCCGTCTTTTCCGCTCAGACCGACCGCGCTGCCCCCGTGCCGGTTGATGAGATCGGTAATCTCCATGTTGATGCGTCCGGCCAGCACCATCTCGACGATTTCCATGGTCGCTTCGTCGGTAATCCGCACGCCATGACGAAACTTCGCCTCGATACCGAGCCGATCCAGCATTTTATCGATCTGGGGACCCCCGCCATGGACGATGACCGGATTGATCCCGACATATTTCAACAACACCACGTCCTCTGCGAAACGTTCTTTCAACGACGAATCCGTCATGGCATGGCCGCCGTATTTCACAACGACGGTCTTTCCACGGAAGCTCCGAATGTACGGCAAGGATTCGATCAGGACGTTGGCTTTCTTGATGAGTCGATTCATGCATGCACTCCCGGCAATCGGCTGAAAACTGGTAACTTCTAGAGTATGTACCGGCTCAAATCTTGATCCTTCACAACATCTTTCAGACGCTCACGGACGTAGTCCGCGGTAATGTTCACGGTCTTGTCCGGCCACTCAGGCCCTTCAAACGAGATGTGCTCCAACAGCCGTTCCATGATCGTGAACAGACGGCGCGCCCCGATGTTTTCCGTCCGTTCATTGACCTGCACGGCAATGTCGGCAATGGCCTCCAATCCGTCCGTGGCGAACTGCACGGTGAGTCCCTCTGTTGCCAACAAGGCCTGATACTGCCGGACCAGCGCCCCTTTTGGTTCGGTGAGAATACGCACAAAATCCTCTTTCGACAAGGGGCTGAGTTCCACGCGGATCGGAAACCGCCCTTGCAGCTCCGGAATCAAGTCGGACGGCTTGGCGACGTGAAACGCTCCCGCTGCGATAAAGAGGATATGGTCCGTCAGCACCGCGCCATGTTTGGTGCTGACCGTACAGCCCTCGACAATGGGCAGCAAGTCCCGTTGCACGCCTTCCCGCGAAACATCGGGACCCATGGTCCGTTCCCGCCCGGCGATCTTGTCGATCTCGTCGAGAAACACGATGCCGGTCTGCTCGACCTTGGTGATCGCTTCGCGCACCACCTCATCCATGTCGATGAGCTTCTGCGCCTCCTCCTGCGTCAGGTGCTTCAGGGCTTCCGGCACTTTCATGAGCCGCTTTTTTTTCTTCCCTTGAAACATCCCGCCCAGCATGTCACGGAGGTTACCTTCCAACTCGTCCATGCCACCCATGTTGGAAATGACCCCAACCGGCATGCTGCGCTCCTTGACCTCCATTTCGACCGTCCGCTCATCGAGTTTGCCGTCGCGTAGTTGGAGCCGCAGTTTCGACCTAGTGGCCTCGTAGGAATCATGGGCCGGTGCGGCAGTCGTCTCGCCCTGCCCCTCCATGAACCCAGGCCTGGGCGGGGGTTGGGGCAATAACAGGTCCAGCAGACGCTCTTCCCCATGCTGCTCGGCCTTGTGTTGCACCGCGTCCAGGCGATGGGTTTTCACCATATTGATGGCCAGCTCAGTCAGGTCCCGGATGATGGATTCCACATCACGCCCGACATAGCCGACTTCCGTGAACTTGGAGGCTTCGACTTTAATGAACGGAGCGTGAGCCAGTTTGGCCAACCGCCTGGCGATCTCCGTCTTTCCCACCCCGGTCGGTCCGATCATGATGATGTTCTTCGGCATGACTTCGTCCCGCAAGTCCGGCGAGAGCTGCTGTCGGCGCCATCGATTGCGGAGTGCAATGGCCACCATCCGCTTGGCGTCTTTTTGGCCGATGACGTAGCGGTTTAATTCCTCCACGATCTGACGCGGAGTGAGATTGTTGAGATTCAACGAGTCGGCGGCACTGGTCTGGTGGATCATGTCTGTTGGTATCCTCGGCCTATTCGTGTAGTTCCTCGACGACGATCTGCTGGTTGGTATAGATATCAATCGCCCCGGCGATCTTCATCGATTCAGCGACCACAGTCGCCGCGTCCAGCTGTGAGTGCCCCAGCAACGCCCTGGCTGCTGCCAAGGCATAGGCACCCCCTGAACCGATGGCCAGAATCCCGTCTTCCGGCTCGACCACGTCGCCCGTCCCTGAAATGATGAAGGACTGCTCCCGACCCGCCACCGCCAGCAAGGCTTCCAACCGGCGCAACACGCGGTCGGTTCGCCAATCTTTGGCAAGTTCCACCGCCGCTCTTGTGAGGTTCCCCCGGTGTTCTTCCAGTTTGCCCTCAAATTTTTCAAACAGCGTAAAGGCGTCGGCCGTCGCCCCGGCAAATCCGGCAAGCACCTGATCGTGATAGAGACGCCGGAGCTTCTTGGCATTGTGCTTCATCACCGTGGTCCCCACCGTGACTTGGCCGTCACAGCCCATGGCGACTCGTCCGGAGCGCCGGACGCATAAGATAGTCGTGGAACGAATGGTCATGACGGCTTGTGATCCTTTCGTGTCACGGAGACCCCCGACGGACGAGCCCGTGGGTGCGCGCGATCGTAGACCGCAGCAAGTTGGTCCGCCGCTAAGTGCGTATATTTCTGCGTCGTGCTGAGCGATGCGTGGCCGAGCATTTCCTGAATAGACCGGAGATCCGCACCTTCATCGAGAAGATGCGTGGCAAACGAATGGCGTAGCGCATGTGGACTGACCGCCCCACCGGCCAGGAGGCGGGAGTACTGTGCCACGATGCGAGCCACACTCCTTGTCGTGATTCGACCGCCGCGATGATTCAAGAAGACGGGAGCGGATAGCTGATGGCTGATGGCTGATGGCTGCAAAGACTTGCGATACGCTCGGATCGCGTGCAGCGCCAAGTCTCCGATCGGAACCACGCGTTCCTTCCGGCCTTTACCACGCAAATGAATCAGTCCTTCAGCCAGGCTGAGATCCCCGATGTTGATCCCGACGGCTTCACTCACCCGGGCGCCAGTGGAATATAAGGTTTCGAGCAGAGCCCGATCGCGCAGAGACAGCGAGGACTGTCCCGTGGGAAAGTCCATCAGGGCACCGGCGTCGTCTTTCGTCAGGACTCGAGGAAGCAGCCTCGGCAACTTGGGGCTCTTGAGGCCTTCGGTTGGATTGCTCTGAACCACGCCCTCGCGCACCAGAAACCGGTAGAAACTCCGAAGACAGGCCAGTTTCCTCGCCAGCGAGGCGGCTTTCTCCCCCTTTCGGTCAAGCCAGTGCAGGTAGGTTCGAATGTGCTCCGTTGTGACGTCAGAGGCCTGGAGCAGACCTGCCCGTTGCTCCGACGCATGAAGGAACGAGGCCAGTTGCCGGAGGTCCGATCGGTAATTCCGAACGGTTTCAGGCGACGCGTTCTGCTCAGCCTCAAGGAAATCTACGAAAGCCCGGATCTGGTCTTCCATGACTCAAAATCCTCAAGCGCCCGTGTGGCAATCAACCGCCGCTTCGCCTCTTTGTCTCGTGGAGCATTGGGCAACGGTGGGAACAGACCAAAATTGGTATTCATGGGCTGGAAATGACGTGGGTCGGACAAGGCGACGTGAGCGACGAGGCAGCCATGCGCCGTCGTCGTTGGAGGGGTGACCAGCGGCTTTCCTGTCAATAGCCGTGCCGCATTGATGCCTGCTAAGCCTCCCATCGCGGCGGATTCGGTATAGCCCTCCACGCCGACCAGTTGTCCGGCAAAAAACAATGTGGCGCGAGCCTTGAACTGTAAGGTGTTCATGAGTAACTGGGGAGAGTTGATAAACGTGTTGCGGTGCAAGCTGCCGTAGCGGAGAAACTCAGCTTGCTCCAGACCTGGAATCAACCGAAAGACTCGTTTCTGCTCAGGATAGGTCAGCTTAGTCTGAAACCCCACGAGGTTGTAACACGTGCGGTGATTGTTTTCGGTTCTCAGCTGAACCACAGCCGCCGGGCGCCTTCCGGTTCGGGGATCTTCCAAGCCGACCGGTTTCAGGGGGCCGAACTGCATCGTTTGCCGACCACGCTCCGCCATCACTTCAATCGGGATGCACGCCTCAAAATACGGTGTTTTTTCGAAGTCTTTCGGTTGCACTTTCTCAGCGGCGGTGAGCGCCTCATAGAAGATGTCATATTGTTCCTGCGTCATCGGGCAATTGAGGTAATCGTCGTCCCCCTTGCCATAGCGCGACGCCCTGAAGGCAATCGTCAGGTCGATCGAGTCCGCGTCGATGATCGGCGAGATGGCGTCATAGAAGTAGAGATGTTGCGATTGCGTCGCGGCTCGAATGGCCTGCGAGAGTGTATCGGACGTCAGCGGCCCGGTCGCCACGATACAGGCACAATCGGCCGGAATATCGGCGATTTCCTCGTGAAGAATTCTGATATTGGGATGGCCCTCCAACGCCTGGGTAACTTGTCGCGAGAACTGCTCCCGATCGACCGCCAGCGCCGATCCAGCCGGGACCCGCGCACGTTCGGCTGACGCAATGATCAACGAATCCAGCCGGCGCATCTCTTCCTTGAGAATCCCGGGCGCGTTCTGTGGATCGGCGGAACCCAACGAATTCGAGCAGACTAACTCGGCGAGGCCGCCGGTCTTGTGCGCCTTGGTCATTTCCTTCGGGCGCATCTCGTACAGGGTGACTTTGACACCCCGATTCGCAGCCTGCCAGGCGGCTTCGGATCCGGCCAAACCGCCGCCCACGATGACAAGGTCATCTCTCATGTAACCGGCACTCCTTGCGAGGAAAGGGCTCATTCTAGAAACCGTGTTTTAGGGAAGTCAAGGCGGACCGCCGCATTTCCTGCTCGAAGCAATCTGGCGCGTGGCGACAGAATTGTGAATGTTGACCGATGAAGTTCACGATTTTGGCTCCGACAAGTCAACATTCACCATTCAGCATTAAACATTCCCTTGAGCTTCACATGATTGAACCCCGCCGAAAGCCCATGCTAGACTCCGGCACGTTGGGCGATTAGCTCAGTGGTAGAGCGCTTCCTTCACACGGAAGAGGCCACAGGTTCGATACCTGTATCGCCCACCATCCTTTTCTTCCTTCAGAATCCTGCCTGCACAACGCTCGTAAGACGGCGATTTTTCTGAATGAGACAAATCCGCCGGAATCCTGGACAGACCAGGGGTTGTCGGCTACACTTCCTCTAGATTTTACGAACCCTCAACTGACCATTCGGCATTGGACTGAAACAAGCGAGGTAATATGATGACAGCACCGTCGTGGGCTCTTGGTATCGCGATGCTAGCTATGGTTGCCTCAGGTTGTGCAACACCAGCTCAACAGGCTGCGGAGGACAGGGAGTATATGCCCCCGACAAGTATCTACAACATTCTGGATAGCACCGCATTGGTCTATTCAGACCCAGCCGCCGGATCAGCCGTCAATGACCATCCACTTCGCTGGATTGGATTCATCTCGCACCCGATTGGCCACGGCTTCGACTATGGCCTCAATCGGCCGGCCTATAAGCTTGGCGGCAGCATTCCCTATCTCTTCGGCTACACGGCTGAAGACAATATGCTGGACGCACAACGCCGCTAAGTGAAGCCATTCTATCCGCATGCGGGGGCCTGCGCCTTTCCAGGACGCAGGCCTCTCGTTTTCCCGTTCGCCTCATTCCTCTAAATCGTGTATGGTTCGGACCAGCCTTCTATTCCGGGAAGAGTCTTCATGGGAATCGCGATCGATCGTAGGGTTCTCCTTGGGTTCGTACTCGCGATCGGCGTCATAAGCGGTTGCGGCCAGAAGGCCGATTCCGTTCGCCCCAGTCTTCCTCCTTCTGCAAGCGATCTCGTCTTGCTCAAATCAGCCGCACTCTGCGATCGCAAAGCAGACTTCATAAAAAAACAGGCTCCCGCCACCTACCAGACGAGCGCCTGGGGGAGCGGGCAAGAAATCCTGGTGTCTCAGGCCAAGAGTACCTCTCATGGAGAAGGGTCGTACTTTTTCGATGAAGATGGACTGCTCATCGGTGCCCTTTTCACTTTTCCCAAAGGGTTACCGCTTGATCCCTACCCTGTCCTTCGCGACACCCTCTCTCGACTGAAACCATCGCTGGAGTTTTATCTGAATATCTCTCAACTGGAAACGAAAACGACCATGGATGCCAGCGCCCTCTACGAGACCGGAGATGAGAAGACGACCACGCAATACTTAGTGACTGGCTCACCCAAACACCCGATCCTCCTGCAAGCCTCATTTACCATTGACCCGTATGTGCGGCTGTTCTCTCCGTATCGCAAAGAGTTTCTCGATCGACTCAGAAGCGCGAACACTGGGAAAAACGGACCGAACATCGAGAGTCAAGGAAGTGAGGACAAGGAACCGTTCACATCGCTGCAGCAATTCGCCCGTGGGCAAACCGCCCAGCTGGCGTACTGCGGCAACAAGAACTATGACGCCGCGGCTGATGCCTATCAAAGAGCCATCGCCAGCGGGTTCACAAACAAAGTGTGGCTGGCTGAGGCCCATCACAAATTGGGTCTTTCGTGGGCAGCCAAGGGACAGTTTGAGAACGCGAAAACTGAGATGCTGCAATCCCTCTCGATCAGGCCCAACATTCCTGAAGTCCTCAATAACGTCGGCACCGTTCACCTCAAACTCGGCGACAAAGCCGCCGCCGTAGGAGTCTTTGAACGGGCCGTCACGCTGCGCCCCAACTATGCCGTAGCCCGCTATAATCTGGCGGAAGCGATCGAGCAGACCAATCCCAAACGCGCAGTGGCAGAATATGAAACGTACTTGGCCCTGGTGGAAGGCAACCCCGAGGAAGACACGCGGGCGGCCCAGGCACGCGAACGGATCAAGAACCTGAAACAGTAAGGCGAGATGAGGAAAACCTTATCGGCGGGCCTGCTCTTCTTCTTCTTGGGCAGTTTTACACTCGATGCAGAGAGTCGTGACCGGGCGAGCTTTGAGCCGCTTATAGGGAATCTCCCCTTCACAAGCCTCGCAGATTCCGTACGTTGAGGCAGTCATCCGATCCAGCGCCTCATCGATCTTCTTCAACAGTTTCCGCTCGCGATCCCGGATCCGCATGGAAAAATTCTGGTCCACCTCGGCCGACGCTTGATCGCTGACATCGGGAAACGCTTCGTGACCGGATCGGTTCGTGAGAACCTCTCCCGCTTCATCGAGAATCGCCGCGCGTTGGCGCTCGAGATCGCGGCGGATGTCCGGGTATTTCGCCGGCGCGGCCCCGGATTGCTTCTTCTTGCCGCCGGATCGCGTGGCGGCCAAGCGCGAGGAGGATTTTGCGGGAACACGTTTGGCGGTGGAACGAGCTTTCATAGCCACCCTTGCATTGTGGAGTGTCCGGTAAAAATATAGCAGGCTGATTAAGAAAGGGTCAACGGGCAGGGACCCCTCTGGCCTACAAATCCCGCCGTCCCTCAATGGATTTGAGCAGCGTCACTTCGTCCGCATACTCGATGTCCATTCCGACGGGAATCCCATAGGCGATGCGAGAAACTCGCACGCCGAAAGGTTTGAGAAGTCTGGTGAGATAGATCGCGGTCGCTTCGCCTTCGATCGTGGGGTTGGTCGCAAGAATGACTTCGTCCACACCACCCAGTTTCACACGATCGACGAGCTCGTCCGCTCGGATGTCCCCGGGGCCCACGCCATCGAGCGGGGACAGCGCGCCCAACAAGACGTGGTAGAGCCCGCGATAGGCGCCGGCCCGTTCCACGGCATAGAGCGTACTCGGCTCTTCAACCACGAGGATCTTCGCGCGGTCTCGCTTGGGATCGAGACAAAACTCGCACAAGTCTCCTTCGGCGATATTGCGGCATTGCCGGCAGAATGCCAGTCCATCTTTCACCGCTCTGATCGCATCGGCGAGGCGCAAGGCGTCCTCTCGTTCGGCCTTCAGCAGATGAAAGGCCAACCGCTGCGCGCTCTTTTGACCGACTCCGGGAAGACGAACCAATTCCTTGATCAGCCTCGCCAGCAATCCCTGTTGATCAACCGCCATCGTTAAAAGAGGCCCGGGATTTTCATCCCGCCGGTCAAGGCTTTCATTTCGCTTTCCATCAGGTCCTTGGCCTTTCTCAGTGCCTCATTGGTCGCCGCGACAAGCAGATCCTGAAGCATGTCGACATCGCCGCTTTTGACGACCTCCGGATCGACGACCACGCTGACGACCTGCATGGCACCGTTTGCCGTGACGGTGACAATGCCGCCACCGGATGTCCCGGTCGCGGTCTTGGACGCCGCTTGCTCTTGAATCCGGGCCATCTGTTCCTGCATGGCCTGGGCCTGTTTGAGAATGTTGTTCATATTGCCGAAGGGATTTTTCATTCGGTCGCCTCCTTCTGAGCTACACGACGAACCTCGGCCAACTCCGCGCCGAAGATCTCAAGCGCGCGCTTCACCGTGGGATTCGCCCGCGCTTGCTGAAACAATACCAGCCGCTGGTCCTGTTCTTTGGCCGCCCGCACTTGGGCCATGGTCGGACCCGGTGGATCCGTCTCGGACAATTCGACGATGCGAATACGGACCGGCTGTCCTGATTCCTCCTGACAGATTTTTGCCAAGGCGAGCAGATGCTCTTCCTTCTCCAGCCTCGTTCGAGCCAAGGTGGCTTGTTTGGCAAACCCAATCGTCACAAGATTGCCCTCCATGCCTATGAACCGGCCAGCCTCCAGAAACGGGGCAATATTCGGAAGTGTGGCAGCCACGTGATCTTGAACCGCGTCCCAATTCAAAGCCGACCGCCGATTCGGTTGCTGGGGCGTCGCCGGAATGGGAGCAGCCTGGGCAGCGGGAGAAGAACCGGCTGCTTCGGTCTTGATGGGTAACGGAGGGGGAGAGGATTTCGGATTCGAAGGAGCCGACGCCGGCTGAAGAGGCCGGGCCGGGCTGCTTTCCTGTTGGCGCACGAGCCGTGTCGCCCGAATTGCCGCGGTTTCCATGACAAAGCGCGGATGGGCGCTGAACCGCAACGAGTCTTCGGCCTGCGTGAAGATGCCCATCAATTCTTGAAGCTGTTCCGGCGTCAGCGTAGTGGCATCCGTCGCCAATTGCACCAGATCTTCTTCGGAGGATTCGATCAGCGCGCGCAACCCAGCCGGCGGAACCACGGCCGCCACCAGGAGATTTCGGACGTGCTCGACGATCTCGGCGCAGAACGCCCGCACGTCATGTCCTTGATCCGTCACGTTCGCCAAGACCCTGAGCGCCGCGGGACTGTTTTGGACCATCACGGCCTGGATAAGCCCCTGTACCAGTTCTTGCGGCACAGCGCCAAGCAGCGCTTCAAGATCCGGATGACTGATGGTCCTGCCACCGAAAGCTACAACCTGATCGAGCAGACTCAACGCATCCCGCATACTGCCTTCGCTCGCTCGGGCCAACGCAAGAAAGCTCCGCTCCTCCATCACGAGATGATCCTGCGAAGCCACATGACGGAGCCGCTCAACGATCTCCGTCCGCGCAATCCGGCGGAAGTTGTAATGCTGGCATCGTGACACAATCGTCGCCGGAATCTTGTGGATCTCCGTCGTCGCGAAAATGAAGACGACGTGCGCGGGCGGTTCTTCAAGCGTCTTCAACAAGGCGTTGAACGCCGAGTTCGACAGCATGTGCACTTCGTCGATGATGTACACGCGATAGTGGCCACGAAACGGAGTGAACTTGATGTTCTCACGGATCTCGCGCACATCGTCCACGCTGGTGTTGGAGGCACCGTCGATTTCCACAACGTCCACGGCATTGCCCTGAGCGATTTCCTGGCAATTGGCACAAACGTTACAGGGCCGCCCTGTGGGCCCCTGCTCGCAGTTCAAGGCCTTGGCAAGAATGCGCGCGACCGTTGTTTTCCCGACCCCGCGAGTACCGGAAAACAAGTAGGCGTGGGCGATGCGCTTCGTCGACACCGCATTCATCAGGGTCTGCACGACATGCGGCTGACCGATCACATCATCAAACGTGCCGGGACGGTATTTACGGGCGGAGACTTGATAATCCAACGTCGTTACACTCCGAATGTTGAATGATGAATGGTAGATTTTGAATGACAATAACCGACACAATTCAACATTTCACATTCAACACTCAACATTTCTCTCAAGAGAAGAGCGGGGCCAGGTGATCCTGCGGCACACAGAACTGACCGCTTACCGTTGCTTCCTTCCGGACCTGGCGGGGTTCACAGGGTTCTGTCGCACAGGGCCCAGCCCCTTGTTCTACATGCTGAGTACTGAGTCCTCAGGACTGAGTTGACGATGGCTCGGTGTAAGCAGGATCCATGATTCTTCTATCTGATGCTCGGCTCTCAGTTCCCACTGCCGGGTTCTTTCTCAGTCCTCAGCACTCGTTGCTCAGCACTTCTGTATGGCGGATCCGCCATGTACATGGCGAGATCTCGCCACTATGTGCCACGGCACATGGTGGCGGAGAGGGTGGGATTCGAACCCACGGTCGAGTTGCCCCGACGCATGCTTTCCAAGCATGTCGATTCGTCCACTCTCGCACCTCTCCGCGCCAGGGCCCTCAAAGAGGCGGCATCTTAGCATGTGCCCTGGTGACCGGCAAGGTAAACAGGAGCAATGTATTGAAGAATCCAGCCGATTCTACAAGTAATGGGGACCATTGGATGATACTCCACTTCCTCGATCGTATGGGTTGACACTTGGATACATCCAACGGTACAACCGCAGTACAACATCGCGTGGGTTTCCGGTTCGAGATGCTGCCGAGAAGCTCTGCAGTGATGCTCACTTGTGCGAGAGTGGCGGAACTGGCAGACGCGCGAGACTTAGGATCTCGTGGGTAACCGTGGGGGTTCAAGTCCCCCCTCTCGCACCACGATGCACGACACCGTAGCCAGCCGCCTGGCTTTTAAAAAAAGGACGCCGGTTTAGATGACGATGAAGATGGAGATGACGGAACTGGGCCCCATGAAACGGGCTCTGAAAATCGAGGTACCCGCTGATGAAGTGACACAGCGATTTTCCAAAGCCTATGTCGAGTTAAATCGCCAGGTTCGGATCCCAGGATTTCGCCCAGGCAAAGCCCCACTGGCCATTTTGGAAAAGCGCTATGCCAAAGCCGTGGAAGAAGACGTGATCCGAGGACTCGTCCCGGACTATTATGAACGGGCCGTGAAAGAGGCAGGGATCAGCCCCGTCGTCGTGGACATTCCGCCCCTCGACCGCGTCAAGATCAAGAGAGATGAACCCTTTACCTTCACCGCAACCGTTGAAATCAAGCCGACGATAGAACTGCGCGATTATAAAGCGCCCAACCCCATCTCGCTCAAGCAGGACAAGCGGACAGTGTCCGAGGAGCAGATGGACCGAGCGTTGGACGTCTTGCGCGAGCAACATGCCCAATTGGACGCGGCCCCGGCCGGAACCGCCCTCGCCGAAAACGATTTCGCCGTCGTGTCCTTGGAAGGATACTTGGACCAGACGCCACTCGAGGGCACCAAAAAAGAAGGTCATCTTCACAGAATCGGATCGAAGACCGCCTTGTTGGGAATCGACATCGATGCGCACTTGGCCGGCAAGAAAGAAGGGGACCTCGTTGAGATCGCCCAACCCTATCCACCCGGCCATCCTGACTCTCGAGTCGCCGGCAAAACTGTCCAATTCCGCCTGAACATCACGGCGGTGAAACAGAAGACACTGCCCGCGCTTGACGACGAGTTCGCCAAGGACTGCGGCGCCTATGCCTCGCTCCAGGAATTGAAAGACAAGCTGCGAGGCCAAATGGAACAGGCCCTCAAGCGGGACATCGAGGAGTCGTATAAAGACACCATCCTCTCGCGCCTGGCCGACACCTACCATTTCGACCTTCCCGAAACGCTGGTCGAGCAAGAGCTTGAAACCATCGTCCGGCAAAAACTCCAAGAGCGGCAGCGAGGTCAGGGCCTTGATCCGTCTTCCTCAGCCGCTGGGGAAGCCGTCACGCAGCTTCGGGAAGAGCATCGAGGCGCGGCGAGCCGCCGTGTGAAAGTGGGACTGATTCTCGAAGCGGTTGCGGAAAAGGAAGGCCTGTCCGTCAGTCAAGAAGACTTGAACCAGGAAGTGGCGAAACTGGCTTCGGAGCTCCGCATGCCGGTAGGCGATCTTGTGAAAATGATCCAGGCGGGCGGCCAGGAGTCGATTGAAAAACTGCGCATAAAGATCTTGGCGGACAAGGCGCTGGATTTTGTCTACCGCCACGCAGTGATCCAGGGATAGAAGCGAACGATGTCGGCGCATCCATGTCGAGTGGAGGAGGAGTGCGGCCGAGGAAAGGATTTGACGGTATGTTGGTCCCAATCGTAGTCGAGCAAACCAATCGAGGCGAACGCGCCTATGACATCTATTCGCGGCTCCTGAAGGACCGCATCATATTTCTCGGTGCTCCGATCGATGACGTGTTTGCCAACCTCATCATCGCGCAATTGCTGTTTCTCGAAGCGGAAGACCCTGAGAAGGATATCAACCTCTACGTCAATTCTCCCGGAGGCAGCGTCACGGCCGGGTTGGGCATCTACGACACGATGCAGTACGTCAAACCGCCCATCAACACCATTTGCCTCGGCCAGGCCGCCAGCATGGGGGCCCTGCTGTTGACCGCCGGCACAAAGGGCAAGCGGTTTGCGCTGCCCAACGCGCGGGTGATGATTCACCAGCCATTGGGGGGCTTCCAGGGACAGGCAACGGAGATCGATATTCACGCCAAGGAAATCTTGAAGATCCGCGAGCGATTGAATGAGATCATGGCGAAACATACCGGGCAGCCTGTCGACAAAATCGCCCACGACACCGAACGGGATTATTTTATGTCCGGCGAGGAAGCCAAGCGATACGGGCTCATTGACGAAGTCATCTCGCGTCCGCCCAAAACCATCAAGACAACGGAACCCGGCGACATCGGCAGAGACGGAGCCAAGACCAAGTAACAGGGGGGAACATGGCCAAGCAAGAAAAGATGGACCGACACCTGCGGTGCTCATTTTGTGGAAAGAGCCGCGACGAAGTCCGAAAACTGATTGCCGGGCCGACCGTCTACATCTGCGACGAGTGTGTGAACCTCTGCAACGACATCATCGCCGAGGATTGGGAAGAGGCGAAGGAAGAAATCTCCTCCAAACTCAAGAAGCCGGCTGAAATCAAACATCATCTCGATCAATACGTGGTGGGGCAAGAGCGCGCCAAACGGATCCTGTCCGTCGCCGTGCACAATCACTACAAGCGCATTTCGTCCAAGGAGAAGGAAGTCGACGACATCGAGCTTCAAAAGGGCAACATCCTCATGGTAGGCCCGACCGGCACGGGGAAAACCCTCCTGGCCCAGACCTTGGCGAAGTATTTGGACGTGCCGTTCACGCTCGCCGATGCGACAACGCTCACGGAAGCCGGGTACGTGGGCGAGGACGTGGAAAACATTATCCTCAAGCTTTTGCAGGCGGCCGATTACGACGTGGCGCGGGCTGAGCGCGGGATCGTGTACATCGATGAGATTGACAAGATCAGCCGAAAGAGCGACAGCCCGTCGATTACGCGCGACGTGTCCGGCGAAGGGGTCCAGCAAGCGTTGCTCAAGCTCATCGAAGGCACCGTCGCCAATGTTCCTCCTCAAGGAGGGCGCAAGCATCCCCACCAAGAATTCATCCAGGTCAACACCGGCAACATCCTCTTCATTTGCGGCGGAGCGTTCGTCGGGCTGGAACAAATCATCGAACAGCGCCTCAATCGGAAGGCCATGGGATTCGGCGCGGAGATTCGCGCCCGGCACGAAGTCAAGTTGGGCGACCTGCTCGCCAAGGTGCAACCCGAAGACTTCCTGAAATACGGGCTGATCCCGGAATTTGTCGGACGACTGCCGGTGGTGGCCACACTGGAAGAATTGGATGAACGGGCGCTGATCCGTATCCTGACCGAACCACGCAACGCCCTCTCAAAGCAATATGAGAAGCTGCTGTCGTTCGAAAAGGTCAAACTGAGATTTACCGAAGGCGCGTTGGGCGCCGTGGCGCGGAAGGCTTACGCACAGAAGACCGGCGCCCGGGGACTTCGAGCGATCTTGGAAGAAGTCATGCTGGATGTGATGTATGACGCGCCGTCACAGAAACAGATCAAAGAAGTGGTGATCACCGAAGACGCTATTCTGGGGAAAAATCCGCCGATCCGTATTTTCGAACAGGACATCGAAGCGAAGAGCGCGTGATGTAACAGGAAATAGCGGGCTGCTCCATCCGGGCAGCCCGCCGGTCATTGCGACGGTTCCGATCCTCCCATCGTGTGTCCCTTCCATCCAGCCGGTTCCCGCATCAGGTCCCGCTTCGCGGTTGCAAAACTCTCGGCTTTGCTCGACAACGAAGAAGGCTGCGCTATACTTGCCACGTGCAACTCCGCTGAGGGCAAAGGGAGGACCTGTGAAATACCCCGTGGCATCCAGCCTCCGTCATCGAGGCAAAACGCTTGAGCTCGACCCAGCTCATGAAGTCGTCACCCTCTTGGGGATCAACGGAGAACCGATCGGCAATTTGTCGTGGGACTTCGTGATCGACCAGATCATGGCCTACCGCAAGCTACCCGTTCAAAAGGAAGTCCGGGCGGAGCCGCGCATCCCGCTGACGTTTCGGGTGCGCTACAACATGCCGGAAGGCCAACGTTTTGAAGGGCGAGCCGGCGGCATCGGCGGCGGCGGATTATTCATCGAGAGCCAGGCCCCGCTGCCCATCGGCACCAAACTCTCCATGGAGTTCTCGCTTCCAGAAAACCCAGGAGAATGGCTTCAGGCCAAAGGAGTGGTGGCGTGGGCCTGCCCGAAAGCCGATCATTACACGTTCAATCCTGGAATGGGTGTCCGATTTACAGACGTGGCGCCGGAAATTCGTGACCGGATTCTCGCGTTGGTCAAGTCAGCCCCGGATCAGAACAAGGCCGCGTAGGTTCTCGTCATTCGGCAGTGCACATTGAACTGAAGACATGAAATTTCCGGTCACTTCTACAACCAGCCACCAAGGCAAAACCCTGATCATCGATCCCGACCGCGAAACGATCGACGTGCTCGATGCGTCCGGCCAATTGCTCGGCGATGTGCCGTGGGGATCAGTGATCGAACAGGTTCTGGACGGCGAGAGTGAGACCAGATTCGCCCACTGCCGTGCCTACCCTCGCGCCCCATTGGCAGTCAAAGTGCAGTGTACGACACCCGATGGCACCACATTCGATGGCCTCACGGGCGGCATCGGCGGCGGGGGGTTCTTTATCGAGAGCAGTTCACCCTTGAAATCAGGAACGGAATTGTCGCTCGAATTTTCGCTGCCGGATCGGCCCTATGAACAACTACGTGCCAAAGCCAAAGTCGCCTGGGTGCGCAACAAGCCGGAGCGCTATCTCCTGTTCCCCGGCATGGGCGTGCAGTTTGTGGATATCGACAAGCAGACGCAAGACCTGCTCGTGCACCTGGTCGAGGCACTGAACCGAAGCCGGACCCCCTCCTGACGTTTTCGCCTCGCTCTCCCACGCACGATCTTGAGATTGCGGTCGCGCCTCACACAGACTTCTGAGGATCCTCCCGAATGACTGGTTGCTCCGCAGCGGCCTCAAGAGACTGCTGGAGTTCCTTTTTTGCCGCATCCACTTCAGCCTGGATCGTGCGCATCTGCGGATCGACCGTATCACGAACATCGGCGACAGCTTGCCGGAAGGTCCGCAGCATATCGCCCATGCCTTCTCCCAGACTCTGCATGTCCTCGGGAGACGTGCCTGGCGCAGCCTGCGCCGCGCTGGCTTTCATGGCCGCCTGTTGCGCCTGCACCCTGGCCACCGCGTCCTTATTCACTATAGCCGAAGGGCGTTTTGCCGCCGGCTTCTGTTGCGCTCCCGGCGGCAATGGTGGGTACTGGCCACGCGCCATTGGAGCGGGAGCTGCCGCACGCTCTTCCATGGACACCACAGGTTGAGCCGGCGCAGCGACCTGCGTCCCTTGAGTCGGATTGGCAACCGGTGGGGCCGATTGAGGCCCCCCACGATAGAGCAGCGACGCGGTTGTGCCGGGCGTCATTTCAGGACCGGGAACATAGGGAACGTTGGATCGGGCACTTGTGGGCGTCGAACCACCAGCGGGCGCCTGAGTCGTAGCCGCAGCGGCTGGCTGAGCCTGAACCGGCTGGGGTTCAGCATCCGATTGAACCTGTGCCGCGGCCGGCGGGACGTCGTGGACTTCTTTCTTGAAGCTCCTGAGCGCCTTGCCAACGCCTTCCCCAACCTGTGGCAAACGGCCTGCGCCGAAAATGATCAGGATGATGGCGAGGATAAGAATAAGCTCAGAAAATCCCAAGGTGCCGAACATCGTGACTCCGCTCGTCCGAGAATCGTGTGAGAACGCCCGTACTGACAGGATCGTGTGAATCTAGCCGCCGCGTTGAGAACGTGTCAAGAAAGGGCTCATCGAAGACTGTGAATGGTGTTGCGCTCAAAGAATGGGGATGATTTCGGTTTGGAGCGGTTCGCCGTATACCAATGCCTCCCGTTCGGACACGTAGACGTCCAATTCGCTCCGGATCCCAAATTCCCCTGGAAGATAGATGCCCGGCTCAATCGAGAAACAGGTTCGGGGCATGAGCCGGCGGTTGTCCTGGGTCTCCAAATTGTCGATGTTGGCTCCATTCCCGTGCACTTCTTCACCGATAGAGTGGCCGGTCCGATGCAGGAAGAAGTCGCCGTACCCGGCGTCCTGAATCACGGCGCGGCAGACATGATCGACCTCCCATCCAAAGGGAAATTGGCCAGACGCCACCCGTTCCCGGACGAAGGCCAGTGCCGCATCACGCCCTCGACGGACCTGGTCGAAAATCATGCGCTGTTTGGCTGGCACCCGCGCTCCCGTGTACCCCGTCCAGGTAATGTCGCCATATACGGAGCCGGGCGCGGTCCGTTTTGCCCAGAGATCAATCAACACAAGGTTCTCGCGAGTAATCGGTGCCGACCCGGACTCGGCCGGTCCATAATGCGGATCGGCGCTATGGGCATCGACCGCGGCGATGGGCGCGCTGGAGGTCGTCATGCCGGCATCGCGAATGCGCGAAAGGATGAACTGCTGCAAGCCATACTCGGTCAATTCGCGTCCCGTCGTCATTGCCGACGCGACATGCGCAAACGCCTCATCGACAATCCTACGGAGCGCCACGACGGCGTACCGGTGAGACTCCCGCTGTTCATCGGTCCAGACCGCTTCAAACCGCTGAACAAGATCGGCTGACGTCACGACGTCGGGACCGCAGCTGCGGATCAACTCAACCGTTCCCGCATCGACCCGGGACACATAGGGGACGGCGTTGAGAGGAGAATACTGCATGGCGATTCGCCGGCGGCCTCGCAGGAGCGACGCGAGGAGTGCCCGTTGTTCTTCCCACCCCACATAGGGTTGCACAGAGCCCGGCAATTCGTCCAACACGTGCGGTTCGATTCGGTGCACCAGTTTGACCGGCTCGCCCGTGGCAGGAATCCAATAATACCAACGCCGCGTGACATGCCGCGAAGGATCGAGCAGCAGAACCCGATAGGCCAGAGGATCGCTGCCCCGAAAGTCGTAGAAGAGCCAGCCATCGAGTCCTGATCCCTCTCGGAGCGCCCCCTGGATCTCCGCCACGCGCGCGTGATGGACCATGGTATTGATCATCATCGGCGCATCTTATCGCCGGGTAAGACGAGCGTCAATCAAACCACCGGCCCGCCGTGATACAATGACGGGCCATGACACCTGAACGGGCTCCGGAACTGTCGTCGTACCGTGTCACCTTGTTCTTTGGCCCGGAGCCCGTGGAGAAGGAACCGGGTGTCCTGGCCTGTGTATTTAACGTCAAGAAGCGGAGCTGGAAAGCCGGCATCCAAGTGTCTGTCGAGATCGCCCAAACACACCTGGCGCGGCTAGGCCAGGAGGTTCGCCTGGCCGATCGAATTGCAGGAGCCTTGACGTCATTCGGAACAGAGGCACCTGGGGCCTATCACGCGCGCGTGGACGACCTGTTTGCCCAGGCCGTCACATGGTGCAAGCTGAATCTCCGGCTAGCCGCCGGCCTCGCACAAGAGAATCAGCGCATCCCAGCCGCTGATCTGGTGCAGGAGTTGAATCAGGCCGTCGCCGTTCGCGCAGAGCATGTGATCACGTACGTTCTGACAGAACTGGATCTCGTCAATGAACCCCAATCGCCCGCATCGTTCTAGCCTGACGAGGCGGCAGAGGGCTTGCATTCGTCCCAAATTTGTTATATCAACCGATTGATAGACACAGCCCAGATCCATCACTGGATCGTGGCGTTGAACAGGAAGGAGACGCCGGATTATGAAGCAACAAGGACTCTCTCATTGGTTCCCGACCGTGGCGTTCATCGTGGTGCTGACGTTGTGCTCGATGGTGGCGGCTCCCGCATGGAGCCAGTCATCGTCTGCCGATCGGCAACAAGGCACGCCGGCCGGTGTCGGCATGCAAGTGGCGTCCGTCGGCGCCACCCTTCTCTATTTCCCGTGTAAAGCCGTCTATGCGCTCGGCGGAGGAATCGTGGGCGGCTTTGCCTACCTGCTTTCCGGAGGCAGTGAACAAACGGCGAAGAGTATTTGGGTCCCCAGCATGTACGGGACCTATTTCATCTCACCGGAACACCTCACGGGCGAGCGCCCAGTGCGGTTTGTCGGGGTCGCCGCCGACACGGACGGTGGCACGCCCGCGTCCATGGACCAATCGGGGTCCCAACCAGTCCAGTGATATGAATCCTGTCATTGGCGTGACACCGGACTTCAATGCCGGTGACAGGCAGGATATGGGGGGGCGGGAGCCGACCTATTTCCTGAGAGCCCGCTACATCCGGGCCATCGAAGAATTGGGCGGTATCCCCCTAATCCTTCCCCTCGTGTCCGCTCCGTCCGCCAGACGGCGGCTCCTCGATGGCGTGGATGGACTGCTGCTGACCGGCAGCGGACCCGATCTCCCTCCCAGGTTGTATGGAGAACGGCAACGCTACAAATTTCCTCTGGTCAGCGAGCGCAGGTCCAACTTTGAGCTGGAACTGGTCCACCAGGCGAGAACCCGCGATCTCCCGCTCTTGGGGATTTGCGGAGGCATGCAGACGGTCAACGTGGCATGCGGTGGCAGTCTGTATCAGGACATTCCGTCTCAGGTTCACCAGGCCCTCAACCATCGTCAAGCCACGAAAGCGGTGCAGGTTTCGCATCGGGTGTCGGTCGCGCCGAAGAGCCTGCTCAGGAAAATCGTTGCCCGGGCGACGCTGATGGTCAACAGCTCTCATCACCAGTCCGTCAAGACCGTGGCGCCCTCGTTAGTGGCCAGCGCGATCGCGCCGGATGGGATCGTTGAAGCCGTGGAATCACCCGCCCACCGATTTCTGCTGGCCATTCAATGGCACCCGGAATTCCTCTTCGAACGCCACACGGCTCACCGGAACCTGTTCGAGGCCCTGCTGCGCGCCGCACGGCGGACTCGCGCATGATCGACACCGGTGACCGCCGTCAAGCACGCGCTCGGTATCGCCGGACTCATTCCGTTCGACCTGCTATACTTAATTCCGGATTGCACCTAACCCCGGTGATCTCACCGCGCCCCACTCAGGGACATCCGTGATCAATCGCCTCTTTCGAACCAAATCCATCAGCCAGATTCTAGCCGACGCGGATCACCCGGAACATCGCCTCAAAAAAACTTTGACCGCGTGGGACCTGACGGCATTGGGGATCGGCGCGATTATCGGGACCGGTATCTTCGTGCTGGTCGGCACTGCCATCGTGGGCGATGAGCACCGGCCGGGAGCCGGGCCCGGCATCGTCCTGTCCTTTGTGCTATCGGGACTCACCTGCGCGCTGGCCGCGCTCTGCTACGCGGAATTCGCGGCCATGATTCCCGTCGCCGGTTCGGCCTATACCTTTTCCTACGCGACACTGGGCGAGTTCCTCGCCTGGCTGACCGGCTGGAATCTGATTTTGGAGTACGGCGTCGCCTGCGTGGCCGTGGCGATCGGCTGGTCCGGCTACTTCAACAAACTGCTCAAGCTCGCGGGCGTGGAACTGCCTTATTGGGCGACGAACCCACCCCACTGGGCGGGCGGACCGGAAGGCAGTATCGCCAATTTCCCCGCGGCGATC
>VGXE01000017.1 GCA_016873455.1 Nitrospira sp. | reverse complement strand
AGCAGGGGCCGATCAGCACTTTTATCCATACCAACCCCTTACACCATCTTGAGCATCTGACATTCGATGATGCAGTGGCTGCCGCTGAACAACTACTTGGAGGGCGTGGATACCTGCCCAACGAAGATTTCCGTCAGCTCTATCAACGTGGACGCATTACCGATCATGATATAGCCGAGGCACTCACCGCGTGGCGATCGAATGAAACGGATGACTCGGTCGGCGTAGGCGAGGAACGTGTTGTTCATGTCCAGGAGGTGCTTCGGCTCCACCTATTGTATGGCATTGATCCCATAGACCCTGCCCATCTTTCATGGCAGGCGCATGGTGAGCACGCAACGAGCCGGCTACGACCTGACCTGCCCCCTGACACGAAAACAGCCCTCTTGACGAAAGCCTCCTCGGAACTGCGCCTCAGTCTTGACCGGATCGGTCGAGAATGGACATTGGCGGAATGGCTGCAAGTCCACTGCCATCTCGATCTCCCTGGCCATCTCAGGAAGCAACTCCGTCACGAGTACGACACCGGAACCGCACGTGACCGGACCACTCCTCCAACACTCGCCCAGGCGAACCACTGGTTTGATGCCTTAGAGATTCCTCCTGAAAGGCGAGACGGATACCGCCGTTGTATCAATCGCCACTTGTATAACACCGGCCTCTTTTCAACCGCGCTGCAGCAGGCATTACAAACTCGCTGGCTGGAGCTGGAATATGAGATCCTCAGGGAAGTAGTCCCTCGCCATCTTCATGTGAAAGGCACCTTCCTCGGAATCCGCACGGGATGCGAACACGATCTGGAGAGATATGCAGCCGTAAATCTTTGGCATGCGGCCCTGGCCACGCGCGGTCTGGACGATCCTCTCTCGCCGTCTGACCCGGAGACGTTAGTCGAGCAGGATTGTCTGGCTGCTCGACGAGACACCCTCTACCGTCGCATCTTAACGGTGGAACAAGACGGCGGATCTCCGCTTCCGCTCACGGCTGATGTTCGGACCGCCATCCAAGAAGAACTTCGTTTAGTGGGACGCCAGCGGCAACGGCGCCGTACAATTCTCTTCGACCTGTGCCGCCCTCGTCGGCCAGGCGACTCTCACGACTATCTCCCGCCTCTCACACTGTCGGCGGAAGCTGACCTTAAACTCCGCACCCTCCGTCAGGGAGAAATCAGCGCGCCGGCCGGCCTTCTTCGTCTTGCCGGGGAGATCCGCGTTCGGAAAGGCTTTGATTGGAGAACATGGAAACAGATCTGCGACCGGCCGTTATTCATCAACCCCTCTTCTGCGCACCAAGACGGGCCCTGGAGAATGTTCCTCAATGCGCATGTGCGGGTTCGCGTCACGGACAACGCCAGATTGGCGCTCCAAGAAGAGTTGTCTCCGCCACGATCTGATCCGCACGCCGAGGCGCGACGCACCCGTATTCTCGGTGGGCTGACGGACGAGGGGCTGACATTGCAGGGGTGGCAGGCATTACAGGAAGACATCGCGCAATGGGAGGACCTGTCGAAACTGCACCAAGAGAGCGATATCGACCTTGAAGTAAGGCTCTGCCGTACCGTTCAAGACGGTCTTCGCGAGACGGAGCTGTCACGCCCTGCCTATGATGCTCTGCAACAGCTCATTGAACATCGCGATCGGACGCTCGCCTGCCACCGGTTGCTGGCGGACCTCCACCAGTTCGATCCGCGAGAGCGGCTCGTGAAACACTCGCGCGCAGACTTGACCGCCACGATGGAACGGGTCGGGCACAGCCTCACTGTAAGTGAGCTCTTGCTTGACCTGACGGGTCTCGACATCGTGGAACCTGTGAACCGCTACATGATCAAGTGGTGCGGAGCCTTTCTCGATCAGGGGATTGCCAGCTGGTCGATGCCCTACCGGGAATTGGGGTTTTACCGCGCCTGGAAAATATTGGCCGTGGGGGAATTGCCCCTGGCGCTCGGTGAAGTGGATGGCTGGCGCGAGGCCGTCCTCGCCCTGCCTGAACGCGCCGATGATAGCCTGCTTCAGACATTGCAGTCACTCCATATCCCCGAACAATATCATTCTCCGTACTTGAGGCGACGCCTTCTCAAATTGCCCGGGTGGGCCTCGCTGGTGAAGTGGCGCGAACACCATCCGAGGCATTTCAAACAAGCCGAAGAACATATCGATTTGGTCGAATATCTTGCAGTCCGATTGTTCTGCGAATCGATGTTGATCAGGCATGCTTGCCGTGACATCTGGGGCCTCGAAGGTACGCTCCCAAAATTAAGCGAGCTACACCGTGACCATCCCTACGAGTTCTATCTCCGACGAGAGTATTTCCGAGGGAAATTACCAGACTATTTGTTAGCCCGTTGCAAGGCACTCCTCCAGGCCAATCCACAACAGGACCGAGATCGGTGGATTCGATTGGCGGAAATGATTTGGACGTACCGTCAGGCCACGGCTCTGGGACGAGACCCGCTCACCACGGCTTGTCACCATGCCTGGCGGCTCTTTCATCTATCCCAGTTGCTCGGACTGTCCGCGGGAGATCTCAGAAGACTGCCGCTGAGCGACGGGGACCGGTTGCTGGCGATGCTCGACAGATTTCCATCATCCACCCACGGTCCCATCTGGCAGTCCGCCTTTGAAGGGCACTACCAGCGTGATCTTCTTCGCACGCTTGGCAGGAATCGGACCGAACTTTCTCAGGGGGAAAGTCGCCCTCAGGCCCAGCTCGTCTTTTGTATCGATGAGCGAGAGGAAAGTATCCGTCGGCATATCGAATCGCTGAGCCCAGCCTACGAAACATTTGGAACGGCTGGGTTTTTTGGCGTCGTGATGAATTACTCCGGCCTAGATGGGCATGGGTCTACCCCGCTCTGCCCTGTCGTGGTCACACCCAATCACGCTGTTCAGGAGGTCCCGGCGGAAGAACACCTGGACCTTTGGAAGCAGTCTTCGTCACGAGAGCACTTGCTCGTGAAGGTGGATGAATACTTCGTTTCACTGAAAAAGAATATCATTTTATCCTATTTCGTGATCGATCTGGCTGCGATCTATATGGCGATCATATTGTTGGGAAAGACGCTCGTGCCACGTCGCTTTGCGAAGGTTATCGAGAATCTTCATCAGCGTTTCGTGAAGCCGGTTCACACCAGGCTGACGATCGACGCATCACCAGAAATCGCCACTCCAGATCATCCGTCTCAGCAACTGGGATTCCTGTTTGATGAACAGATCGGTCTCGTCGAGGGACAGCTGCGGGTGATGGGCTTGACCAAGCGATTCTCTCGGTTAGTGGTTTTCCTTGGACATGGGTCGACCAGCCAAAACAACCCGCACGAATCGGCTCACGACTGTGGAGCCTGTGGTGGAAAGCACGGAGGGCCAAACGCCCGTGCACTGGCGGCCATGTCGAACAAGCCGGAGGTGCGAGCCGCCTTACGTGACCGAGGCATCGATATCCCGGATGACACCTGTTTCATCGGTTCACAACATAACACCGCTTCCGACAACATTACCTTTTTCGATACGGAGCGGATTCCCCTGTCTCACCGCGAGGAGTTCTCCCATCTCGTTCGCGACCTCCGCGAGGCTCGGGCTCTGAATGCCCGAGAACGCTGTCGGCTTCTGCCTGTGGCACCAAAGAATCCTGAACCAGCCCAGGCTCTCCGCCATGTGGAGCGCAGATCAGTTGATTTCAGCCAGGTTCACCCAGAGTGGGGCCATGCCACAAATGCGTCTGTGATTGTTGGTCGGCGAGCTCTGTCAAAGGGACTCGACCTTGATCGTCGCACGTTTATGCAATCTTACAACCCCTTCGACGACCCGGAGGGAACCATCCTCGAGCGGATCATGACAGCAGTGGGGCCGGTCTGTGCCGGCATCGGGCTGGAGTATTATTTTTCCCGCGTTGACAATATTCGGTACGGGAGCGGGACCAAAGTACCACACAATGTCAGCGGCCTTGTCGGCGTGATGGATGGCGCACATAGCGACCTGCGGACCGGCCTGCCATTCCAGATGGTCTGGGTTCACGAACCGTTGCGTCTTACCTTTATTGTCGAAAGCCGCCCGTCTCTTGTGAGCTCAATTGTGCAGCGCCACAAGAATCTCCAACACCTGTTCGACAACCGGTGGCTCCATCTGATCGTGTTGGACATTCAAACCGGTCAGTTTGTCCGCTATGAGCCTGTCGGAAGTTGGTCGACCATCCCCGCACAACAACCAGCCGTCGCGCGGTAAACTCCTCCCTCTAATTTGTGTTGAAGGCCTGGATCCTGGGCGGTCCGCACAGGGAAGGGACCCTGCGATCCACAAACTATTCACGCGCGTTGAGACTCCGCGTGAAGCCGATCCCCCTACGTTTGGGGCATTGTGGAACAACCGGCGGTTCGGCGATAAGGTTCTCTCACCACGATGCGGCGGGATGGTCACAATGCCACAAATTCTCAACTGCAGTGAGCATGCCAACGACGAAGAGGTACACTATCTCACGACCCTCCTGCTCTATCACTTGGTTGACCGATGCGGGGGGCAATTACAGTTCACCGCTCAAGAAGTTCAACAGATCCGAGATAACCTCTCCACGAAGATGGTGCAAATCCAACTCGGCGACGACGTACGGTTGCGCATCATCGACCGCCTGCCGGAACTCCGGTAAGGCCACCCCCGAATCGGCAAGAGGCCTCCCACAGGACGGACGGCTCCCGCTAGGTGACGAATGACTTGAAATAGGGTAGAGTTCTCGCGTTTTCCGGAGGCTATGTATGGTTGAGCAACGCGCCGCTTCCATTCCCGTTCAAGACTCCATCCGTGAGATGGTGCGGCGGATTGCCGCCCAGTTTCATCCCGACAAGATCATTTTGTTCGGCTCTCACGCGCGCGGCAAGGCGGGGCCGGACAGTGACGTCGACCTGCTTGTGGTCATGCCGGTGGAAGGGTCGAAACGGCGGAAAGCCACAGAAATCGACGGGGCTCTCGCAGATCGAACGATCCCCGTGGACCTCATTGTGGTGACTCCAGAGGAGTTTGAACGGGCTCGTCATCAGATCGGGTCGGTTTTGCGTCCTGCGGCGCTCGAAGGGCTGGTCCTCTATGACCGAGCCGCGTGATCTGGCCCGACAGGCTCAGCAGTGGGTCGAGAAGGCGGAGCACGATCTGCGCAACGCGGAACATACGCTTACCATCTGTGACGAAGAATGCCCCTTCGATACGGTGTGCTTTCATGCCCAGCAGTGCGTGGAAAAGTACCTGAAGAGTTGGCTCATCTCCAAACAACTCGACGTTCCACGCACCCATGATCTCGTCGTCTTGCTCAACTTGGCACTGGCTGCCGGTTTCCGAGGTGTGAGCCCTCAGGAAGTGCACCCCTTGAATCGCTATACCATCGAAGCACGATACCCAGGCGATTGGGATCCTATTGACCGGCCGGAGGCAGAACAATCCGTCGTCACGACTCGACGCATTCGTGAGGCCGTGCGGGCATTGTTACCGCCTGAAACGCTTCGGGAGAACAACTGATAGTGTTAACCCCTTGGTACAACGTCGCAATGCCTCGCGCTGAAGTCACGCCCTTCGCCGATTGACACAGGCAGCTTGCTATCTACACAGATGGCCCACGTGCCTTGTCCGATAGGGGTCTTTCTGATAGGCTACCGTCAGTTGCTGCATCTGCTCTTCCCTGTCGAGGAGGCAACCCGATGGCCAAAGTTATCCACGCCGTCTATGAAAACGGCGTGTTCAAACCGGTGGGGAAGGTCGAATTACGGGAGCACCAACAGGTCGAAATCGTCTTGAGCGAGTTGTCGAGCGTGACACAAAAGACCCAGGGGATCTTGAAAGGTCTGGACGAGAACGCCATCCATGATATTGCCCTTTCTCCTGAATTCCTACCTGAAGAATCGTGAGATCCTCGCTCACATCGTGACAAAGAACTGCACAAGCACGACGTGATTCATCTGATTCGCCAGGTCGGGAATCGTCCGGCTGTTGACTAATTCGTTCTGATATCCCACATCCATATTAAACTGCTTTGAAAAGGTCCGGTTGATACCGGCAAAGAAGCGATTCCGATCAAATCCGGCCGCTGGGCCGCGCGAGCCGACTGTGTTGAGATGGATGAAAATTTCATCGGCGGCGACCAGTGCCCATTCAGGTGCCATGGGTAAGGGATACATCCCACGCAGGTTGGTTCGGAAGCGGACGGCCGTGCCATCGACATGTTCGATCCAGCGCTCCTCCAGGCGCGTGCGGCTCGTAATCTTGAACGACTCGAACTTCCGCTCATAGAGTACTTGCTGATAGATGCGGCTTTCTTCGAAGAAGGGCGACTGCGGCGGGGTATGCTTCTGATTATAGTTCCCGACCCAGGCGTAGCCTTGCCAGATAGAAAGGTTCTCTGTCAGTTGATAGCCGACTGCCGGACGAAGGATCAGCTGATCGATGCGGCCATCTTCATCCAGATCGGCGAAGCGGGGCTGGATTTCCAGATGGGCAAGAAACGAGGACGGAAGCTTCGCCGTCATAAAAATAGGCGACCAGACCCGAAAGTCCTGGCTGAAGGTCGACTGAGCGAAGGCTTCTCCACTAACCAGTATGGTCCAGGCAAGAGCCACAATGATCATCCCCCGCTTCCACGTACACATGTGTTGACCTCCTGTAAGCTCCACGATTTCTCCTCACGCGAACATTGGCGGATCTTGTACCGCAGCCAGCAAGAGAAACGCCAGTTCAAAATTTGAGGGTTGAGGCTCTTTCGCCTCTCTCCATTGCACCAAGGGAGTGATTCTGCTACCTACTGGGTATGCTGCAGATCTCCTCCACGGTTGTGATTCCCGATCAAGAAATCGAACTCCACGCTATTCGATCGCAAGGCGCCGGGGGCCAGAATGTCAATAAGGTCTCTACCGCCGTCCATCTTCAATTTGACATCCGCGCCTCGTCCCTGCCGCCGTTCTATAAAGAGGCGCTCGTGAAACTTCGGGATCATCGAATTTCCAATGACGGCGTGATCACGATCAAGGCGCAGCAGCATCGCACACAAGAGCGGAACCGCGAGGATGCCCTCGAACGATTACGGCAGTTGATTCACCGCGTGACGATTCCACGCAAGGCTCGCCGACCGACGAAACCGACGAAGACCTCGAACAACCGGCGGATTGAGGAGAAGAAACAACAAGGACGGCTGAAAGCACTGAGAAGAAGGCTCGAGGACTGATACGCGTCAGCGATTGACCGCGTAGACGGTCTTGGCGGCGTGGGTCTGCGCGTGCCGAAGCACGGTGGTCGCTTCACGGGCGAAGGTGATCCGGCCATCTTTCTTAGCAATGGCCAGCGCGTCGGAAGCCAACGCGACGGCCTCCTGATGGTGGCCTCGTTCACACCGGACTTTCGCCAGGGCCAGCCGAGCATTCACAGCTTTGGGCGCGCGATTGATGACGTGCCGTAAGAGCTGCTCCCCTTTTTCTGAGTCACCCCCCAACAGGCCCGGCAACTTCACGAGCAGCGTCCCCTTGGCCGACAGGGCGTCGATGTGGGTCGGATCGATTTCCAAAGCCCGGTCGAGTTCGTTCATCATGCGGCGCAACCCAAACACCGAGGTAAGCGATTCTCCATCGAGACGAAGCAGCTCGCCCAGGTTACAAAAGAGCGCAAAATGCGCGTCGGCGCTGAGCTCATCCGTCGCAACCGCCTGCTCGCCCAGCGCCCGGCCCTGCTCAAAATAGGCAAGCCTGGTGTCCCGCACCGTGGCCACTCGCCCATCCTCACAGTGTTGCAGCGCTTGCTGAGACAAAGCCTGTGCGGCATCACCGGCCGACGCGATCCCCGTCAGGAACATGAGGCTGCACCCTACGAGACTTGCGATGATGAGTCTAAAACCTGTTTGCATGCTGTCAGCTGTTTTCCGTCTAGTCAGTAGGACAGGACTCAAATAAGAGAGATCAGATGAGCAAGCCCGATGCCATATTCCCAACTTGGGGAGAAAGAACGGAACCATTTGATAAACTACGCCCCATTCTAGGAACTCCGTGAGCAGGCCTCATTCAACTCTACTCCATGACACGTTACGGCAACGTCATGGACATGCACGTACGACCCCTCTGACTCAGAAATGCCCTGGATCGGCCATGGTCAACGGCTTGCTGGAATCGAGCAAAGCGCTATGCCTCCGAGGCTGTCAACCCAACGATATTGTATCCCCCATCCACATAGATCACTTCTCCGGTAATGCCTCGCCCCAACGCACTGACCAAAAACAGCGCCGTGTCTCCGACCTCGCCCTGCTCTGTCGGCCGCCGCAGGGGGGCGAATTCCTTATGATGATCGATCATCTTGCTGATGCCGGACACTCCGCGCGCAGCAAGTGTCTTAATCGGCCCGGCGGAAATGGCGTTGACGCGGATATTCTTCGGGCCCAGATCGTAGGCCAGATAGCGAACGGAACATTCCAGTGCCGCTTTGGCGACACCCATGACGTTGTAATGCGGCACAACCCGTTCCGCGCCCAAGTAGCTGAGGGTCACGATGGAGCCCCCGTCGGTCATCAGCGGCATCGCGGCGCGTGCCACGGCCACCAGGGAATAGGCGCTCACGTCCAACGCCGTCGCAAAGCCCTGGCGCGTGGTGTTGATAAACTCGCCCATGAGCTCTTCTCGCGGCGCAAACGCCAAGGAGTGAATGAGAAAGTCGAGCCGCCCGAATTCCTTCTGCACCTGCTGCATCAATGACGCGATTTCGGTGTCGCTTCCCACATCACAGGCAAAGGCCTTGGCCCCTGGCACCGTGGCGGCAAGTTCTTCGACGTTTTGCTTCAGCCGCTCATTCTGATAATTGAACAGAAGCCGGGCTCCCTGGCTGGCCACAGATTGCGCGATCGCCCAGGCAATGCTGTGCTTGTTCGCCACACCGATCACCAGGCCATTTTTTCCTTCCAGCAACATAGGTGTTCGTGCTCCTTGCGGTTGACGAGTGACGCTTGCGGGGGATGAAGATAACACGATTCTTGATCGCTGTGAACGGGCTTCTTTCCGGAGCCGGGGTCGAGAGTTTTTAGGTAATCAGCTGACTGTTTTCTGAGGCAGTTTAGTTGGGCTTAGGCCATTCCGCCACAGACACTTGCAGGAAAATTCATTCGCCAGATCATTAGAGCGAGACGGTAACCTATTGACTATTTTAGTAAATCTTCTTCACCGCGAACCATTATTCTTCGGCATCAAGCTTGCTCACGACATCATGAGTGCCACATGAGCGGCACACACTATCACAATCTTGATGGGGGTATCTCATTATGAAGCGTTTATTGATGGCAGTCATGGCAGTGGCAGTGGCAGTGACGTTCTCCATGCCGGCATTCGCGGGCGAAGAGAAGAAGGAAGAGAAGAAGGGCGGCCACGTGGTGTACGGCGAAGAGAAGAAGGAAGAGAAGAAGGGTGGCCACGCGGACACCTTCGGCGACGAGAAGAAGGACAAGGGCGGCAAGTAATTCCAGCCCAATCGGCGAGGCTCGGGGGCCTTTCCCTTTGGGGAAGGCCCCCAGTCATTTCATCGGCTGGTTCTGAGATAGACCGCCTGTAGTCCGACGATCGTTTTCGCGTCTCGAATCGTTCCATCCGCGATTTTCCCCACCGCTTCCGCCAGCGGCATTTCGATGACATCTAACACTTCGTCACGATCCAGCTGCTGCTTGCCTCTCGTCAGCCCTGTCGCTTTGTAGACATGAATCACTTCATCCGCAAAACCCGGCGCCGTAAAGATGCTGGAGAGCAGCTCGAACGACGAGGCCCGATAGCCGACCTCTTCCTCTAATTCACGTGAGGCGCAGTCCAAGGGATCTTCGCCGGGATGGAGTTTGCCCGCCGGAATCTCATAGATGAACCCGCTCGCCGCATGGCGGAACTGCCGGATCAGCACGACGGTCCCATCATCCTTCACTGGAACGACGGCGGCCGCACCGGGATGGCGTATGGTTTCCAACTCGACCGTCTCACCGTTCGGCAATCGTACGGTGTCGACGTTGAGGGTCACGACCTTCCCCGTATAGATGTTTCTCGTCATAAGAAGAACACCTCGCCTATGGCCTATGGCTTATAGCACGAACGAGGACGAATGTTGTCGAGACTATCCCGTTTGTGCCACTCGCCATACGCTATACGCTCCTGGTCCTCTTATAGAACGGCGGCTTGACGACCTTTGCCGGAACAGATTTCCCTCGAATGTCGATCCAAATCGTCGTCCCTGGCTCAGCATAGCGTGGCGGCACATAGCCCAAGCCAACCCCTTTTTGGAGGGACGGTGACAGATTGCCACTTGCAACCTCACCGATAGACTGGCCCGGTGGATCGCCTGACAGGATGGTGAACCCATGGCGTGGGACGGCTTTTTCAAGCAATTCAAACCCCACCAATCGACGTGTCAGCCCCTGTGTCCGTTGAGCCCACAGCACTGAGCGACCGACGAATTCGCCCTTCTCAAAATTCACCACCCACTCAGCCCCCGCTTCAAGTGGACTCACGTCTTCGCTGATATCGTTTCCGTACAGGAGATAGCCCATGTCCAGCCTCAGCAAGTCGCGCGCGCCTAACCCAGCCGGCTTGAGCCCGAGTGGGTGGCCGACTTTCATCAATGCTTCCCAGGCCGAGGATGCCAGGTGGGCAGGAAGGTAGAGCTCATACCCCAGTTCTCCCGTATACCCAGTCCGTGACACGACAGCCGTCCCACCGAACGCGGTGACTTCGAGGCATTGCCGAACATTGAGGTCGGCCACATCGTGCATGCCGGTCGCGATCAACAGCTCACGGGAGATGGGCCCTTGCACGGCAATTTGTGCCAGCTCCGTTGAACGATCCCTCACTCTGCAGCCTTGCACATGGGCGACTTTTTCCAACAGCCAGGCAACGATCTTCTCTCGATTCGAGGCATTGACGCAGACAAGAAACTCGTACGGTTTCACATGATAGATAAAGATGTCGTCCTTGATGCCGCCGTGGGGATTGCAAACCATCGAATATTGAGAAGAGCGGACGGAAATCTTGGAGACATCATTCGTCGTGACATACTGAAGAAACCCCACGGAGCCTGGGCCGGATACGCTGATCCGCCCCATATGGCTCACGTCGAAGAGCCCGGCCCTGCCGCGGACGGCGTGATATTCATCCACCACGCCGCTGTACTGGATGGGCATCTCCCAGCCGGCGAAGTCCACGAGCTTGGCGCCGGCGGCACGATGTTGGGTGATGAGCGGGGTCTGTTGCATCATGATTCTTGCTGACAAGTGCGCAAGCCAGAAAGCTTGCACGTATATCGGATCGGACCTGTCAGCTTGTTAGCTTGGAGCCTGTTAACGTATCCCGAGTAACTCTACGTCGAAAATCAACGTGGCATTCGGTGGAATCACCCCGCCGGCGCCGCGCGATCCGTAGCCCAAATCGGATGGAATCGTGAGTTTCCGCTTGCCCCCCACTTTCATCCCCTCCACCCCCTCATCCCAGCCCTTAATGACGTTCCCGGCACCAAGCCGAAACGAAAAGGGTTGCCCACGATCGACCGAGCTATCGAACTTTTTCCCGTTTTCCAACCAGCCGGTGTAATGGACGCTCACGGTCTTGCCGGCCACGGCTGCGTCTCCCGTACCGACCACTTGATCGACATATTTGAGCCCGGATGGCGTGGTGACTTGCTGAGTATTCTCGGCCATGGAACCTCCTACTCCAAAAGATGATGACAGGACTAACATCGCGATGAGTGCGACACGATAGAGTAACGTCATAATGATCTCCTCCCTCAGCTACCGATCCCGCTCGGCGAAGAGCGCCATGCTCGCCGTGTACCCATGCAGAAAATTCCGTCCGCCGACCGGTCCGATCTCGCCTTGCGCGAAGAATCCCGCAAGAGGGATCGCCCCAAGCCGTTCCGCCGTGGCCGTCGCATCGTGGTGCGGTCGTCCGAACAGGCCCCGTCCTCTGCCGCAGCAACTGAACAGGAGCGCGCCGAGGGGAGGATGCCGATGCGCAGCGCGGTCGGCCGCCAGCAATGCATTCAAGTCCTCGCTGGCCGATTGCGCATCACGAAGCTGAAATTGCACGGTTTGCCCTTCTTGCACGATGTCGCCGACGGCAACGGCTCCGGTCGTTTGGTCGGCGCCGACCAGGTTCCGGACGAGAAAATCCCCCCGCTCGAACCGATCGCGATGTTCATCAATGGCGATGCCGACATGCAACGCCCGATGAGCATGACGCCGGTCCTCTTCCGGCAAGGATTCGAACACCGCCTGCAGCCGTTCTAGGGCTGGGACCCCGCCAAGCTCATGAATGAGATTGTGCTCGGCTTTGGTGACGACGAACCGGTCGCCGATCAGCCGGCACCCCTGTGAAATGACCGGGCGAATATCCACGGGACCCGAGACCCGCACCCCTACCAACCCACCGGTCAGGACCTCATGATTGAAGATCAGCCGATTCTCACCCGCCCCATGTCCCCCACCGGCAAGTCCCCCGATCGCTTTGACTCCCGGATACCGGTCATCGAGCAGGCTCAGCACTTCTTGGACCGGCGTGGTGAACGGATCGGCCAACACGAGCAACGAAGCATCGTCCCCGTTGAAATCAGGCCAGTCAGACAACCGGAACTGGTCCTGTGTCGGTGAGAACGACGCGCGAATCGGGTCCAGACTCACATCCGGCAACGACGCGGCCCAGAGCGTGACGGCCGGTGCCGTTTCCAGCTCCTCGGCACCCGCAATGATGCCTTCCCCGCTACATCCGATAAGAAACCGAGGACGCAGGGAACGGTTGATCGACGCCGCGAGCACGTCGGCTTGCACGGCATGGTGCGCCGAAAAAAAGAGACAGGCCAGGTCGATCGGTGCCGTGCCGAACTTGGCCCGAACTTCATCGGCCAGCTCGCCGGCCGCCTTCTCCGTATCGGATTGTGTGGACAACGCCGTCGCAAAGCGTAGCGCAACGGTCTGAGACGACGATGAAGAAGAGACACTCGGCATAGCTGCGCGAAGGTTATTTCGTGCGGTCAAACACCCGGATCCATGCGTTGGGGTCGGTCCTGTGACAACTTCTTGTAGTAGCGCCACAGGTAGGAATGGTAGTCGTCGACTTGTGCCAGAAGGTAGTGCAGTTCCGTCGGGTCCTGAGTTTCCAGCGCGTGGACCATCCGTGATTTGAGGAACTCGGCGAAGGCTTCGGTCTTCTGGACAGCCGTCAGGAGTTGCAACCCACCGCCGATTTGATACTCGCTCACCGGTTCTTTCTCCTCACAGGTTGGCTGAAGGATAACGAGGGGGACGCCCTAATTGCAAGCGCCTATCGTTCCCGTGGCCGGCTGTCTCGTTCGAAATCATCGCTCAATTCCGAATCGAGCCAGACAAGAAGCCTTTCACCCGATGAAGGTCAATCGCTTCCACTCGATTCCCGTCTCTGCCGACGACGGTCGTCGCCATGGCGAGGGCGTTCAGAATCGCTTCTTCCGTCGCTTCGACGGTCGCGGAGATGAGCGGATTCAGGTGCGTATCGGCCAGATGGGTCAAGGTAAAGGTCGCGTCTTTCGGATAATGGGGAATCACATTGGCGGTCGAAAAGGCCAGGATGAAGTCGCCGCTCCCGTGACGGGCCGTGGAACCGGTCCTGGCCAAACCGAGCGCGGCCCGCTTGGCCAGTCTGGTCAGCTGCCGGGCATCCAACGGGGCGTCGGTGGCGACGATGATGATGATAGACCCCTCGCTCTGGCCTGGCGACAGGGCCTGCGACTGTTGCTGCGCATGGGGTTGCGGATCATACAGTTTGCCCACCGGCACGCCGCTCACAATCAGTTCAGGCCGTCTGCCATGGTTGGCATTGACCAATACCCCGATGGTATATCCGCCTTCTTGGTCCGGTACTTTCCTGGAGGCTGTGCCGATCCCCCCCTTGAATCCGTAAGACACCATGCCGGTGCCGGCGCCGACTGACCCCTCTGTCACCGGGCCTCCGCTCGCGCCGTCGAGGGCAGCCATCACGTCCTGCTCCGACACATGCCGTCCCTGAATGTCGTTCAGCCGTCCATCGTCGCACTCTGCCACAACCGGTGTGAGCGTATCGTCGGTAATGCCAATCTCGGGATATCGTTGGATCATCCAGCTCATCACGCCGTTCGCGACGCGTGGAACGTTCAGCGTGTTCGTGAGGGCAATCGGATATTCCAGAAATCCGGATTCCGCGATCCACGAGAGGCCGGTCATCTCACCGGTCCCGTTCAGGACAAACGCGCCGGCCGGCACTTTCTTGTGCCAGACATCGTCGCGGGGAATGATCACCGTCACGCCAGTCCTGACCGGCCCCTGCCCCGGTGTGAGCGCCCCGTCTCCTCGTATGAGCGTCTGATGTCCGACCTTCACTCCGGCCACGTCGGTGATGGCATTGAGCAACCCTGTTGGATACTGGCCGATGGCGATGCCGAGGTTTCGGATTCGTTGGCGCTCTTGTGTGGATTCTGCCGCCGCCGTGGAGAGACAGCCGCTCAGTACCGCTGCGAGACAAGCCCCCAGCGCCACTTGAGCCGCATACCGAGAGCTAGACTTCATGCGTGCTGCCCTGGTGGGGAATCCGCACATCGATCTTCGGATGTTCCGCTTGGATCGCTGCGCCCAGGGAGAGGGCCTGCTTTTCTTCGCCATGCACGACGAAGATGGTGCTGGGCAGGGGATCGATGGCTCGCACATAGGCCAGGAGATCGTTGCGGTCGGCATGGGCCGACATGCCGTTGAATTTGACGATCTGCGCGCGCCGTGGTGTCGGGACACCGAAGATCGGGACGACGTCCCAGCCTTCGACGAGCTTGCGGCCCAACGTATGTTCCGCTTGAAAGCCGACAAAGACGATGACGTTCGCCTCGTCCTGAATGGCATGTTTGAGGTGGTGAATGATGCGCCCCCCCTCGCACATGCCCGATGAGGAAATGATGACACAGGGTCCGCGCATCGCGTTCAGCCGTTTACTCTCCTCCGGAGAAGAGACGAAGTGGATGTAGCGGGACGCGAAGACGTCGCCGCCGGACGAAAACGTCCTCATGGTTTCGTCGTCATAACACTCGGGATGCCGCTTGAACACCTCCGTGGCTTTGCCGGCCAGCGGTGAATCGATATAAATCGGAATGGGATCGACGCGCCCCTCCCCCACCAATTCCTTGATCCGCATGACCAATTCCTGTGTACGGCCAACGGCGAAGGCCGGGACAATGATTTTGCTTTTGTGTTCACGCGCGTGTGCGATCAAGTCCTGGGCTTTCTTCTTCATTTCCTCGCCGACTTGTTCGTGCAAGCGGTCGCCGTAGGTGGATTCCAGGATGAGCACGTCGCAGGGTGGCGGAGGTTCGGGATCGCGCAGGATGGGCATGTGAGATCGCCCCAAGTCTCCGCTGAACAAGACGGTGGTGGTAGTCCCACGGGCCGCATACTTTACGCGGACGGCGGCCGACCCCAAAATGTGCCCGGCGTCATGAAACGACGCGGTGACTCGAGGCGCGAGCTTCAGCTGATCGCCGTAGCGCCCGCCCTCAAATCGTCGGACGATCTTCCGTACATCGTCGCCGTCGTACAATGGTTGAATACAGGTCTTCCCCCGCCTGCGTTCTTGTTTGTTGACATACCGGCAATCGGATTCCTGCACGCGCGCCGAGTCTTCGAGCATGATGCCCGCAAGATCGGCCGATGCTCTTGTGAGATAGACCTTCCCTGAAAACCCCTGCCTCGGCAACACGGGCAAGGCGCCGGAATGGTCGATATGCGCATGCGAGAGGAGGACCGCTCCCAGAGACTTCGGTTCGAACCCAAAATCACGATTTCGGCGAGCCGCTTCCTCACGTCGCCCTTGAAAGAGTCCGCAATCCAACAACATGCGGAACCCTGGGACTTCGACCAGATGCCGACTGCCGGTGACTGAACGAGCGGCGCCGTAAAATGAGAGTTTCATGGGGGGAGTACTCCATTGTGGCGTGCGATCAGGTCCCAGGCTTCCTGGGCCGTTTCGGCATAGTGAAAGAGATTCAAGTCGGCAGGCGAGATCAGCCCGTTATCCGCCAACCACTGCCAGTTGACGAGCTTCTCCCAAAATTCACGGCCGACCAATACGACCATCACTTGGTCGGTCTTGCCGGTTTGCAACAGCGTCAAGGTTTCAAACAGTTCGTCAAGCGTCCCGAATCCACCCGGAAAGGCGACCAGTGCCTTGGCTCTGATGAGAAAATGCATTTTTCTGATGGCGAAATAGCGAAACTGGAAGCTCAACGCCGGGGTAATGTAGGGATTGGGATGCTGTTCGTGCGGCAACGTGATATTGAGGCCGATTGATTTGGCCTGGACATCCGCCGCCCCCCGGTTTGCCGCCTCCATGATGCCGGGTCCCCCGCCGGTCACGACCACGTAGTCACAACGGCCGTCAATTTGGCAGGTTGAGGAGACCAGGCGCCCAAACTCGCGAGCCACATCGTAATATTTCGAGAGGGCGACTTGCCGCCGCGCGATCGCCGCCTTGCGCTGGAGCTCAAGATCGTTCGGAGCGCGTGCGCTATCCTCCTCGGCCTTCCGCAAGGCCTGCGCCATAGCCTCCGGCTCCTGGATTCTCGCGCTGCCGAAGACGACGATGGTTGAGTGAATCTGCTCCTCGCGTTGGATGAGCTCAGGTTTCAACAATTCGAGCCCGATCCGAATCGGCCGGAGCTCGTCCCGTTCGAGAAATTCCGAATCCTTGAAGGCGTGGAGGTAAGAGGGATGCGCAGTGTCGGGTGGTCGAGACGAAAGCTTATCGGAAGAATCCGGCCCCATGGCCCAACATTATAGCGAGGCCACAGACTGGCGGCAATTGCGGTCGGTGCCTATCAACCACCCTTACGGCTAAAATGGCCAGAATTCGAAGAAGGCATGCTCATCCACTTTCCCAAATGCATAGGAACGGACGATTAATCGGTCGTCACAGATCACGAGGAAACGCTCAACGTTGATGCCTGTTCCAGAAAGGGTCATCGACGGCGTCACAGGGGACACGATTTTGAAGACATGCCCAAAATCCAATGACGAGGATCGTGTGGTGCTCCACTTGAATTCTGCAATGAACTGACCGGTCGTTGTGACGATTTCCTCCGGAGGCCCCAGCCGATCGACAACCTCTTGCAGTGTGGTCTCGCCGGTCTTGATGAAAGTAAGGGCATCACCGGCAATCGGCTCGTTGAAATTCACCCGTCGTACCGAACAGCTGGAAATTGTCAGACACAAAACCAGCGCAACAACGGCGTGACACCAGCCCCACGGTTTCATGTGACTATTTCCCCCATGGACGCAACGTAAACTCCACCGTATTGGTCCGTTTGCCAAACACGATATCCTGGACAATTCCCCCCTTGTCCAGAAAGACATAGAGGTTATCGCTCTTCACATTGAATGTGATGATGTTGAACAACCCCAGAAACAGGGCTGGTGATTTGGCATCGTAATAGTAGTACTGGAATATTTCCTTATCGTTTCCTTGAATGATGCGGTCTGGCGCCCCAAGCAGGACCACGATTTGATCACGACCAGTAGTCCCCTTTTGGATTTGATTGAGACTTTCTTCTTCGATTGGATTACCGACTCTCCATCGGCTGACGATACAACCTTGGAGTAGGAGACCGAGCGCAAGAATGATCGCTATAGATCGCATGACTCTCATGACTGCTCCTTTGTTGTTCAATCCATCCGAAAGAATGGTCGCTTCTCGAGTACAAAATCCTGTTCAAAGACCCAATATCCAGACGGGGCCAGTCCAACACGCTGGTACACACTCTGTGCGGTCTGGTTGTGTCGGTCAACGTACAGTCTGATCCCACACACGCTTGGATCGGCCTTCGCTTTGGACACAATATGGGCATGCATGGACCGATAGACCCCTTGTCGTCGCCAGACAGGATCGACATACACACTCTGCACCCACCAGAAGGTTCCGTTCCGCCAGTCGCTCCACTCAAACGTAATCATCAGTTGCCCAACGGGGCGACGGAAACCGCCTTCTTCAAGTTCAGCGAGGATAAAGAATCCTCGCTCGGAGGCGGCCAACAAGCTCCGCGTCCCTTCGTGAAGCCTGGCGAGATCGAGCTGCCGGTCTTCCGTTTCCTTTGCCATGGCGGCGCTAAAGCCGACCAAGAGATCGGCATCCGGTGGTCCAGCCTGTCTGACGTGGATGTGTGGGGTCGACGGCATAGACACATTAGGGATGGGAGGTCGGGACATTGAGCCAACCGGTTCGCGCTTTGTAGAAGCCTGCGGAGAATTCCAATTTCATGGCATCCTCCGGAGGCAGGTTGATCGGCTTCACCTGCTGTTCCGGAATGAAGGCGAGGTAGCCTGTAAACGGATGGATGGCGGTCGGCACAAAGACCATCAATAAGTTGGCAGTCGGTGCAACTTGGATGGCCTGAGGCGCCACCCCCATCACAAAACCAAGGGCCCACAATCCGTCACGGGGAAAAGGGAAGGCCACGACGGTGCTTTTGCCGAATCGCGACCGGAAATTGAGTACATCTGTCATCCCTTTTAACGTGAGATAGATACTCTGAACGAGGGGGATACGCTCAAGTCGTTCCTCCAAGCGCCTCATCAAACGATGGCCGATCACATGGTCGGTCACGATGCCGCTGATGATGAGAAGACCGAGGAGCAGCAGGAATCCTATGCCGGGAATGGGATCGGACATGTGGCTGCCCACGACGTTATCGAGGGCGGTAAAGAGTGTCCAGAGAATCAAGACGGTCGCCCACGTTGGGACCAGAATCGCGATTCCTGCGAGAAAGGTTTTCCAAAGCATCGTGGTCATGGCGAGGTGTACGTCGTGCGGGGAGTGTATCAGACTTGAGGCAGGCAATGGGAGGATTGTGCGAAACTTGGCTTGCGCTCCGGAGTGGCGTATCTTATGATCAATTTAGTTGGTTGATACGGCGTATTACAGAAAATAGATAATGGCAACGGAAGGATCGGTGCGATTATGATCGACAAGGAGCTTCTCGCAATTCTCTGCTGTCCCGAGACGAAGCAACCCGTTACACTTGCCGATGCCACCCTCGTCAGTCAACTAAATGAGGCTGCGGCACGAGGGGTGTTAAAGAACAAAGCGACGAAGACGGTCTCTGAACAGATGGACGGAGGCTTGATCCGCGCCGATCAGACTATTCTGTATCCGATCAGGGAAGGGATTCCGGTGATGTTGATTGAAGAAGGGATTCCGCTACATCAAGCCGGTTAGGGCCGTCCCCACTCTGCTCTTCTTGCAGTGCTCTGCTCCCTGAATAGTGTAATGTGCGTCTGCCCCACAGCCGAGAAACCGTCGGCGTCAGGCCTGCTATGGACTGAGAATCTGTCCTGTGCCATGCGGATTGTCAGTTTTTGAGCCAGTGGACGTCCCGCATTGGATACAGCGATATTCGTAAAGATTGCCGCTCGGAAGCACGAGGAGCAGCCGTTCTCGGGTCGGCGTTGCGACCTTGCACCGTGGACAGTAGAGGAGTGAGGCATTCAGGGATCGAAATTGCTCCTGTTGGGCCTCTGCGGGAGGTTGAGTCCGGTTCCGGTTGGCTGAGCCACGTGCGGTAGCCGGTAACCAAGAAGGAACAGATCTTCTAGGCGGTATGGGCATGGGGTATGTTAGTCAGACAGACCCGTGAGGATCAAGGCCAATCCTCGTCATGCCTCTCTCGTGTCGGACGATACGCCTTCATCGGTCTTGGTCGTAGGTACGTGGAAGGCGGCTGGCGGCTAGACGGCAGTTTTGGCGGATTCGATCCCGGTGGCAGTGATCAGGCTGGAGAGATAATCAGCTACAAAATTCAGGGCTTCCTCTCGGCCATCGGCTCGGCGTCCCTTTTCGCGACGTTGCACGGATAACTCGTGCTCCAGGTCTGATTTCACCTCGCCCAATACTCGTTGAAGCGACGACGGCGTGAGGTTGGCGTCCATGTCCTCAAGCTCTTGGCACCGGTCAAGGACCCAGTTAAGACCTTCGATTCTTCCAGCGTAGTGTTCCTGTTCGGCAGTGTCGATACGGGCCATTGCGGTTGCAAAGGTTTGGGCTTCGTAAATCAAATTGTAAAAACTGGTGACGGCCCGTTGCAGCGATGGATTCATAATGCTCCTTGTCCTGTAATCGAGATTTTCCAATTATACATGAGTCTGGTAAGACGACAAGGACTATTTTCGCTCTAGGTAAAGAGCAAGGAATCGAATTCGTTCATGAATCCGTAGTAGAGGGGTGCAAAGTCTTTCAAGCACTCCGGACTCGTTTCCTTTAAACGCTTGAAGAAGAAGACCTGAGCTTTAGGTTCAAGCTGTTCGAGAAGCTTGCTGAGCTGTGCCATGGTATAGCTTCCCGTATGGACACTGAGAATATAGTGCACCAGACGCTCAACAAATTGCTCGGCCACATATTCGCTCGCGAGATATCCCTCAGGGAGCTGCCCTGAATCGAGGAATTCGGCGAATGGAATGGCTTGGGCCGCGAAAGGGATCGGCTCGGGCTGTGAGGTCACGCGGGGAAGACTCCTCAGGTAATGGGAAAGCACGGTATCCGGTAGAACTGTAGCGAACCCCCTAACGCCCGTCAAGCGTGCAAAAGGAGCAGTGCGGAGTGAGTCGAAAGACCGGACAAACAAAACGGGCAGGGTCCCTTTCGGAACCCTGCCCGTTCAACACCACCCACTCCAGACTTAGAGCCAGGTTACCCGTTCAGCCGGCCTGATATAGATCGGCTCTTCAACCTGGATACGCGCAACCTCTTTCCCAGACTTGTTGAAGCCCAGCACGGTGTCGTTATACATCTCAAAGCGCTTGCCGTGGATCTGGGTTTCAAAGACCTTAGGACCGGGGATCACATCATACCGGAACACGATCTGCTGGCTCGCCCTCCAGAGCTGAAGGACCGCCAAGAGTTCGCGACTCGGCACAAGGTATTTCTCGATGGCGTTATCCACGCCTGGACCAAACATCTGCCTGGCATAGCCGCGCGGACTGTGCCGCGGAGGAATGTAGTAGCCATTCGGCTCCGTACCCCATTGTGGATAGAGCGGAAGTGCGACCTGTTCCACCCGAATCGCATAATACAGGGGGTGCCAGCGGTCTTCAGCCCACAGGCCATCCTCGCCGATGCGAACAAGGCTTTGCATTCTGATTTTGCCCACGCAGGCTGCCATGCAGCGAGTTTCCATTGGCTCGCCGCCGGTCAGCGGATCCTTGCCTTCGATACGAGGATAACAGGCAATGCACTTTTCTGAGACACGAGTCGTGCCCCGGTACATCGGTTTCTTGTACGGGCATTGCTCCACACATTTCTTGTACCCGCGGCAGCGATTCTGGTCGATCAACACGATCCCATCTTCCGGCCGCTTGTAGATGGCCTTTCGCGGGCAGGCCGCGAGGCAGCCTGGATAGGTACAGTGATTACAAATCCGCTGCAGATAGAAGAAAAACGTTTCATGTTCGGGCAAACTGCTCCCCGTCATTTTCCAGGGTTCGTCGCGCGAAAATCCGGTTTTATCGACGCCTTCCACAAGGGCGCGCATCGAGGTCGCGGTATCTTCGTAGATGTTCACGAACCGCCATTCCTGGTCGGTAGGAATATAGCCGATAGCGGCTTGTCCCACCTTCGCGCCAGCGTCAAAAATCGTCATCCCTTCAAAGACGCCGTAGGGCGCATGGTGTTTACGCCCGACGCGGACGTTCCACACCTGACCGCCGGGATTCACCTGTTCAATAAGTTGGGTGATCTTCACGTCGTAGAACTGCGGATACCCGCCGTAGGGCTTGGTTTCCACATTGTTCCACCACATGTATTCCTGCCCCTTTGAGAAGAGCCAGGTCGATTTATCCGCCATGGAGCAGGTCTGACAAGCCAGGCAGCGATTGATGTTAAATACAAACGCAAACTGCCACTTCGGATGCCGCTCCTCATAGGGATAGAGCATCTTTCGACCGAGATGCCAGTTATACACTTCAGGCATTGTTTCTCTCCTTTCCGTTAGGCGTTAGGAGCATCCAGCCCCTCGCCCTATCACTCGACGCCTACGGTTATACCTTGATCTTAATGTGTTCGCCTTTGAGCCACTTGATCATGAATTCATTCTCTTGACCTGGCGTAAACCCGGTCCGCACCGGTTCCCACGGACCGCGTGCGCCGATACCGCCGTCTTCCGCCTTGGTGATGCGGATTAAACATTCCTTCGGCACGGTGTTGATCGCGTGGTGATCGACCTGATACCCCCACTTAAATTTCCACGCGATGGCGTGTTTGCCGGGGAGCGAATCGGTCTGGTGCATCGGCATCAGCCAATTCCGAGTAAATGATTGCTGGGCACCGTAACGGAAATTCGATTGGTACCCGGTGTCAATCGCAATGGCCCGTCCATCCGGCCTGGTTTCATGACCTTTCACTGACTTGGCCGTCGCCACATAGGGCGCATGCTTCGTCATCGTGACATGGTACGGATACGCTGGATTGTACTTCGCGCGAATCATGAGCCGGGCGACCTTGTAATAGGGGTCACTCGGCTTCCATCCCCGGTAGGGCCGATCAACCGGGTTACCATCAACATACACATAGTCACCGTCGTTAATACCGCGGTCTTTGGCCGCTTGAGGATTGATGTGCAGCTGATGCTCACCGACACCTGGCGTCCGTTTGTCCATGCGATAGGGATCGCCAAAGTTCGATTCGTAGATCTGAACCCAATCGTTCACCGACCATTGGCTGTGAACGCGATGTCTGGTTTTGGGTGTGACGCAGTAGAATTGATATCCCTTTTCCCAGAGTGGGTTGCTGTGGCGCTTGATTTCGTGCCAGGACAACTTGATGTTGCGCACCGTCTTGTCGTCATGGTGCTGCGCCGTGATGGGGATACCGTAGTCGTCCGGCCGGCAATACGGATTGGTCGTGAAGATCGCGTTTGGCAGGTATGGCGTGGCCTCCGGCCCTTCACGATGGGAAATGAAATTCTCTCCGTATTCGATCGCTTCCGGCTCGATTCGATAGTTTTCGTAGCGGCCGCTGCGCGTCCACATCGGCTTGGATTCATTCGTTTCTTCCCAGAATGGATGGCGCGGATACGTCCGCACCATGACCATCCAGCCCTTTTCGGACTTCAGCATCACGTCAGCTGAGTAGCCATAGAACGTGCTCGAGGCATCGAGCATGCGCTGGACGTAGACATCCACGCGGTTGCTATAGACCATCGCGAAGTAGTCCCGCATCCGCTTGTCACCGGTCATATCTGACAGTTTCGCGGCCACACCGGCAAAGGTGTCGAGGTCGTTACGCGTGTCGTACAGAGGGCGAATTCCACCCTTCCAAATCTGGACCCACGGATTGGACACCGTGATGGTCATTTCTGGATAGGTGAACTCCACCCAGGTGTTACACGCAAACGCAATATCGTTGTGATTGATGTCCGACGTCATCTCGACGTCTTGGGTGATCAAACACTCGATGTTAGGATCAACGTTGCGCACCATGTCGTAATGGTGTTTGGCGTTATTGAGCACGTTCACGTTGGTAACCCAGCGGAACTTGCTGGGGGTCGGCATATGGGTCTTGCCGGTAAAGACCTTCCGTCCATACTTGGGCGTATTCACAATGAGGGCGGTATCACCGTGGTTCCAGTATCCGACCTCTTCACCGTAGTAGTAGGACTTGGTCTTAATTTCCTTCCCGTGAGCATTGGGGTCCAGCGTAATATTGAAGGGGTCTTCGCCTGTGTGCACGGCGAGACCGGCCCCGGACCAGGGAGTGGCCGTCCACGCACCGGCCTTATAGTTACCGGCCCAGGTATGTTGACCCGTGCCGAACTTTCCGACGTTGCCCGTGATGATGAGCACCATCGCCGCACCACGGGAATTGATCGTTTGATGGAAATAGTGGCAGGTGCCTTCCCCGTTGTGAATCGCGGCCGGCTTGATGGTACCCGAGTCTCGAGCCCATCGGACGATCAGATCTTTCGGCGTCCGGCAGATCTGATGAACGGTATCCAGGTCGTAATCCTGGAAATGGACCATATACATCTGCCAGACCGGCATGGCATCGATTTCACGACCGTTGAGCAGCTTGACACGATACGTGCCGTTGAGCGCCGCATCGATGCCGCTATTGGCATAATGCCAGCCCACCTGCTCTCGGTGCAGTGGGACCGCCTGCTTCTTGTTGAGATCCCAGACCATCATTCCGCCGAGCCGTTCGATCTGCTCGGCTTTCAATGACTGGATGCGGCCGGAATAGCTCTTGGAGAAATCTGGAAATTTGTAATCCGCGATCACGTCGCGAGGGTCAAGATACTGCAAGGTATCCGTTCGGACAAGGATCGGCGCGTCGGAAAAGGACTTCATGAAGTCGGTGTCATGCATGTTTTCATCGACGATGATTTTCATCGCGCCGAGAAACAGCGATCCATCGGATTCCGGTCGAAGCGGCATCCAGTAGTCCGCCCGATAGGCCGTTGGATTATATTCAGGAGTAATGACGACGACGCGAGCTCCGCGCTCGATACACTCCAACTTCCAGTGGGCTTCCGGCATTTTGTTTTCGACGAAGTTCTTCCCCCAGCTGGTATTGAGCTTGGAGAAACGCATATCGGAGAGGTCGATATCCGACCCTTGCACACCCGACCACCAGGGATGGGCAGGATTTTGATCGCCGTGCCAGGTGTAATTGGACCAATATCGGCCGCCCTGCGCTTGATCAGGACCGACTTTGCGGATCCAGGTGTCCAAGAGCGCGTTGACACCGCCGTTCATGCGGGTATTGCCCATTTTGCCGACGATGCCAAGCACAGGCATACCGGAGCGGTGTTTAAAGCAACGAGTCCCTGCCCCCTTCATCATTTCAATCATCTCCGGAGCGTAACCCTGCTCACGAAGACGTCGCGCACCAGCCTCGCCGCTGTACCGGGTCGCAATGACGATCATCGCCTTAGCGGCATAGGTGAAGGCCGTATCCCAGGAGACCCGCAACATATCGTCCAAGAAGCGGCTGTCGAATTTGTATTTGCGTTTCGTTTCGGGGGTCAGCTCGGGGGACCCATCATCCATCCATTGCTTCCAGCCCTTCCGCATCAATGGACCCTTGAGACGATACGGTCCATACACACGGCGATGAAAGGTAAACCCCTTGAGGCACATGCGCGGGTTATGCGCAAAGGTCCCGCGGTTGCCGTAGAGATCCTCATAGGTTTGATGGTCGTAGTTCTGTTCCACACGCATGATCACGCCGTTTCGGACGAACGCCCGAACACGACAGGCATGGGTGTCGTTTGGGGAGCAGACCCATGTGAACGATGAATCGTACCGGTACTGGTCATGATAGACCCGTTCCCATGACCGATCCGGATAGTCGCCCAACGGATTGCCCACCTCAATGACCGGCTGCAGTGCGGTCAACGCCAGAACTTTATCCGCCACCGCTACCGCAGCGACCGTTCCCGCGGAGACTTTCAAGAACTGCCTGCGCGACAAAAACATTGTAGACACCTCCTACGATTTCGAGGGCCCCGCAGAACCCTCACCAAACCATCACACCGTTATCCACATCCACATAAGCCTGGCACTGCTGAGCTTGCTCGATGTCAACTCCAAACCACGTCCAGCTGCGCAATTGAATGAATGAGTAAACACATCTCACCACAAAAAACCAAGCATATTCTAAGCAATAGTTGAACCAGGTTGATGTAGCATGCACTATCCCTTCGAAACATTCACTAAACTATCAAAATATAAAGATATTATGCGCTATTCGTATGTCCATGCCTCGATCAATACTTTTCTCATGAATGATTACTTATCGTAGCAATCGATCATCGAAGTTTCGCTGAAAAATGTGTGCCTATTATAAATACAACGGGTTAATGAATATAATTAGATGACTGATGATGTTACGAAATTGTAGCGACCATGATCATCTGGTCGGTTAGGCAACACTGCGGTGATCTTCTTTTGAGATAGATTGCTTGACACGGTATTGTGCGCTCAGTAGAATCCGGCTCCCTTATCGGCGTAGTGACTTCTGAGAGCGGGAATAGCTCAGTGGTAGAGCATCGCCTTGCCAAGGCGAGGGTCGAGGGTTCAAATCCCTTTTCCCGCTCCATATTCTCTCTGTCTCTGGTTTCACCCAAATGCATTCCTGGAATTTTGCGCTATTGCGATTGCGGTAGGGACCAATTCCAATTCGTGCTCGCACGCATTCTCTGACAACGCAGCGTCACGTCCCGGTTGAGGATGTCCATCGATGTCAGACCAACACTCCTCTAAGGGTTCGGCCCTGACACTCACCATCGGTCTTGGCCTCGTGATCGTGATCATTGGAATCGGATACCTGTTTCTCTTCAACCCTCAAAGTTTCTCAACCCAGACCTTTTCGTTTTCATCTTCAGCAACGCCGCCAGGTGCCGCATCACCGAATCTCTCGCTCAAACCTTCCGAGCCGGAGCCGCCTCTGACGCGGGCCTCCATCGATCTTCTGCTCAACCATCTCGATCAGGCCATCAAACAAAAAGACGTCGACGGCATCCTGCGGCACATCGCTCCCGATGTAACGATCACTATTCATATGAGGCAGGGGGCACACCAACAGTCCGCGCTGCTGACACGCGAAGAGTATCGAAAAACGCTCACGATGGAATTCACTTTCCCCAGCGCCAATGATTTTACCCGTGTGAATACCACGGTCTCACTGGCTCCGGATGAGCGAAGCGCAAAAGTCTCGTACAAATCGACACAGACGTTGCTGCAATCGAATCGGGAATTCAAAATCGAAGGCGAAGAAACGTTCGTCGTACGAATGTTGGGGAACAAACCAACGATCGTCTCGCTGGAAAAAGTCGTCCCAGGGGATTCCATGTAAGAGCCCGTCGTCTGCAAACATCCCCTCCCACCTCTCAATCTGCCTTTCTCAAAACTTCTTGCCATGGAGGTGAGTCCGGTTTGGTATAATCCCCCCTGTACACAGATCGTCCATGCGCGTACTCGTCATCGAAGATGAGACCAAAGTCGGCTGCTTTATCAAGCGCGCGCTTGAAGAAGAAAGCTACGCCGTCGATCTGTGCGAGGACGGAGCCAAGGGGCTTGAGATGGCCTTGGCGACCAATTACGACTTGTTGGTGGTCGACCTGATGCTCCCGTCGATGTCCGGCATGGATATTCTCAAGACCGTCCGCCGAGAGCGCATTCAAACCCCCGTCCTGATTCTCACGGCACAGTCCCAGATCGATCAGCGGGTGAAGGGGCTCGATGCCGGCGCCGACGACTACTTGACCAAGCCATTCGCCATCGATGAGCTGCTGGCCCGCGTCCGTGCCCTGCTCCGCCGTGGCGCAACGGAGAGTCCTGGAATTCTTCAAGTCGATGATTTGGTCTTGAATCCGGCCACGCGCGAAGTCACCCGTGGCGGCCAACGCATCGATCTCACACTCAAGGAGTATGCCCTGCTGGAATACCTCATGCGGCACACCGGACGGGTCTTGACGCGACCCATGATTTCCGAACACGTGTGGAATCAGGATTTCGACACCTTCACCAACGTCATCGATGTCTATGTGAACTACCTCCGCAATAAGATCGATCGCGGCCGAACCAAAAAGCTGATTCACACGATTCGAGGCAGTGGGTATATGCTGAAGGCCGACTAATATGAAGGTCGCGCCCATTCTGCGTCCGCGAACCTGCCGTTACCGACTGGCCTCGGCCAGGTCCTTCAGGCCCTGCGCCGGAGCTTGCTGATGCCGCTGCGTGTCAGGCTCACCCTCTGGTACGGAAGCGCGCTGGCCATGGTATTGATCACGTTCTCCGTCGTCTTGTACGTGATCACCGCCAGGAACCTTCGAGACGACGTCGATGAATCCCTCAAAGAAACCGCCGCCACCGCAGTACGTTCTTTGGAAGAACGCGGGTTTCTTCCGCTTCTCGACGAAGAAGACCTGCTGTCCCAGTTTCCTGAATTGGCCCGGATCGACAAATTCTTCCAGATCTTCAGCCCCTCCGGCACCATCACGATCCGATCACCCAACATCAAACGGCATGAGGTGCCGCTCAGCCAAAAGGCGCTCGAGACGGCCTTCCTCGGCCAGTCGTTGTTCGAAACAACCAAGTATCCCAACGAGCCTCAGCTGCGGCTGATCTCCGTTCCCATCACATACCGAGGCAGCCTGCTCTACATTGTGCAGGTCGGCACATCGATGGAATCCATCGAGGATACCTTGCGCCGTTTCCTCATCCTGCTGATTGTGGCCGTGCCGATTGCGCTGGCCGTCTCGCTTGCGGCGGGATGGTTTCTTGCCGGCCGGGCCTTGCGCCCTGTCGATGCCATCACGCTGGCCGCGCAACGCATTGCCGGCGGCGATCTCAGTCAGCGCCTCACCATGCAGACCGCGTCTGACGAAATCGGCCGGCTGGCCGGGACGTTCAACAACATGATCGGGCGGCTGGAAGCGTCCTTTCGACAGATCCGCCAATTCACCAGCGACGCCTCGCACGAGCTGCGAACGCCGTTAACCGTGATGAAAGGTGAAACCGAGCTCGTGCTGCGACGGCCGCGCCCGCTGGAAGATTATCACACCGTGCTCGAAAGCAATCTCGAGGAGATCGACCGGATGACCCGCATTGTCGATGAACTGCTGTTTCTCTCCCGCGCCGACATGGGCGCGGTCAAGATGGAGCTGCTACCGGTCTCGTTGGAAACGCTCGTTGAAGACATCCACCGCCAGGCCACCTTGCTCGGGCAAGATCGCACGATCGCGGTCGTATTGGGAGCCATGATGCCGGCGCGTGTACAGGGCGACGAACTGCGGCTGCGTGAGCTGTTGCTCAATCTGGTCGAGAACGCTGTCAAGTATTCGAACCCGAAGGGAACAGTCACGATCAGCCTGATGACCGATGGCCAACAGGCCATTGTATCCGTCACGGACCAGGGCATCGGGATCGCGCCGGACGATCAACACAAGATCTTCAACCGATTCTTCCGCACCGACGAAGCGCGCGCCCACACCAAGAAGGGCACCGGCTTGGGCCTCGCCATCTGCTCCTGGATCGCCGAAACCCACAAGGGCCGTATCAGCGTGCAGAGCGAACTGGGCCGAGGCTCCACGTTCACGGTCACGCTGCCGCTCGCGCCGCACCCGGCGTGAGTTGTTGCTGAGTGCGCCTGCGACGATCTGCGCTCGCGGCACTCAGTCAAACACGACCGTTTTTCTCCCATAGACCAGCACGCGATGTTCGATATGCCGACGGACGGCGCGGGCTAACACGATTTCCTCCAAATCTCGGCCTTTACGGACGAGATCCTCCACGGTATCCCGGTGACCGATCCGGAACACATCCTGTTCGATGATCGGTCCTTCGTCCAGATCCTGTGTGGCATAGTGCGCGGTTGCCCCGATGATCTTGACCCCGCGGTCATAGGCCTGGCGATAGGGATTCGCGCCGATGAAGGCGGGAAGGAACGAATGGTGGATGTTGATCACCGGGCACCCGACTTGCGCAAGAAAATCCGCGCTGAGAATTTGCATGTATCGGGCCATCACGACGAGTTCCACTCGATGCTCCTTCAAGAGGGCGACGACCTGCCGCTCTTGCTGGGACTTGGTCTCCTTGCTGACGGGATGCACGGCGAACGGAATTTTGAAGAGATCCGCCCAGCTCGCGCAGGTCTCATGGTTGGAAATGATGATGGGGATGTCGATGTGGAGCTCGTCTCGGCGGTGCCGTTGCAGCAGGTCCGCCAAACAGTGGTCTTGTTTCGACACCATCATCGCAACGCGCTGTCGTCGGCTGGTGAGATGAAATTCGTACCGCATCTCGAACACCTTGGCGATGGGAGCGAACGCGGAGGCGATTTCATCAGAAGCGATCTGTAATCCTTCCGTCGCACACTCCATCCGCATCAGAAAATCGTTCGATTCTTCATCCGTGTGATGATCGGAGTCGAGGATATTGCCCCCGAAATCGTGAATGAAGCCGGAGACACGGGCGACAATGCCCTTACGGTCCTTGCAATGGATGAGAAGGACGATGGACTCTTTCGGCTGTGTCGTCATGTTCGAGATAACCTCAACTCAGGTTGGTTACGGAGAGACTTCTTGAGTATAGCAGGGGCCTGAAAATCGGGAAGGGGGTTACGAGATGATTTGTCCGACGAGATCGTACGTGGCCGCCTCGGTGATCCGCACCTTGACCAGATCTCCGGCGGAAGCCACGCCGTCATTGATGTACACCGCGCCATCGATGTCGGGGGCCAGCCCCTCGTGCCGGCCTTCGAGTAACAAGGAGGTGTCTTCGGATGGCCCGTCGATCAGGACATCAAGCACCGTCCCGACCTTTTCCTGTCCCTTCGCCGCCGCAATGGATTCCTGAACCGCCAATAACTCGTTGCGGCGTTCGTCCATCACGTCTCGCTCAATTTTTCCATCAAAGCCGACCGCCGAGGTATCTTCTTCGTCCGAATAGTGGAAGACCGCGACTCGGTCGAACTCAGCTTGCTGCACATACTCTCTCAGTTCGGTGAACGCTGCCTCTGTTTCACCGGGGAATCCGACGATGAAGGCCGTGCGGAACGTCACACCGGGGATGCGCTGCCGGATCCGATCGACCAATCGTTCGATGGCTCCCCGGTCACCCAGACGATGCATCGCTTTGAGCATACGGTCGTTGATATGTTGCAACGGCATGTCGATATACTTCGCAATCTTCGTCTCTCCTGCATAGAGATCCAACAGTTCATCCGTGACCTGTTGCGGATAGAGATAAAAAGGCCTGATCCACCGTATCCCGTCTACGCGAACCAACTCGCGCAGGAGCGACACGAGCCCCTGCCGAAGTCCAAGATCAACTCCGTAGTTGATCGTATCTTGCGAAATGAGGCTGATTTCCTTCACACCCTCGGCGGCCAGCCGATTGGCTTCGGCGACGATCGATTCAATCGAGCGGCTCCGCTGTTTGCCCCGCATCAGAGGGATCGCACAGAAGGCGCAGTTACGGTTACAGCCTTCGGCAATCTTGACGTAGGCGCTGTGCTGCTTGCCGAGTCGAATCCGAGGCGCCAGTTCGTCATAGAGATATGGCGGTTTGCTCATCCACACGCGCTGGTGACGCTTCTTCGGTGCGAGGAGGTCACGGCAGATATCAGCGATTTTGCCGAATTCGCCGGTGCCGACCACCCCGTCCAATTCGGGCAACTCTTTCAGCAAATCGCCCTGATAGCGTTGCGCCAGGCAGCCGGCCGCAATGAGGACACGGCAGAGACCCTGTTGCTTCAACTTGCCATGCTCGAGAATGGTATTGATCGATTCCTGCTTCGCTTCCTCGATAAAGCCACAGGTATTGATGATGACGACCTCGGCTTTTTTCGGATTGTCGGTCAGGTGGAACCCATCCTGGACAAGGGTGCCCAGCATCACTTCGGAATCGACCTGGTTTTTGGAGCACCCCAGGTTGACGAAACCGATGGTCGTTGTTTTAGGAGCAGCGGCCTTCTTCACAGGCGCCGTCTTTTTGGAGGTGTTCTTTCGGTCGAGCTGGATCAATGGCGTAGACATTCACGCAGTCTACGGGAGGCTCGAAAAGCCTGTCAACGAGCGCACGCTTGCTATTCCGGTCGCGCTTCGCCTAGAGTGCGGGGCGTGATCCGTACCTACCAAGGCATCAAGCCAACCGTTCCCAGCTCCTGTTTCATCGAAGACACCGGCGTCGTGATCGGGGACGTGGTGATGGGCGAGGCCTGCAGTGTCTGGTTCCATGCCGTGATCAGGGGCGATGTGAACTTTATTCGAATCGGCAATCGGACCAACGTCCAAGACCTCTGCATGCTGCATGTGACCCACGATACTCATCCCTTGATCATCGGAGACGACGTGACGGTCGGGCACCATGTCGTACTGCATGGATGCACCATTAAGGATCGCGTGTTAGTGGGGATGGGCGCCATCATCATGGACGGCGCGGTGATCGGAGAGGATTCGGTCGTGGGAGCCGGGGCGCTGGTCACGGAAGGGACGATCGTGCCGCCCAAGAGCCTGATTCTCGGCTCACCGGCCAAGGTGAAGCGACCGGTCAGTGAGAACGAATTGGCTTGGATCAAGGAGTCCGCTGAGAACTACGTTCGATATGCCCGCACTTACATGGGCGGTCCATCCAAACCCACCGGTTTCGTTCCGTAGAGTCCTTTCTTTCCCCTGACCCCTTACTCCTGGCCAATTCGAATGAAGCAGATTGGGTCTCCCACCAACGCGGTTGGGTACTGCTTCCGTTCCACGTGATACGGAGTGTCATGCCGGTGGCACCATTCCGCAATCCAGACGACTTCTTCGATCGAGGTGGTCACCCAACCAGGCAGACTGAGCTTGGGCATGCAGCGATCAACGATCGACCGGACGATGCGACGCTGTTGTTCAAATTTCGTCGGATTGAACGTGACCGGATCGAGGTTTCCGTAGGATAGCGGCGACAGGTCTGGAAACCGCTCCGGGTCATTGAGGACACTCACGATCCAGAGATGGTCAAATGTTCCTTTGGCCAGTTCTGCTGTTGTTGGCCGAAACTTTACCGACGTACCACGGCAAGCCCTGTTGAGCGTGGCGACCTCGGACCGGCGAAGGTTATAGGGTTCAACGTGGCGATCAAGCTCCAGCGCTTCGGCCAGCAGACAGGGTAGCTCTGCAACCCCAGCTCCCACATAGAGGCTCCGCCCGCCATGCGATAACTTTCTCAGCAGTGCCTGAGAGATGTTGATACCCAGCCGCTCGCAAGGCTTTCGCTTCGCCCGCCAGAACTCCTCGCCCCCTTCGTAGCAGTAGATGGGACCGAGGGCAGGGTAATCAAGGTGATCGAAGACACAACGAATGGTTTTTGCAGTTGCTGGTTGAAGTTGACGCCTCTTGAGGTGGCTTGCGGAAGACGACATCAGACGACCCTCGGCGCTTCAATGATCTTGATGATCTCGGGGGCAATGAAGACTCGATTTCGCTTCTTCCCTGTTCCTTCTCGTAGAATGCCCTTCCGAACGAGCTTTTCAATATTCAGTTGAGCCGAACGCTGCGTGACTTTCAATCGTTTGGCAGCCTGGCCGATTGTGATGGCAGGATACGCGAATATCTCATCGACCAACTGAAGTTGAAGAGCTGACGACCGAGCCGATTGAAGCGTCGCGCGATAGGATTGCCACCGATCGAGAAGTTGCTTGGACCGGCTGATCGCATCTCTGGATTGCTCCGCAACTCCTGCCAAGAAGAACGTCATCCATTCACTCCAACGACCGAGTTGGCTCACGGCGAGAAGGAGACGGTAGTAGTCTTCTCGATGTTGATCAAAGTACGCACTGAGATAGAGCAAGGGCGCAGGCAGCGCTTCTTCGCTGCAGAGCAACAGAGTGATCAGCAGTCGACCGATTCTGCCATTGCCGTCCAAGAACGGATGAATGGCTTCGAACTGATAATGGATAGCTGCCAGACGAATCAACAGCGGCAACGGTGATGGTGAGTGGAGATACTGCTCCAGATGCCGGAGGGCGTCATTCATAGAATCCGGAGGCGGTGGCACATAGGTCGCGTCCATCAACGTGCAACCGGCTGGGCCGATCCAGTTTTGAGAACGCCGGAACTCTCCTGGCGTCAAGTGATCGCCTCGAACACCGGCCATCAAACGTTCGTGGAGCTCACGAAAGAGGCGCAGACTAACCGGAAGCTTCTTGAGACGTTCCAGTCCATATTCCATCGCCGTTACATAATTTGCGACCTCACGGACGTCTGGTGTTTTTTGATCGACCGCCCCCGAGGCTTCAAAAAAGAGCAAATCAGAAAGCGACGCCTGGGTCCCTTCAATACGGCTAGACAAGACCGCCTCACGCCGGATAAAGGGACCGATGAGAAGATGCGGATTGGGAAGTGTGCGGGCAACACCGGCCAACTCACTCAGGGCTCGCTCCGCGCTAGATAACTGATGGACCAGCTCCCAGGTCAATGTGAGCTGAGGAGGAAGCGGATGTGGAACAAACGCCCAATAATCTGATGGGGTACGGATCAGACGACCATTTGAGTTGCCGGTAAAATCATCTGGTTTCACGGCATGTTCCCATTATGATACTTCCATTCCCGCCATGAATCACAATGATACAATTATTCACGAAAGTATCATTGCGACTAGTTTCAGTCAATGACATCTTATACCGACGGGCAGGCGAATGGCAGATGTGCCGATTGGGAAGAGGATGTGATTGTCCGCTCAAATGGGGTCTGTTAATCCGTAGGTCCCTGGTTCGAGCCCAGGTCGAGGAGCCAAATACCTAGTAGTAACGGGACTTTCTAGACTCCCACTTCAGTCCGCCGGTGAAAAGGCGGACGACAAAGTAAGGGTCTAACAATGAATCGTTCTACACTGCCCGCCAGTGGGCTTGCAACAGTGATTTCCGGCACTCTGCAAACTGGCACAAGTAGTCGCCCCGCTCTTTATGAGCGTTCTGGGCTGATGACTATATCCCAAGCAATTGATGCCTATATGGCTGCCTATGAGGGCCGTGATGAGAGTCGCGCCCAGCGTATGGCTTGGTGGCAAGCCAAAATTGGTCATTTAACGCTATTAGAGGTTGATGAAGACCATATCTTTTATGCGATTGAAGAGTTATCCAGCAAAAAGCCTCGTTACTATGCAGGCAAAGATGCCGATGGCAATTCAATTTATAAAGCCAAAAATAAACCCTATACAGCCGCAACACTCAATAGATACGTGGCTACGATGGCAGCCCTATTTACTTGGTGCATTAAAAAACGCATAGCACCTAAAGGCTGGTCCAATCCATGCAAGGGTATTGAAAAATCGCCCGAACACAATGAAGTTGTTCGTTTTTTGGATAAGGATGAGCGCATTGCGTTACTTGACGCATGCAAGCAATCAAAGTGGCCCAAACTGTACCTTCTAACCCTATTAGCCCTAACTACTGGGGCACGTAGCGGGGAATTAAAGCGCCTCAAATGGGGCGATATTGACTGGGAGAGGTCTGAAGCCGCCATCCACAGAACTAAAAATGGCGATAGAAAGACCCTTCCGCTAGTTCCAGCAGTATTACAGGAGCTTGAGCAATTTAAATCCGCAGAATCTAAGCTTATATTTTCATCAACTCGCAAAACTGATGCGCCATACCACTTTGACTGGGTGTGGCGAGAAGCTTTAAAACAAGCCAAGATCAAAAATTTTCGATTCCATGACCTAAGACATACCTGCGCCTCATATCTCGCTCAAAACGGTGCTACGCTTCTAGAAATAGGCGATGTTCTTGGTCATCGCAATTTAAGTGTTACGAAAAGATATAGCCATTTGGCTACCGAACATAAATCAGCGTTAATCAATCGAGTTTTAGGGGGGATCAATTAATGTCAAAGCGTAATTACAAACAGTTAATTGATCAAGCTAAAACTAAAGCATTTAGAGGTCAGCATGTTCTTATTCCGGGAAAAATCGTTGCTCATACACCTGAGGAAGTGGCTAATAATTTTGGCAAAGAACCTTTAACTGCAATTGAAGCTGGGCCAGGTTTTGGTGAAGTTGATGCTTACGCTGATGCAATCTTATTCGCTTTAGAACTTGGTGATTTGGAACGTCTTGAATGGCTTATGGCTAATGAAGTAGAAGTTCCGCAATCATTTCTCCCTTGGGTTCTGCCCCGATTTTACGGACACCTCACTTAAGGCCCATAATGGGCCAGGAGGGGTGTCATGAGAGCACGACGGAAGTTTTCAGTGGAGTACAAACGTGAAGCGGTGGCCATGCTCGACGCACCCGGGGTAACGGTGAGTCAAATCGCCGCCGACTTGGGCATCGGGGCTGGTCTGTTGGGACGCTGGCG
>VGXE01000016.1 GCA_016873455.1 Nitrospira sp. | reverse complement strand
ACGGCCAGACGCCGGACCAGGTGTACTATGACCATCTGACGACACGGCAGACCGCCGCGTAGTCAGCTATCCGCCAGGCGCCACTTAAGAATGGGCCGATACTGTCCAACCAACCGGAGCCACCTCTGTGATGGCGCTTGATAGGATGAATGTTGGCACCAGCGAGGCCGAGCAAGTAGAATCACATGTTAAACGAATTACGCCCCGGCTATTGAGCCCATCCGCAGCTTGATATATCCCATGAGCCGCCGTGAGAACGGCCCGAGCTCTTCCCATCCGATACCGACTGCCTCTCCTCCATCATTCTTCGAACGAAAGAACACGGAATCGTTCCCACACTTGCGGTCTCGGCTGAAGCAGAGTACATAAGAAGCGAGATGATTGCCGACTCACTGCAGGGACGGCCTGTGCAGTCCGTATTCGAATGTCGAGGAGGGTAATGCCTCGTACCAGCCACTTTCGGACCACACTGAGCAGCAAAGTCGCTGTGGCGCTGAGCGGACTAGGCCTGGCTGGATTTGTGGTGTTTCACATGCTGGGCAACCTTCAAGTCTTGGAGGGGCCCGGTGCGTACAATGGGTATGCCGCCTTCCTGCGCGAGATGCCGATGGTCTTGTGGACCGCGCGGTTTGGGCTGCTGACGGTTGCGGTCGTCCACATCGCCTTGGCCATTCAGCTCGCCCTTCGCAACCGGCGCGCCCGTCCAGTGGCCTACGCGGTCCGTGACTATCGGGTTGCGTCCGTGGCTTCACGGACCATGGCGCTCACCGGCAGTCTACTCCTGCTGTTTATCGTGTTTCATCTCTTGCATCTGAGCGCAGGTCTCGTCGATTCCTCCTTCCACGATCACATGGATGAGCGAGGCCGTGCGGATGTCTTCGGCAAGGTGATCCATGCCTTTCACAATCCGTTGTATGTGCTGCTCTATTGTGCAGGGCAGCTGGTCCTTGGGATGCACCTCAGTCATGCGGTGTCCGGGAGTTTGCAGACATTGGGATTCGAGCATGCGGCGCTCAATCGTGTCTTCAAGGCTGCGGGGCCGGCGGTCGCGTTATTTGTGGTGCTGGGCAACTTGGTGATCATTCTCGCGGTGTTTCTCGGATTGGTGCGGACATGATGACGCTCGACCCTAAGATCCCGCCAGGTCCGCTGGAGACGAAGTGGGATCGGCGCCGGTTCACCGAAAGGCTGGTGAGTCCGGGCAATAAGCGGCGGCTCAATATTATTGTCGTGGGCACCGGGCTGGCCGGCGCCAGCGCGGCATCGACATTGGGTCAGCTCGGTTACCAGGTAGAGTGTTTTTGTTCCCAGGACAGCCCGAGGCGGGCGCACAGCATCGCGGCGCAGGGGGGCATCAACGCGGCGAAGAATTATCAGGACGACGGCGACAGTGTCGCCCGGCTGTTTTACGACACCCTCAAGGGCGGGGATTTCCGTTCACGGGAAGCGAATGTCTATCGCCTGGCCCAAGTCAGCACCCAGATCATCGATCAGTGTGTGGCACTCGGTGTTCCGTTTGCGCGGGAGTACGGCGGGCAACTGGCCAACCGTTCGTTCGGGGGAGTGCAGGTCGCACGCACCTTCTACTGCCGGGGTCAGACCGGACAGCAGCTGCTTCTGGGGGCCTATTCGGCCTTGTGTTGGCAGATCGAGCGAGGACAAGTGACGATGCGCCCGCGCACCGAAATGCTCGATTTGATCGTGATCGACGGGCATGCTCGGGGTATCGTCGTCCGTGACTTGGTGACAGGACGGATTACGGCCCATATGGCGCAGGCGGTCGTGTTGGCGACCGGTGGATACGGGAATGTGTATTATCGGTCCACCAATGCGAGTAGCTGCAATGTGACCGCAACGTTCCGAGCCTGGAAACACGGTGCCGCCTTCGCCAACCCGTGTTTTACCCAGATCCATCCGACGGCGATCCCGCCGGTGGACACGCATCAAGCCAAACTCACGCTCATGTCCGAATCCCTCCGAAACGACGGACGGCTGTGGGTGCCGATTGCGCCTGCTGATCGGCGGCTTCCCGAAGAGATACCGTTGTCGGAGCGAGACTATTTCCTGGAGCGCCGGTATCCGAGGTTTGGCAACCTTGTGCCGCGTGATGTCGCCTCCCGAGCGGTGAAGGCGATGTGCGACGAGGGCCGAGGTGTCGGACCGGGTGGCCACGGTGTGTATTTGGATTTTGCCGATGTGATCGAGCGGCAGGGGCTGGGGGTAGTGCAGGAGCGATACGGCAACCTCTTTGAGATGTATCAGCGGATTACCGGCGAAGATGCCTATCGGGTGCCCATGCGTATCTATCCGGCCCCGCACTATACGATGGGAGGTTTGTGGGTCGATTACAATTTGATGAGCACGATTCCAGGCCTCTTTGTCATCGGCGAGGCGAATTTCGCCGATCATGGCGCAAACCGGCTCGGCGCGAGCTCCCTGATGCAGGGCCTGGCCGATGGATATTTTATTCTGCCCTATACGATGGGCCATTACTTGGCGTCGGCCCCCCCCTCTCCATCGGCTGAGGAGCAGCGCGCATCTTGTGCGGCTGTGGAGCGTGTGACTGGTCAGGTGGCCAATTTGCTTCGAGCGAACGGGCGCCGCACTGCAGCCTCGTTTCATCGGGAGGTGGGAAAGATTTTGTGGGACCACTGCGGGATGGCTCGTTCTCGGACAGGGCTGACCGGTGCCCTGGAAGCGATTCCTGCACTACGCGAGGAGTTTTGGCGGGATGTCGCCGTCCCAGGATCGGGGGAGGCCTTCAATCAAGAACTGGAGTATGCGGGGCGAGTGGCAGACTTTCTCGAATTCGCCGAGTTGCTGTGCCATGACGCCTTGCACCGGGAGGAGTCATGCGGGGCGCATTTCCGTGAGGAATATCAAACCACCGATGGAGAGCCGCAACGAGACGATGATCGGTTTGCCCATGTAGCGGCTTGGGAATATCGGCGGAAGGAATCCCCCGTTTTGCACAAGGAGCCCCTCGTGTTTGAATTTGTGCAGCCGACGACCAGAAGCTATCAGTGACTGGCGAAGGGTGAAACGTAAGGCGTAAAAGATAGAACAGAGGAAGACGAGAGATGAAATTCACCCTGAAGATTTGGCGGCAGCAAGGCCCACACGACGCGGGGCGGTTGGTGGACTATGAGACGGAGGAGGTCAGCCCCGACATGTCGTTCTTGGAGATGCTTGACGGGGTGAACCAGCGGTTGATTCTCAAGGGGGAAGACCCGGTGGCGTTCGAACACGATTGCCGGGAAGGGATCTGCGGAAGCTGTTCGCTCGTGATCAACGGAGTGCCTCATGGCCCGGAACGTGGTATGGCGACTTGCCAGCTCTATATGCGTAGGTTTTCCGGTGGGGACGTGATTACGATCGAGCCGTGGCGCGCGCGGGCGTTTCCGATCGTCAAGGATCTTGTCGTGGACCGGAGCGCGCTGGACCGGCTGATGCAGGCAGGCGGGTACATTTCCGTCAATACGGGTGGGGCGGTCGACGGCAATGTGCTGCTGATCGGCAAGGAGCAGGCGGAGACCGCTATGGACGCGGCATCCTGCATCGGCTGTGGAGCGTGTGTGGCCGCCTGTAAAAATGCATCGGCCACGTTGTTCGTGGCAGCCAAGATCGCTCATCTTGGCACCGTGCCCCAAGGAAAGCCTGAACGGGCTCGCCGAGTCGCTGCGATGATGGAGGCCATGGACCGAGAAGGATTCGGTGTCTGCGGTAATCAATATGAGTGTGAAGCCGTCTGCCCCAAACGTATCAGCACGCGATTCATCGCTGTGCTCAACCGGGAATATCTCCGTGCCGGTCTCGTCGAGGCCGGTTCGCCCGGCAAGCCGGACCCGTTGCAGGCTGAATCTGATTAGCAGCCCACGCCTCCTCTGACTACCTGTGGCGGCTCGTCGGCTGCCGCGCAGGATGCCAATCAACTTGACTGTAGGGGAAAGGTCTTTATAGTTCGATCGTGAGAACGTGGAAGCCCGCTTGTCCGTGGTGGAGGCCCAAGACCGTCATGAGCCGTCAGGTCGCGTGTCCAAGGTGCCGGAACAGTGTGGTGCTCCGATCCCGTCCGCAATCGCCGCGGGAACACGCGGCGAGGTTGATCGGCATGATGCCGTTCCATTGTCAGCAGTGCAGTCATCGCTTTTTAGCGTGGAATAGGGGGACAGACCATTCCGGCCCGATCGACCGACGGGAGCATCTCCGTATTCCCGTGCGATTGTGTCTGTCGTTTTCTGGCGGGAAGGTGCGGGGCGAAGGCACGGTCAAGGATCTATCATTGGGTGGCTGTGTCATTCAGAGTGAGACCCAAGTGCACGTCGACGATATCTTTTATCTGGAAATCGGCATCGCCCCAAACGAGCCCCCTCTCGAAGTGGCGGCGATGGTTCGGTCGGTCAGCGCTCGTGGCATTGCGCTCAAGTTTCTTCGAAAGGCACAAGAAGACAAACGACTCCTCGCCTTCATTCATTCGCGATCAGGCGCCACGTCTTCCGCATTGCCTCAGGCAGTGGCCGCACCGATTGCCAGTCCGCTTGCTCCGGGTCAGACCGGTTCCCACGACTAACGGCCGTTAGAGGGGTGATTCCCAGGCTGACGGAAGCGGGTACTCCGTCACTAACTGCTCATGCTTCGTGAGATCATACGGTTCAACCGTCAGATCGTTTCGATCAAGCGGTTCGGTACACATGGCTGAGCAGAGGAAATCGACAAATGCCTGAGCCTTGTCTTCCGTGGAAAACCGGCACAGGCCGTATTCCGGCATATTCGAGGATGGATGCCAGAAGGCAAGGTCGATGGCACTGCCTTGATAGATGCCCAGCACGCGGTGCCGCACCTGAAATCCACCCGGCACATGAGACGATCGTTCCAGAGCCATGACGCGTTGTTGAGGCTAGGACCTTCAGGGTACTGCCCCATGATATAGCACGGCGGACGGATCTGCACCCATATGTGCAGGGTCTCGTCCATGGCACTCAATAAATTCCATTCGGAACCGATAGAGGAATGTGAGGACGGCGAAAGGCGGAAACCAACACACAATGTGATGAAGGGTAGGAGGGAGGGGCTTGTATGTGGAAGCAAGGGAATACGGTGTACTCGGATGAGGGCATGATTCCAGAGGGACAGGGTTCGATCAGAAGCCACGCGGTATCCAGTGAGGCTGTCAGCGCATTTATCGGGGCGGGCGTGACCTTCAAAGGCGTGCTCACTTATTCCGGCACCTTACGGATCGATGGGTCGCTGGAGGGGGAAATCCGTGCCGACGGCGGGTTATTGGTGGGGTCTGAAGGGATGATCACCGCCAAGGTCTCTGCCGGTTCGTTAGTGTGTGAAGGGGCCATTATGGGTGATATTCAAGCCACGGAACGGGTCACGCTACTCGCCCAGGCTGTGATCCAAGGCAGTCTCAAGACTCCCGTTCTTTCGATTGAGGAGGGGGCACGCCTGAATGGAACGTTGGAGATGGCTGCGCCGGTGGTGGTCCAACAGAATCCGTCGCGTGGACCAAAGCTCTATCCGGTAGGGCTGGCGGGCCAGCCGCTGGTCAAGCGAGTCGACGCCTAAGATTTAGGCTCAGCCGTCAGTATCTACCGGTGGGCCCTTGCATGAGAGAGGGTGAACGCCTGGCCGAGATTAAGCGCGTGTGCCAGGTGGAACACATCGGTACACGGTCATGGCCTGAATCCCGCTCGTAAGCCTGCCGTCGTGCTGGGGGCATGGGCCGACCCTTGTCATCCTTCCAGGAAACTGTGCCGACAGTACCGGCACTGCAGCCTCTTGCTCGACGTATCTTCACAATCATGGTCATGGTAGCATGAGACCCACGCAGGGAAGGAAGGGGCCAGGTTTGTCGAAGGAGGGATGGTGCCATGACGTATGGAAGATCGACAGATTTCGCGATGGGCTTGGCCTTGGCTGGGGCGCTCTTCCTATCCGGCTGTGGGTACAACGATCTGCAGGGATTGGATGAAGACACCAAGGCAGCCTGGAGCGAAGTCATCAATCAATACCAACGGCGGGCCGACCTGATTCCGAACCTCGTGGCGACGGTGAAAGGTTATGCCGAACATGAACGGGAGACTTTGGAAGGAGTGGTGAATGCACGGTCCAAGGCGACCGGAATTCAGGTGACTCCAGAAATGTTGAAGGACCCGGCGGCATTTGAAGAATTTCAGAAAGCGCAAGCCGGCCTCACCTCCGCGCTGGGCCGTCTGATTGCGATTGCAGAACAGTATCCTAATCTCAAGGCCGATCAGAATTTCCGCGACCTCCAAAGTCAGCTGGAGGGGACGGAGAACCGTATCACCGTCGCCCGCAAACGCTACATCGACCGGGTGGCGGAGTACAACAAGATGGTCCGCTACTTTCCCACCAATTTGACGGCGCAGTTCTTACTGCACATGGAAGAAAAGCCAAATTTCACCGTCGCGGATGAGAATGCGATCGCGAAGCCACCGGAAGTGAAATTCTAAGTTCAGGGTGAGCTCCAGGTCGAGGTTGAGCCAGTGGATCAGAGGCGAGCAGCGTGCATTTGCCGAGGGTTCGTCTGGAATTTGATCTTAGCCTCAACCGTGACCTTCGCCTCTCACGCATTGGCTCTCGACGTGCCGTCACTCTCCGGGCACGTTGTGGATCCAGGCCATGTGTTGCCAGCCTCGGCGGTGCAGTCGATGTCGGCTCGACTGGCAGCGCATGAAACGGCCACGAGCAATCAAGTTGTGGTGCTGATCGTCCCGTCACTCGAAGGCGATGGGCTGGAAGAGTTTTCTCATCGTGTGGCCACGACCTGGAAGCTGGGTCAGACAGGAACCGACAACGGAGTCTTGTTGTTGGTGGCGATACAGGAGCGCAAGGTCAGAATTGAAGTGGGATATGGCTTGGAGGGGACGCTCACTGATGCCCGATCGGCACGCATCATCAGAAATGAAATAGTCCCGCGTTTCCGTACCGGTGATTTCCCGGGTGGCGTAACGGCTGGAATTGATGCCATCATCCGGACGATCGAAGGAACCTATCAGGCGTCTGAGAGGACGGCTTCACGGCAAGACACCGATATTCTGAGTCAGGTCATCACCGCAACCATGGTCGGCCTGATGCTCGGATTCATCCTAATGAATGTCAATCGGTTCCTTGGGCCAATTGCCGGCACAGGCCTCTCCCTCTTACTGGCCCCCTGGTTGGTGCCGGCGGTGATTGCCGGAGGAGTCACGCTGATCCTGCTTCTGTTCATATCTTCTTCTGGAATCAGCGGGCGAAGAAGTACGCGAAGGGGTATGGACGATTGGATGTGGTACAGCAGTCGAGGAGGCGGATGGGGCGGTGGCTCTTTTGGCGGCACGGGGGGCGGGTTTAGCGGAGGCGGCGGAGGCTTTGGAGGAGGGGGGGCCAGTGGAAGCTGGTAAGGGAGTCACACTCACAGCCGAAGAGCAGGAACGGATTCAGTCGGCAGTCCAGCGGGCCGAGCAACAGACGAGAGCGGAGATTGTGCCGATGATCGTTCCCCGGTCTGGTTCCTACCGGGATGCGCAGCATTGGGCGGGGCTTGTGCTTGCTGTGATGGTCTTGACCATCCTCCTGACCCTTGAAACCCTCTGGCTCCCTTGGGGCTGGCATGCTGCGAACGCCGCGTGGCTGGTATGTGCCACCCTGCTTGTCTATGGCATTGGCTCTCGGCTTGGCACCCTCGGTCCCGTGATCCGCCTGTTGACGTCCAGAGAGCGGATGCAACACAAGGTGCGTCTTCGAGCCGAGCAGGCCTTTGCCCGGCACGCCATTTCACAAACGAGAGAGCGGACTGGGGTGTTGATCCTCTTGTCGGTGTTGGAACACCAGATCTATGTGCTTCCTGATCACCCCTTAGGGCAACAGGTCCCTGGGGAACGGTGGGCGCAGATCGTCCAAGCGGTCGTGGAACGGTTGAAGGTGCAGGATATTGTCGGGGGGCTGTGTGAAGGGATCGAACAGTGCGGACGCCTGCTCTCAGACGTCTGTCCTGCACGACCTGACGACAACCCCAATGAATTGCCAAACCAGGTGGTCCAAGAGCGATAGTGAAGTTGTCAATTCCGTCGATAGTCAACTAGGGCGCACCCTTATGTCAGACGACACCCCATCGTCCTTTGCCGATCGCCGGGCCTATTACCGAATCACGGTCATGCTGCCCATGTGTCTCCAAGCCGAGACGGACGACGCCGAGGGGGTACTCCTTGCCCAATCCGTGAATCTGAGTGGCGGAGGGATCGGCGTTGTGGTGAATACCCTCTATGAACCACGTGACATCCTCACACTCACGATGCGTTTCCCTGACCAAGTTCTCTTCAAAGCCTCCATCGAAGTCCTCCGGGTGGATCTCATCGAAGCGCATCACATTCGTACCTACCGGTTGCATGCGCGGTTCGTAAGAATGGGCCCTCAGAATCAGGCGCTGTTGATGCAATACATCATGCAGTGTCAACGAGAGCATCTTACCCGGCACTATTCCGTCTGACTGCCAGTGGGGCCGGCCAAGAAATACTCCGATCAATAGACGACGCGCCGATGTTCCGCTAGAATCCCGTCCATGTCCGACCCCACCGCGCCGGTCCTCTCTCCGCAGGGCAAACACGATGACATCCACTCGGTCGTCAAATCGGCCGGGGTGATCGGCGTCGCCACGTTTTCGAGCCGCATTTTGGGGTTTGTGCGCGACATGGTACTGGCTCGGCTATTCGGGGCGACACCGGCAGCCGATGCGTTCTTCATCGCGTTCCGCATTCCAAGCCTCCTTCGAGAATTGTTTGCGGAAGGGTCGATGTCGTCGGCCTTCATCCCGGTGTTTACGGAATACCGAACGACCCGCAGCAAGCAGGATACTTGGGAATTGGCCAGCGCCGTCTTCACGACCCTGCTGACGATCGTGACATTGGTGACCATCGTCGGCATGGTGGTGGCGCCGTGGCTCGTGCAGCTACTGGCACCGGGCTTTCAAGAGAATCCCGACAAACTTGCGCTGACCACGTTGCTGGCCCGTATCATGTTCCCTTATCTGTTGTTCGTCAGCCTGGCTGCGCTGGCGATGGGTATTCTCAACTCCGTGCGGGCGTTTGCGGCGCCGGCTTTTTCACCGCTCTTCCTAAACATCTTCATTATCGTCGGGGCATTATTTGTGTCGCCGCTACTCCAGGAGCCGATCATCGGGGTTGCCGTTGGTGTGGTGGCCGGAGGGGCGGCGCAGTTTGCCATGCAGCTTCCTAGTCTGAAGTTGCGCGGTCTCTTGTTTGGGTTTCGGGTGGAGCCAGGCCATCCCGGACTCCGGCGAATCGGTCTCTTAATGGTGCCGTCGCTGCTCGGCCTGTCCGTTACGCAAGTCAATTTGACGGTCAGCACCGTCTTGGGGTCGTTCTTTTCCGGAGGACCGACGTATCTCTTTTACGGCATGAGGCTGATCCAGTTTCCACTGGGAATCTTCGGTGTCGCGTTGGCTATGGCGATTCTTCCTACCTTGTCTTCCCAAGCGGCGCGCGGCGCGCTGGATGAACTGCGCACGACGCTCGGTTTCGGCCTGCGCATGATTCTGTTCATCATTGTGCCGGCCATGGTGGGCTTGATTCTGTTGAGAACGCCGATTGTGCATCTCTTCTTCGAACACGGGACGTTCACCGCGCAGGATACGGCGGAGACGGCGTTTGTGGTGCTGTGTTATGCCATCGGCTTGTGGGCGTTTGGGGGAGTGCGCATCATTGTCGCGGCGTTCTATTCGCTGCAAGATACCAAGACACCGGCGATTTCGGCGGCAGTGGCGGTGGCCGCCAACATCTTGCTGTCGTTGTTGCTGATGGGCCCGCTCGGCGCGGCAGGACTGGCGTTCGCCACAGCCCTCGCCGCTATGGTCAATGGAGGCATACTCGTGGCCGTGCTCAATCGACGGCTGGGGGGCGTCGAATGGGGGACGGTGGGGCGATCATCGTTGCGGGTGGCCGTCGCCTGTATTCCGATGGCGATAGCTTGTTGGTGGGCGGCCAGCGCGGCAGTATGGACGCATCCTGATGACTGGATCGCCAAGTCCGTCATGCTCTTCGGGGCCATTGCCGTCAGCGTGGGCAGTTACGTCGGAGTCCATGCCGTGCTGCGATCCGATGAACTCGATGTCGTATGGGGAATGGTCCGTCGTAAATTTGGCCGGATAGCAGGAGCATAGGACGTGCGATGAGGCGCGCCGTTATATTCAGATCATCCTGGGGATGGATGGGTATTTCTGAGACCTTGAAGGGCATCGATGCCATTGCATTGCCCAAGGGATCGAAACGGGCGATCGAATCGGACCTCCATTCGGCGGCAGGGGAGCCGTTTGAGGAAGGGGTGTCTGCCCGGTTGGAATCGGCTAGGAACCAGCTACTCGATTATCTCAGCGGTAAGCGGGCTGCCTTCGATATGCCGCTCGACGTGTCCCATGGAACCCCCTTTCAACGGCGAGTGTGGCGGGTGCTTTTGCGGGTTCCGTACGGCACGCTCCGGTCCTATCAGTGGATCGCCTCCCGTGTAGGCGGACGGCACTATGCTCGCGCCGTCGGGAGTGCAGTTGGCGCGAATCCGTTGCCGGTCGTGATCCCATGCCATCGGATCGTCGCCCAGGATGCATCGCTGGGTGGTTTTTCGTGTGGTCTGCCGATGAAACGCAAACTGCTGACGCTTGAGGGGACGCTGTCCAAGCTGAGGAGCGAATAGCGTATGGCGTATGACTCGAACGAGATGGATTTCCGGAAGGCCGCTGCCATACGATCTTGGAAATTGGCATGAAAGCTGTTCTCCAGCGTGTCACGGAGGCGTCAGTGACGGTGGATGGTGTCGTCGTTGGGACGATTGAAAAAGGACTTCTGGTATTCGTTGGGGTGGCCAAGGGTGATGAGGAGTCAGATGGGCGGTATCTGGCGGAGAAGATTCGAACGTTGCGTATTTTCTCCGATGAACGAGGGAAAATGAATCGGTCGCTGACAGATGTGGGCGGGTCCGCGTTACTGGTCTCGCAGTTCACGCTATTGGGCCAAACCACCAATGGCCGGCGGCCCAGCTTCGATGAGGCGGCTCTTCCCGGCGAAGCCAAGCGACTGTATGAGCAGTTGGCGGATGATCTGCGGGCGCACGGCACGCCGGTCGAGACCGGCGTATTTGGAGCCCATATGTGCGTGTCACTTGTGAACGATGGACCAGTCACGTTCGTCGTGGATAGTCGTGAGACCCGCTCCTGATCGGCGGCGGTCAAGTTTTTCTCACGGACACCGAAAATGCAGGAGGACACACCGGCGAGTCGCCGGAGGTCTGCTATAATTGACCAGCGGCATCGTTCCACGTGATAAGAGGTTACGATGGCCCCTCACATCTCTCCTCAACACCCCTTGCGCCGTCTGTTTGGTGCTCTGACCGAGAAGAGTTTCACCGAACACCTGGGCTGGCCCGACCACAACGTGACCACCTATCTGTCGAATTTGCTCGTCGATTTTGTCCATACGGACCAACTCCATAAAATCAAGAACAGTCGGAATCAACCGGTGGATACGGTCGTCGACCTGCTCTATGAATCCGAAGTGATGCTGGAGGCGCAGTCGTTGGATCGAGAACGGGATGTGCATCGCCACATCGGGGATTTCACCCTATTCATGGCCGGGTTGTTCCCGGAGTATCTCAGACGCCTGAAGACAGCAGGTCTCATCTATCACAAGGATTTCCTCGTCGATTATGTGAAGACGGGCAAACGCTCCTATGGTATCGTGGCGACGATCGGTCGCGGTAGCCCAGACGGAGATCCGCCATTGTTTCAGAAACTGTCCGAGAATTTTGAGCTCTGCGTGACCGGCCTAGGCTTTGTCCGATCCGATCTGGACCGTATGCAGGATCCCGCATATCGGCAGGCTCGGGACTTTCTCCTCAATTGAAATCCGCAGGCCCCATCATCCTCGCTCATGGAGGCGCCGGCCTCCGGGCTATGACTGCCCCACAAGCAGCCTGTCTGCACGCGGCCTTGGAAATCGGGTATCATCTGCTCGACCAAGGTGCATCTGCGCTGATCGCTACGGAGCAGGTCATTCGCGTGCTTGAACAAAGCGGGCTGTTTAACGCGGGGAAGGGGGCTAACCGGCAACTCGATGGAGTTCGACGGATGGATGCCTCGATCATGGAGGGGCAGGCATTGCGTGCCGGCGCCGTGGCGTCCATCGAAGGCATCGTCCATCCGATCACTGCCGCCCGGCTCGTCATGGAAGAAACACATCATGTGCTGTTGGCGGGGCCCATGGCCACGGCGTTCGCTCGACATTTCAAGTTGGAAGGTCAACGATCAGGGGCTCAGAATCGCCGGCTGTCCTATGACACGATACTCAAGCGGAAACAGTCTCGGCGGGATCAGCATGGAACAGTCGGGGCCGTGGCGCTGGACCGGTCCGGCACCGTGGCGGCCGGCGCTTCGACCGGTGGGATCGATCAGATGTTACCCGGTCGAGTCGGTGATACCCCGCTCATTGGCTGTGGAGTGTATGCTGACAATGAGAGCGGGGCTGTTTCGATGACTGGAATTGGAGAAGGGATTATTCGGGTGGCTGTGGCCAAGGAAATCTGCAATCGGTTGGCGTTGGGAAAGAGCCCGGTCGCCGCGGCACAGGCGGTCTTGAAGAAGCTTGAGACGAGAATCAACGGCACCGCCGGTGCGCTGGTCTTGGCTCCGGACGGGCGATTTGCCATTAGGCATGTGACGCCTCGCATGGCGGCCGGATGGTGGGACGGAAAGGGAACGCCGACGGTTGGTGATCAATTCCAATGAGCCATAGCCTATTTCATCTGGCGTTCCCCGTGCATGATCTGGAGGCGGCCGAGCGATTCTATGTCGAGGGCCTGGGGTGTACGGTTGGCCGGAGGTCAAAACAGGCGATCACGCTCGGTCTGGGAGGCCATCATCTGGTCGGTCATATGGTCACCGAGGAACCGTCGCCACAGAAGGGCATCTATCCACGTCACTTTGGGCTCGTGTTTCTGTCGCAGGAGGATTGGCAGTCGTTGGCTGACAGAGCGAAGGCCAAGGGGCTGACCTTCTACCAACAACCGCGGGTACGATTCCCAGGCACGCGTATCGAACATCGGACCTTCTTCCTGGAAGATCCCTCACATAATCTCCTCGAATTCAAACATTACACCCATGAGTCCGCCATCTTGGGCGAGCGGGAGTACGGCCAGGTGGGCGACACCGGCGATGTCTGACGGATCGCCTCATCGGGTTCAATCGCGCCAAAATTTCTATTCTGTCGACGTCGGTGAGCTCGCTGGAACTTTGTGGATCCATCGGAGAATGCGTTGGTGCCGCCGTGTGAGGAAGGCGGTTTTTCTGAGAGGATCGTACCGAAGCGGGGACGGAAGGATGGCCGCCAGCCAGGCCGCTTCATCCTGGGTGAGCTCGGCGGCGGGTTTGCCGAAATGATGGCGAGCGGCCGCTTCGGCACCATAGACCCCTTTGCCCCATTCCGCCACGTTCAAATAGAGCTCCAAGATCCGCCCTTTGGTGAGATGATGTTCAAGCGATCGGGTGATCAAAGCCTCACGGGCCTTGCGCAGGAGTGAGCGTTCGGAGGAGAGGTAGAGATTCTTCGCCAGCTGCTGGGTGATGGTGCTGCCCCCACGTTTCATCTCTCCCGATTCGAGGTTTTCCATCGCGGCATCTTTGATGCCTTCCCAATCAAATCCTTCGTGACTGAAAAACGACGCGTCTTCCGCGGCGATGACGGCGCGTTGCAAATGCGGCGAGATGCGTGTCAGGGGAATCCAGGTCCAGCGTCTTGACGGCGGACGTCCCTGCTTGGATGCCATGGCCAGACGGTGGTCGATCAGCGCCGTCGACGTCGGATTATGTCGCGCGAGGGATTGGACATCCGGCAGGGTCAGCAGCCAGGCAAATGCCAGGATGCCGACCGGGACGCCAACGAGCAGCGTGCTCCAGAAAATGACACGGGCGATTAGCGGGCGGTGGGTTGACTTGGGCATGAAGGGCACGTATGTGTAACGGCGTACAACGAGCTGAACGTGATCGGGTGTGTCCCCTCTAGTTGAACGTCTCGTGTGCGCATGACAAGATGAAAATCGTCTCGGCTGAGTTTATCAGAAGTTGCCTCACCCCAGAACAATTTCCTCCCGGCGATCTGGCGGAAATCGCCGTCGTCGGACGATCCAACGTGGGCAAGTCGTCCTTGATTAACTCGCTGCTTCATCGGCGAGATCTGGCGAAGGTCAGCCGGACCCCGGGAAAAACACGGGCGGTCAACCTTTTTCAGGTGTCGACATCCGACCCCGACTTGTCGATGTTCTACCTGGTGGATCTGCCGGGCTATGGGTTTGCCAAGGTGTCTCGCGACACCCGTGCGCAATGGGCGCCCTTGCTTGAGGCCTATCTGGCTGATCGAGGGCCGCTCCTCGGCGTGGTGTTACTGGTTGAGAGCCGGGTCGTGACCGACCAGGATCGACAGACCCTCGCTTGGCTCCGTTCGATCGGGCACAATCCCCTCATCGTCGCCACCAAGGCGGACAAACTCAAACCCAGTGAACGGGTGCGCGGGCTTCGGAACATCCACCTGCATTTAGGAATATCGGAAGGAGAGCTGTTGATTCCCTACTCGTCGGTGACGGCGGAGGGACGTGATCGAGTGTGGGGTATTTTCAAGGATTGGGCTAAAACTTAATGTCGATGTAGGCCTTATTTTTTAGATTAGTCAGCCAGGACTGAAACATATCCTCGTTTTTCTGCTCAAGGACCAAACTCTGGATTTCATACCGGACTTGCTCGAAGGAGCGAAATTCCTTGGGCTTTTTGTCGTCCACGCGAATGATGTGAAAGCCGTCGTCGTTTTCGATGATGTCCGAGATGCCGCCTGGCACGAGAGGGGCAATGGCCCGCTCGATGGCCGGCAACAGTTCGCCTTGCCGCACGAGCCCAAGGCGCCCGCCTTGCACGGCATTCGGCGCGTCTGAATAGTGCAGCGCGACATCGTCGAACTTTTCTCCACGTTTCAATTCATCCATCGCTTGGCGTACTTTGGTCAATGCATCGGCGGTGTCTTCGCGAGAGCGGCGTTGCACAAAGATCTGGCTCAGGAGATATTCTTCCGGCAGCGCAAAGCGGTCACGATGCCTGTCATAATACCGTTTCATTTCGGAGTTGCCGACCATCACGTTGCTGCGTACTTCTTGGGCCACTACTCTCAACAGCAACAGCTGGTCCTTGACCGTTCGGGTATTCAGGGGATTTGAAGGGTCGGGGGCGATCCCCTGTTGTTTCATTTGCTCCAACGCTTGGCTCACTTCCTGATCCGACACCTCGACTTTTTTCGCCTTGGCTTCCTGGAGCTGCAATTTCCGCTCGACCATTTTGGTAATCGCCATGTACTCGGCGATTTTCACCCGCTGGGCAAGGTCATCGCCGTGGTGTTGCCGCGTGATGCGTTCTTGTTGCGACGCCACTTCGCGCTTCAGGTCAGACAACATGATCAGATCCGAGTTCACGACGGCAACAATTCGGTCTTCGAGATGAGCGGCTGCAAGCACCGGTGGCAAGGCCAGGAGACAGAGGAGCCATGCCGCGGCAGTGCGCCGGGGGGACAGACATGGTCTGCGCGAAACAGACAACACGGATTTCAGCTCCTGATTACACAGTGTAAGGAAAACAGAAAGGGACCATTCTACACGAAATGAGTGAGTGAAGGGGAGGGAGGAGGGGGGAAGTTATTTGCCAGTCTCGTCGGTGATCGATCGGGAGGCATCGGAGAGACGGACGGTCGCGTTTGCCCGGATATCCGCAATCACTTCTTCAAATCGTTTCCGGCGCTTGTCGGTCAACAGTTCTTGCCGGAGCCGCTCCTGAATGGCCAGATCGGCTTCGATAATCTCCTTGTCGAGTGGGGTGGTCATGACCAGGTAATAGCCCTGCTCCGTCTTGATCGGGGCGCTGATCAGACCCGGTTTGAGGGAGTGAATCACGGCATCGACCTCCGGGGGGACCATGCCGTTTCGATAGGGGCCGAGATCGCCACCCTTTGTCTTGGTTTTCTCGTCGACGGAGTACTGCTTGGCGAACGCGGCAAAGCTCCCGCCTCGATTAACCTGAGTTTCCAAATCCTTGGCCGCGGGAAAGTTTGGCAGCAACATCAATGAAACTTGCACCTTCAAGGGGTCCAAGAGTTCGTTGGCGTGGTTCTCATAATAGGCCTCGAGTTCAGCCTTCGTGACTTCTACCTTCGACTGGAGTTTGTCCTTCAGCAGATCATCGAGGATCAGCTGTTCCTTGTAACGCTGGGTCTTACTGCGAATCGTATCGCTCTGATCCAGCCCCTGGCGGCGGGCTTCCTGCATCAGCAGTTCCCGTGTGATGAGTTCATCGAGAAACTGCCGTTTCCCGCCGGTCTTCTCGTAGCGGGTTCGAGTCGCACCGGCCAATTCTCCCCAGCGGAGCTCGAATTCGGCTTGTGTGATGGCTCGTCCATTCACTAGGGCCACGATGGGTTCTTCCTCTTGCTGAGCGGGGCAGCCGGAGAGGGCCAGGCCTAATAGTCCGGCAAGGGAACAGGCGAGGAAGAAAGATGGACGGAAGGGAGTCCGATCGGTATCAGAGGCGTGAAATAACGTCATATGCAATGGTCTGGGCCAGGCGCGGTCACCGCCTGGCTGTATCCTGTTCGGATGTGTTGGTATCACAGAGATCGAGGCTTTGCAAGGTTGAGTTAAGTTCCGAGAAGATCGCGGGCCAGTCCTCTGTTGGCATGCGGATCTCGAATGACAGTGGGCTCAGGAACCGCAGCCGCTTTTGGAACTGGTCCATCAAGCGGTGGACGGCACGATCCGGGATGGTGGCCTTGGGGTTGAGTGCGAGGGTGGCCGCGCAGCCATGCACGTCAATGGAGGTGAGGCGGAGCCGCTTGGCGTGCATCCTGAGCTGCATGATCTCCAGCAGCCGTTCCACTGGCTCCGGCGGATGTCCGTAGCGGTCCTGAATTTCTCCGTGCAGCAGGGCCAGTTCACCGACTTTTCCACAGGCCGTGAGTCGTTTGTACAGCGACAACCGCTGGTGCGGGTCGGCTACGAAGTCTTCGGGAATGAAGGCCGACACGGGGAGTTGCAGTGTGGGATCCGGCTCTTCTTCCACGACATGACCTTTCAAGCGCTGGACGGCCTGCTCCACCATCTGCAAGTAGAGGTCCAAGCCAATCGCGGCGATGTGGCCGGATTGCTGTTTGCCCAGGAGATTGCCGGCGCCGCGGATTTCCAGATCCGCGGCGGCGATGCGGAATCCTGACCCCAATTCGGTGAATTGTTGAATCGCGATCAGCCGTTTTTGCGCGTCTCCTGTGAGGGTGCCTTCGTCAGGGATCAAGAAGTACGCGAAGGCCTGGTCGCCTCCGCGCCCGACGCGTCCGCGCAATTGGTAGAGTTGCGCGAGGCCGAACATGTCGGCCCGGTTGACAATGATTGTATTTGCGTTGGGCACGTCGAGACCGGATTGGATGATGGCCGAGGCAATCAAGACGTCCGCGTCGTGCTTCACGAATTTGAGCATGACGGCTTCCAGCGGTTTGGCGTCCATTTGACCGTGGGCCATCACCATGCGGGCTTCCGGGACGAGCTGGCGCAGCCACGCCCCGATGCGTTCCATCGTTTCGACCCGGTTGTGCACGAAGTAGATTTGCCCGCCCCGGCCCAGCTCGCGCAGGATCGCGTCTCGGACTGTTTTGTCGCTCGAGCGAACGACTTCTGTCTTGATCGCCAGGCGGCCGGCCGGCGGCGTATCGATGATCGAGAGGTCGCGGACACTCGACATGGCCATTTGCAGGGTGCGCGGAATCGGTGTGGCAGTCAGGGTCAGTACGTCGACTTGGGTGCGGAGCTGTTTGAGCCGCTCCTTATGTTTCACGCCAAACCACTGTTCTTCGTCGATGATAACGAGGCCGAGATTCGGGAACGTGACGTCTTTCTGGAGGAGCCGGTGCGTGCCGATCACGACATCAATAACACCGGCGGCGACATCCTTGAGGATCGCTTTGGTCTCTCTGGGAGATTGGAACCGTGAGAGGAGAGCAACGCGGGTTGGAAACGGGGCGAACCGCTCCGCGAAGTTATCATAGTGCTGGTGGGCCAACAGCGTGGTCGGGACCAGTACGGCGACTTGGCGGCCATGTTCCACGGCTTTGAACGCGGCGCGCATGGCCACCTCCGTCTTGCCGTATCCGACATCGCCGCACACGAGACGGTCCATCGGCTTGGAGGATTCCATATCACGGATGATGTCCCCGATGGCCGTGAGCTGGTCCGCCGTCTCCTCGTATTCAAACGCCGCTTCGAACTCGTGGTAGAGCGTGCCACCCGTGCCGTACGCGTTCCGCTGGACCAGCTCACGATTGGCGTAGAGCTCGATCAGCTCCTGCGCCATCTCTTCGATGTCTTTCTTGACCCGCGCCGTCGTCTTGGCCCAGGTGGTGCCGCCCAGACGGTCCAGCCGAGGAATGTGACTGTCGGCTCCGCTGTATCGCTGGATCTGGTTCAACCGATCAAGGGGCACGTAGAGCGTGTCACCACCGGCGAATTCCAGGATCAAATAATCGCTCTCAAACTCCTGCACGGCCAAACGTTTGAGGCCCCGGTACTTGGCAATGCCGTGCTGGACGTGGACCACATAGTCGCCCACACTGAGATCTTCCAGGGAGGACAAGAACGTGGCTGTCTTGGTCTTTGGCTGCGGCTTGTGGCGCGCGCCTTTGGCGAACAACTCTTCTTCCGTCAGGAGCGCGAGGCGGAGGTTGTCGGAGAGGAATCCTGCCGACAGATCGCCATGCACAACGTAAAAGGGAGGTTTGCCCGTGCCTTGACGTGACCAGGCTGAGGCGATCCACTCGTCCGCCGGCAAATCGTGCTCACGGAGGAGTGCCAGCAACCGATCGACCTGCCCACGGCTCCTGGCGACGAGCACGACACGATGCTCGTCTCTCAGCCGTTCCAACAGGCCGAGGGTTTGGCTGAAGGGAGTGCCTCTGATGCCCAGACCGATGCTCGCCGGTGTCTGTCCGGAGAACGCCGTTACGGGCGCCCATGAGGCGTCTGGTGCCGCCAACGGCTCTAGCGCCAAGGCCGGCCACGCCGTGGTGTGCTGTTCCAGTTCGGGCCATCTCAAAAAAAGCCGTTCCGGCGACGGATAGGGTTGGGCGGCGTCACGATCGGCGTGACGCAGATAACCGTCGTCGATCTTCTCCCATGCGGTCTCGCAGGCTGTCTTCAACAGCGCTGGCTGATCGAGCGCCAGATAGGGAGGCGCATCCAGATAATCGAGCAGTGTATCCATCCGGGGATAGAGGTCAGGGCTGCGCCACTCGGCGTCCGGGGGGATCGGCGCCAATGCGTCCTGCGCATCAGGAGGGCGGAGAAACTCCCGCGCCGGCAGGACCAAGCCGTCGCTCAACTTCTTGATCGATGTCTGTGTGGCGGGATCGAACAGGCGGATCGATTCAACCTGATCGCCCAGAAATTCTATTCGCACGGGGTCGGCATAGGCCGTGGAGAATACATCGACGATACCGCCGCGGACACTGAATTCACCGGGAATTTCCACAACCGACACGCGTCGGTATCCCAATCGAAGCAGTCCGGACAGAAACGGCTCTCGATCACAGACATGTCCGGTCTTGAATCGGAGGATGGCGTGTTCGAAGGTAGAGCGCGGAATCAGGCGGTGCATGGCGGCGGCAATGGACGTCACGAGTACAGTGACCGCGCCGGTACGCAAACGGTGCAGTGTGGTCATCCGGCGCGCGATCAGTCCGACATGGGGCGCCGTGGCTTCATACGGCAAGGTTTCCCATTCGGGGAACAGGGCTAAGCACTCGGCCGGGAGGCCCATGAGATCATGAAAGAACCGCAAATCGTTGAAGATCCGTTCAGCCGACTCATCGGTGGCGGTCAACACGACCCACGGGCGTGTTCCGCCATGGGTTCGTGTCTGGGCCTGGGCCAACAGGCTCAGTGCGCAGGCGGCTGTGGAACCGTGTAAGCCTGTCAGGCACGCGCGGGCATCATCCCGATTGAGGGCCGAAGTGAGCGAGGCAAGCCATGTTGTGGGGTCGGTGCCGATGTCAGACACGCATCACGTGGTGGATCGAATACGTTGGAGAAGCGACGTGGTGGACAGGCCCGGAACCAACGGGATGGTGGTGACCACACCGCCGCGGGCTTCGACCGTTTCGCGGCCCACGATCTTGTCGACGGCCCAGTCTCCACCCTTCACCAAGACATCAGGCTGAAGGGCGGCAATCAATGAGCCGGGGTCCGGTTCCGAGAAGAGCACGACATAGTCTACGCACCCCAATGCCGCCAGCACTTCGGCCCGCTGGGCCTCCGGGACGATCGGCCGGTCCACTCCCTTGTTTAAGCTCCGGACCGATGCATCGCTGTTGACGCCGATGACCAACAGATCGCCGAGGGCTCTGGCCGCCTGTAGGTAACGGGTGTGGCCGATGTGCATCAGGTCGAAGCAGCCGTTGGTGAAGACAATCCGCTTCTTCTGCAAGCGCGCCTGTTCGAGGACAGAAGCCAATTGCGTGCTGGTCATGATCTTGTCGGACATTGTGCCATCATACCTATTCAGATGTGGAGATGGAAAGAGAGAGTGTGAAGAGCATATCGCCTATAGCGTATGGCCCGTGATCGGATTAGCGACTGCGTTTGCTCGATTCCCGCTCTGATCCTGTGCCATAAGCTATACGCCATAGGCTCTTCTCCACGACGAGATACGCTTCACATTTCTTCAGAGGAGACGCCTCCCAGTCCAATCACGGAGGACCCGTGACGGGCGACGAGCGCGTCCAGTGCCGCGATGGCTTTGGCCCGCCGCTGATCGAACAGGCCAGGCGCGGCAGCAGTCAACGTGGTCAGCGTCAGTCCAGCCAGACGGTACTCCGTGCCCGGTGTCATCAAGTCCCGTAGTGCGTGTTGCACCGTCGGCCACATGTCGGGGTCGTAGTTCAATGGGTAAGGAAATCGACCATGTTTGGTGGTGATGGTAAATCTCGCGTCTTTCAGCTTCACGGCACAGCCGCAGGCCGCCAAGCCTTCCTGCCGTAGATCATGTGCCAGCTCGCGCAGAAATCCGCGCAGCGTTTGTTCGAGAAAGGAGCGGTCGCGTGTGTCATGGTCGAACGTCGTTTCATGGCTGATGCTTTTTGACTCTCGTTCGGCGATGACCGGTTCCCGATCGATGCCCTGCGCCAGTTCTCTGATCCAAACTAAGCTGTTCCCAAACAGATGGTGTAGGGGCCGGTCCCAGCGGGCATCCACGAGGTCGGCGATGGTCGTGATCCCCAGCGCCTCGATCCGGGCCGCGGTTTTGGGGCCGATGCCAGGCAGGGCGCGTGGCGGAAGGGAGGCGAGAAATGATGCTTCCCTGCCCGGCTCGATCACGGCCAGGCCGTCAGGTTTATGGCTGTCGGCGGCGATTTTCGCGACGGTCTTGCCGGTGGCCAGGGCGATCGTGCAACGAAGCCCGGTGGCGGCGTAGAGCTCATCTTTGGCCAGCCGTCCTAACGCCAGTGGGTCAGGATAGAGCGATTGCAGCTCGGTGGTGTCGGCATAAAACTCATCGATGCTGCTCCACTCGGTGAGGGGAAACAGCCGGTCGGTCACCGTGCGCATCGCGTCGTGCAACCGCCGATACAGGGGCCGGTCGGGAGGCAGCAGAATCAGCTGGGGACAGAGTTGCAACGCCTTGGCCGTCGGCATCGCTGACCGCACACCAAACGGACGGACGGCATAGCTGGCGGCTGCAATGATGCCACGCGGGGGCGGACCGCCGACCGCGATGGGTTTACCGGCCAGGCTCGGATCGTTCACGACAGCGGCGGATGTGAACATCGCGTCCACATCGCCGAACAGAATTTGGCGGGGCCAGCGCATCAAGGATACCGTGAAGCGTCAATCGTCATGCGTGAATCGTAGGAGGGCGATGAGAGCTAGAAACAAGAAATTCTAGGCTTGAGGGAAGGAAAATGCCAGCGTCAATTGTTCGGTCGGTCTCTCGGCAGTGATGCGGGTGGTCTGTTTCTCCGTTCTGCCGATTGCCGAATGACGGTTGACGTCCCATCCATAGAGTTCCTGTAATGCGCCTCGACACTGACCACATTGGTGCCGGCGCGGCTCGATGGTGTTCCGCTGGCGATGATAGATTCGTCCGCAGTCCGTGCACCGCCAAGCGAATCGCGAGAGGGCCAATACTTCCTTCTCCAGCGAATGGTGAGTGGTGACGGCGACGTGGCCCGACCGATTCATCTCCGTCATCTTTCGGAGAAAATCCAAGCCATGGTTGGGCCGCCGTTTCAGCACGTCGAATTGCCATTGGTGGATCATCTCATGGGCGAGGGTATTGATCAGTTCTTGCTCGGCGTAGGGTGTTCGCTGCGCGAGCCGCTCCAGCAGGGGTTGGGATAGACGAATTTCCCGGCGGCTGCGGCCCCCGGCGGTTAGCGGCGTTCGTGGACCACCACGACAGATAAACATTCCCACTGAGGAGGTGAGCCGCCGGCTCCAGACAATGGGAATCGGCCGCAGTAGATTGCCAAAATACCGGACGTTCAGGGCGCGCCAGCGGGTCCGCAATCCGTCTATGGAGAGATTAGCGGTCCCGGTCGATTCGGTGAGCGGCCGTGTCATCCGAGGGCTTCCAGCACGGCGGCGGCCAGGAGCGGCAGCATGATTTCATGGTGGCCGGTCAAGGCATAGCCCTTGCCCCCTTTTTGAGTGGGACGCCGGACCACGTTAGTCTGGGGGCGGTAGTGGGGCAGAAAATCCATATTCACGGTCGTGATGTTTGCCAAGGAATGGCCGAGATTCCTCCCCAACGACACGGTCTTCAAGAACACTTCCGGGAGAATCACCGCCGATCCGATGTTCAGGTACACGCCGCCTTCCATCCCGGACACGACGGCGGCCAAGCGCCGGAAGTCGAGCAGCGACGTCGCGCCGATGGCGGCCCCGTCGGCTGACGGATGCATGTGGATGATGTCGGTGCCCATGGCCACATGTACGGTGACAGGGACGCCCAGTCGCGCGCCCGTGGCCAGGATGCTCGTCACCCGGTTCGGGAACTTGTCTCCTGATCGGTTGATATAGCGTCCGATTGCCTCCCCCAGGCCCTCACCGTCCTTAGCCCCACGGCGGATCGTGTCGTTGAGGATGCGGCCTGTCTCGTCCGCCATGCCGAACCGGCCATTATCGATTTCGGCGTCCACTTCTTCGGAGGTGTGGCCCATCAGAGCCAATTCAAAGTCATGGATGATACCGGCGCCGTTCATGGCAACGGCAGTGACGATGCCGCGTTCCATGAGATCCGTCACGATCGGGGACAGGCCGACCTTGATGACGTGCGCGCCCAGTCCCACAATCACAGGCCGGCCCTTACGGTGGGCGGTGGCGACGGCTTGCGCCACGGCCCGTAGGGTCTTCACGGCAAGAATATCGGGAAGGCCGGCGCAAAACTTCGCAAACGATCCGCCGGGTTTCCAAGGGGTGGCGAAGTTGGAGACTTGCACCAGGCTGTGGCGCTTCTGTAACGGATAGGTCTTCAAGGCCGAGACGTCGATCGGTGGAATCAATCTCGGCTCGGGACGTTTTCGAGGAGTCCGGTTAGGACGCGTTGCCAAGGAGCTGTTCCTCTACCAATTCACACAGGACATGGCCGAGCGTGATATGGCTTTCTTGGATGCGAGACGTGACGGTGGACGGAACGATGAAGGGATGTTCGACAAGCCCGGCCAGTTTGCCGCCATTTGCACCGGTCCAGGCGATGGTCGTCAGGCCGCACTCGCGGGCCGCCTCGGCGCCTTTCAAGACGTTGGGGGAATTCCCGCTGGTGCTGATGGCCACGGCAATGTCGCCTTTCCGCCCGTGCGCCCGAACTTGGCGGGCGAACAGTTCATCATAGCCGTAGTCGTTGGCGATGCAGGTAATGGCGGCGATGTCCGTCGCTAAGGCGATGGCAGGTAAGGGCATCCGATCCCGCTTGTAGCGTCCGACAAATTCAGCCGCGATATGGGCCGCGTCCGTGGCGCTGCCCCCGTTTCCGAACAACAGGACTTTGCCGCCGTTACGAAAGGCGTCCGCCATCAGCTTCGCGACCTGGGCGATGCGGTCGGCGTGCTCACGCGCGAATTGCTGCTTCACCGTTGCGCTGTCGGCGAATGCGCTCAGGACTGATTCTTTCATGGGCGCGATTCTATGATGATGCAGACACGCTGTCAAACAAACCAGACTTGACCGGCTATCACTTTGCCGGAGTGGAGACTCCGGCCTGTTTCACCGCGTTCATCGCCAAGGCGATCATCGAGCCAACGTCAGAAATGCTGGCAGGCAGCACCAGCGTGTTGCTCGCTTTTGCGAGTTCGCCGAATTTGGTGATGTACTGTTCGGCCACTCGGAGTTGCACGGCCTCCTGTCCTCCGGGAATCTTGATGGATTCCGCAACCGTTCGCAGTCCTTCAGCGGTCGCTTGCGCGATGGCGAGGATGGCGGCGGCGGCGCCTTCGGCTTCATTGATCTGTTGCTGCTTTTTCGCCTCGGACGCCTTGATCACTTGTTGTTTTTCCCCTTCGGCCTGATTGATCGCTGCGTCACGTTCGCCTTCCGAGGTCAAGATCAGCGCGCGTTTTTCCCGCTCCGCCCGCATCTGTTTTTCCATTGCGTTCAGCACGTCCTTCGGCGGGGTGATGTTCTTGATTTCGTACCGAAGGACCTTCACGCCCCACGGCTCCGACGCTTTGTCCAACTCATTGACGACTTGTGCATTGATCGTGGTCCGGGCTTCAAAGGTCTTATCTAATTCAATCTTGCCGATCTCACTTCGCAAGGCAGTCTGAGCCAATTGGGTCAGCGCAAATTGGTAGTCGCTGATCCCGTAGGACGCACGCTCAGGATTTAATACCCGCATGTACAAGACTCCATCGACATGGACCTGGACGTTGTCGCGGGTAATACAGACTTGTTCGGGGATATCGACGGCACTTTCTTTCAACATGTGTTTGTACCGGATGGCGTCCACGAAGGGCACCAGGATGTGAAAGCCCGCGTCAAGCGTGGAACTGTATTTCCCCAATCGCTCGACGACATAGGCGCTCTGTTGAGGAACCACCACGGCCGTCTTGGCGATCACGATCAATACGATCAAAGCGAGGACAATGACGACAAACGTTCCACCCTCCATGTCTGCACCTCGTTTCTCAGCAATCGTTATTCTGGTCGTACCCAGAGCATCAACCCGTCAACTTTCGTCACGATCGCGCGCTGGCCCTTGGTTAGGGGAGACGAGCCGTCGTTGCGCGTGCTCCAGGTTGTTCCGCGCAACTCTGATTTGCCTGTCTGTCCCGGAGACAGATCGTCGAGCAGAACGGCCGACTCACCGATCATGGTATCTACATTGTGCGTGGGTGTGTGTTGGGTCATGCGCAGCAAGGGGCCACGGAACAGCACGAGTGACGCGACCGCCAGACCGGAGAACAGCAACCATTGGAGCCACACGGTCTGCACGACATCCATGCCTGCCAGTGCGCCGACGATCAAGGCGGCGATGCCGAAGAAGAGGAGATAAAATCCCCCGGGCGACAGCATTTCTGCACCGGCCAGGATCAATCCCAGGAATAACCAATACCACCAGGTCATGGACGAGCCTTGCGTTGCGGGACAAGGAGGGAAGAGGTCAGAAAACCTCGTGAAGTCTATGGCGCTTTCGACGAACCGTCAAGGAGAATCTATCCTGATCGCTGCGAATTGAACGGGCCTGAAGAGCGGTGTTATAGTCCCGCACCATGGCTCACGATCAACCGGTCAACGCGCTTGTCATCACGCTGGTGGATGATCCGACGTCGGCGGTGTATTCGATCAACCGGCTCAAGCCTGACGCGCTCTGTTTTGTCCTGCCGGAGGCCGGCAAAGCGCTGGTGGAGTCGGCGGTCCAGCCCAAGATCGACCAGATGCCGAGACGATGGGATTGGATCGTCGTAGCGGCGCCCGGCGAGTTCTCCGGTTGCCACCAAACATTGGCCCGGTCGCTGCCCGATCTGTTGCGGACATGGGATGTGCAGCCGGGAGAACTCGTCGTTGATTTGACCGGCGCGACATCGGCTATGGCCGGGGCGGTCACCATCGCGGCGTTGCCGTGGAGTTCCCGGTTGGTTTCGCTTGTCCCTGCTCGTGAGGGATCGGACGACGAGATCATCACGGTGGAGGGCCGCCCGTTCGTCTGGCACCAGAGCAACCCTTGGGATGAGGTTGCCGCAGTGTCTCGACGAGAAGGGAGCGAGTTGTTCAATCGAGGTGACCATTCGGCTGCCGCGAAGGTGTTTCGCGATGTGGAAGCACGGGTGAGCGGCGGACAGAAACCGCTCTATCGCGCCTTTGCCGATGTTGCCGATGGCTATGGTTTATGGGAACGGTTCCAGTATCGCCAGGCTTGGGACAAGTTGAAGACCGCTACGAAGGCGCTGGAGATGGCGTCGCTCTGGGGCGGGCCTCCGGGATTGAAATCGATGTTGCCGGCCGTCAAGGCCAATACCGGATTCTTGGAGAAGCTCGTGCTCGACCCGGCGGAGGCAAAGGAATTACTGGCCATGGATCTGTTGGCTCATGCAGGACGGCGGCTCCATGTGACACGCGACCCGGAAACAGCGATAGTCGTGCTGGTGCGTGCCCTCGAGGCCTTCGCGCAGCGCCGATTATTCCAGGCGCACAAGATCAAAAGTTGGGACGTCCGAATTGAGCAGCTGCCGCAAGCGCTCCAAGAAACCTGCCGGACCTGTTACCTCGAAGACATCGACGGCAAGTATAAGTTGCCGCTGCAGGCACAGTTCCGTGTCCTCGCCGGGTTGGGCGATCAGTTGGGCCAAGCCTTCCTCCGCGAGTGGCCGATGATGAAACCGCTGCTCGATGCCGCCAATCATGCCGTGCTGGGCCACGGGTTCGAACCCGTCAAGTCGGAGCGAGTGCAGCAACTCTACGATATCGTCGTCAAACTCACGAGGGTCAGCGAGGCATCGTTGCCGAGGTTCACGACTCTTAGCCTTTAAGAGCGTATGGCTTATGGCATATAGCACGAGCGAAGAGAAGACAGGGTATGGGATTCCGCTTTGAAACGTTGGAGATTTGGCAGCTGGCGAGAGAGTACGCAACGAAGGTCTATGCGGTAACGGCCAAATTTCCGAGGCATGAAGATTATGGGTTGAAATCGCAGTTGAATCGGGCGGTCAATTCGATCAGTCTCAATATTGCAGAAGGTTCTGCCAAGAGCAGCAACAAAGCGTTCGATTACCATTTAGAAATCGCATTGGGTTCGACGTACGAGGTGGTAGCCGCTTCATTTCTGGCCAAAGACCGAGCCTATGTTACAGACGGCGAGTATGATCGTCTGTACGACGATGGTCAGCGACTCGCGAAAAGTATCAATGCCTTCAGAAATACGTTGTTGCTGTCTTGAGACATAGGTTCAGGCATCCTGCTGTGCTCTTTGCCCGTGCTATAGGCTATTGGCCATAAGCCATCTGCTCTTATGGACATTCGCATCTACTACGAAGACACCGATTGTGGCGGGGTCGTCTACTACGCCAACTATCTCAAGTATTTCGAGCGGGCTCGGACGGAGTACCTGGAGTCGAGGGGACAGTCCGTTGCCGCGTTGATGGAGCAGGGCACAGTCTTCGTGGTCGTGCACGCCGAGGTGCAGTATTGCTCACCGGGCCGCTATGGCGAGACGCTGGTGGTGGAGACGATCGTCTCTGACATGACCCGGGCCTCCATCACGTTTGCTCACGTGGTGCGTGAGAAGGACAGCGGTCGGGTTGTGGTGGAAGGCTCGGCTCGTCTGGCGGTGACGGATGGACAGGGCAAAGTGAAGCGTTTGGACAAGGACATCGTGGCCGTTCTCAAGACCGGTCTGTCTGTGTGACGGAATCTCAATGCGCCGAATCGCATCCCCTGCTAGCCGTAGCGTTCTCCCCAGTTCTTGAACGTGTTCAAGCTCGAGCCCAGGGTTTTCCTATTTCAGTCAGATGATATTCCAACCTCGGCGGGCATTTCCTGGCGGCCATTCATTCATGGGTGCATCGGCGGCGGATGGAGCGGGAGTAACGCACGCGTGATGGGCGGAGATGAGAAAGGGTCGCCTCGCAGGCCCCGAATTTTCAATGTGAGCCCGTGATGAAATGCCGAACGTCTTAGCTTCGAGGGAGTGAATCAAAAAGCGTTCTGATTTCTTGGCCAAGTCCTAATGTATCGGCCTCTGCAACGAGATGTTCCCGTTCAGCAGCGTTGGGGGTTCGCACAGCCACAATGCTCCTGGCATCCTGAAGATCAACGGGTCCCCCTGCATAGAGCTTCAACAGCACCAGCGCGTGCCAGTTTACGACCGGCACGGCACATCCAAGTATGTTCAGTGTGTTGACTCCCTTGAATGCTACGTCGGTCCACTTGGACCTGAGCACAATGAGTTGTATCGGCACGTCCTGCCCATTGGCCTCGATCGTGAGATGAAACGCACCTTGCAGCGGGTCGTCAGCGTCTCCGGCCTCATACGCCGCGCCGAGATGAGTGGACAGGGCCTGAGGCTCTGACGTTCCCAGCGCCACTGCCAGATCGATGTCCAGTGTTGCGCGCGAGACGCCCCATGCCGAGACGGCAAAGCCGCCAATCAATGCATACGCCTGCAGCAGACCATTCTTGCGGGCTTGTTCGAGTCGCGTAACGACTCGGCTTAAGACTTCGGGGAACACGCGCGGTTTAACTCGTAACAGAAGTCGGACAGGTGAAGTGCAACGAGCAAGCGCTCCTCCGGCGTCATGCGCCGGGCGCGCTGGATTTTCTCGCTCGAAAGGCGGTCGCTCAATTTGCTTGGTCGCCGCCTAGTGGATTGTGAAGAGGCTTCCCGTTGGGGAATCATGGGTTTAAGTATACACGGGTCATCCGAGCCCTGAAAGGAGGGGATAGAATTACGCTCTTATCACAGCAAAAAACTCAGCCGTCGGTTCGAACAATGGTTGTTGACGCCCGTTCTCGTCCTCCACAGCCTTCTTGACAGATGCCTCGTGCGCTCCATAACATCTGTGCGTGAGAGTCCGTACACCGTGATGCAGCGGTGCGGTTCAACAATAAGTGGAAAGGAATGAGCTTATGAGTGGAAGTGCAAACATCCCCGGATATACGGCAGGGACTCCTGCCGTGGCGAAGTCTCCAGTGACGCTCGCCGAATTTCAGTTGATGAAGAACAGCGCCTTGTTCGGCGACGATGACATCAAGGCCTTGCGTCAGTCGCACGACGTGGTGAAGGATCAGGTCGAAGCCATCCTCGACGTCTGGTACGGCTTTGTGGGTTCTCAGCCGCAGCTGCTCTCGTCATTCCTCGGCAAGAGCGACGGTAAGCCGCTGGGTGACTATCTGGGCGGAGTCCGCAAGCGCTTCGGCCAGTGGATTCTCGACACGGCCAAGGCCGAGTACGATCAGAAGTGGCTCGACTATCAGCACGAGATCGGCCTCCGCCACCATCGTACCAAGAAGAATCAGACCGACGGCGCTGCCGCCGCGGCGGCCATCGTGCCGTTTCGCGATTTATTCGCGCTCATTTTCCCGGTGACGTTCACTTTGAAGCCGTTCCTCGCCAAGAAGGGGCACAAGGCCGAGGATGTCGACAAGATGTACAATGCGTGGGTGAAATCCTGTCTCCTCCAGCTGACGCTGTGGAGCCATCCGTACGTGAAAACCGGCGATTTCTAGCCGCGCGTGACACAATTCACGGGGACATTCTGAAAAGTACTCGCTTCCTGCGGCGAAATTCAGAATGTCCCCGTTTTATATTTTTCGTGTTGATCGTTTGACCGAACGCGTTGTACCCCGTTTGGGACTCGGTGTCTTTCGTTCGAGAGACGGGAGTTCCGCCAGCCTCCAATGCTTCCGCTTCGACTTGCCCTGCTCAGAGACCACAAAGAACACATGGAACGGAGCGCGCCGTTCATCAGCCGTCTGTCCCTTGCTCCAGGCCTCACCCGCGTCGTTGAGGATCTCCAGCAGGGTTTCGTACTCCTCGTCATCGCCGGGAATGACGGATTGTGCCTCGGTAATGAGTACGACGTAGCCCTTTGCGGCAAGCCATCCCAAATCGGCCAGGCATTCTTCCAGCGCGTCCCAGTTGTGTCCAAAGTAGTCGGGAAATTCGAGGGCGCGGGCAAACTCCTTGAAGAGGCCCGTCGGAGTGGTGCAGTTTTTGCCTTGTACGATCCGGAGCGCGTATCCCGGCGGCGGCTTGACCAGAGACGTGATGGCTGTCCCTGGAGGTGTCACAAGGAGAGATGACCAGGGAGCGGTAGCCTTCTGAAGATGGGTCTGTACGGTCTGTTTTGTGGTCATGTGCGGGCTCAATTCGAGTGTGTAAATCAGTTGAGGGGAAGAAACGTCCGGTAATGATCCCCTGTGTAATACGCTTTTCCGGTCCGCCGCTCAATCACGATCCGTTCGGCATCGCGCGCGCGGCCTCGTATCTTGGGATTCACATCATACTCCCGATAGCGGCCTCGCGGTAAGCGCCGTTCCCGGTTCTGAAAATCGCGCCCTCCGATGTAGCCTGGAAGGGGCGTGCCTCCACGCTCCTGCAGCAGCGCGAGGAGGTCTCGGGCTTTCTGTGGAGGTATTGTGGCCGGCGCATGATCGTCTGTCTCTGCCGGAGGGCTGAGTGTGGTTCCGGGGGAGGGGCTCTCGCCGAGGTGTGCTGCAATGGCTGTAGGCACCCATGCCATGCCGGTTGCGCAGCACAAGAAGAACAAAACTATAAACGAAGCGACAGGGGCTCGAAGTCGTCGAGGGGTGTGCACCGGCGCTCTTGCCTCAGTTACGCGTTCAATAGAGAGGGCGGGAGTCTTAATTGCCCATGGGAGCACGGGAATGGGGACATTCTGAATTGTTGCAAGCAGACGATTGAATCACGCGTCAAGAAAATCAGAATGTCCCTATTTCTTGGCCCTCCGTGGTAACCAAATGTTTCAGAATTCATTGTTCGGGGACTCAAGCCAGCCAGGGGAGGCGTTTGGTAAGTGCCTCAGTTGCGCGAGATGTCGAGTCAAGCAACGACTCCATGGTCTTGGCGCGCAGATCAGTCGCGTATCGCTGCTTGAATCCGAGCCAAAAGCTTTGACTCCAATTCCGGGGGGAGCGCGGTGTCGTGTTGAAGCCTAGTAACAACCTCGTTGCACAGCTGGTTCTTTGTGAAAGAGATGTCGTTCAGGGCTGCTACATCACCCTCCAAGTTGAGCGACGAGACATTACCTACATCGGTCTTGAAGATGTCTGCGACGAGCGTCGGAGGATATAGGAACTCAATACCGTTATGAGACCATACGATGAAGTTGTCGTCCAGAACTCCCATCTTGGATAGTTCGGCTTTTAGGCCAGCAGCGTGTACGCTGTCAACAAGCACAAATACTCGATTGCGCAGCGGGCTTGTGTGAAGTCCGCCAAGACTCTCCTGAAGACCATGTAGCTTCTTCTTAAGCTCTCCATCGCCTCCGGAACGGATCACGACCACGTTCTTGCCTTGGAAGCGCGCCCCGATAACTCGATCAAGGTACTTCTGGTCGGTGGGGCCTTCCACGTAGAGAATGGCGGAGGGTAGGAAGAGTCCTTCGAGAGAGTTGCCAAGGAGGTTGAATTGAAGGCGATGAAAGGCCCCAATACTCTCAACCTGAGTGAGGGTGATGTGTGCCCCGTCTTTTGAAACGATAAAGTTGCTACTGAGGTCGGTGCTGCGAAGGAAATGGGCTGAGTGAGTTGCCAGCACTACCTGCTTCAGGTGTGGAAAGTACTTCGCGCGCTCTGTTGCATCATGTAGAAACGCTGACAGTGCCCGTTGGATGCGCGGACTTAGCCCTAGCTCCGGCTCGTCAATAAGCAGTGTCTTGAAGCGATCGTCCATGCAGATGCCGAGCATCGTCATGAGGAGGCGCGTTCCGGTGCTCGCTACGGATAGATTCTGCCCGTCAATATCGATATAGCGCATTGAAAGGTCATTGTCCGCATCCACCTTGCGCATGGAGATCGAGGAGCCAAGGAGGCGACCGCACAGTGTGAAGAGATCGGTGCGTTGCTTATCCGAGAGGCCTACAATGATCTTGTTCAGGTCAATGTAGTTTTGTTCGTAGTTGTACTGTTCGTTGCGAAAGTTGCTGTTGAACTGGTGCTCGAACTGGTCAAGTTCGTTTGGGTCGCGTAGCGCCGTCGAGAAGTGATAGACGTGGTAAAAACGATTGGTGCCGATCATGTAGGCGGTCTTGCCCATCGTGCTCTTTAAGTACTTCAACACGAGAGACTTTCCTGAATTATTGCTCCCGGACAGAACCGTCGAAGCGGTGCCTGCTCGGGACTTTGCGAAGTCCTCGAGTGTTGGAGTGAAGGTCAGGCCGCTGTTGTGGGGAAGTGACATGTGATAAACGTAGTCGGAATGGTCGCTCTAACTATATAAGTCTGCTGCAGGCTACCCGCGCAGCATGGCACGAGAACCTACGCAGCTCACTGGATGGCGAGTCTAAAAGGAAATTAGACACTTATCAAGACATCGCGCCGATAAGCTGTCCAAGATGGGCTTCGAATCCCGCGTTCTATCTCGTCTGTGCTCGACGACGAGGGCGTTTTGTTGTGCGAGATGTTCTTGAGATGAGAGGAAATTTCTCTGGGGCTTTGATGGATTCCGTAGCGAGGTCCACGTCGAGATCAGGCCAATACAGGTGGTTGGGGCTTGGCCATTCCACATGCATGATCTCTGAGACGGAGGCATCTCGAAACCAGGGGAACTCTTTGAACGGAACAAAGAGCTCCTGGTTACCCAGGAGTAGCCAGAATCCATGTCTGGAGATGTTTGTAACTTCAACTCCCGAAATGCTTTTGCCAAGCGCTGCGGATTTCATTCTCATGCTCCTCGACAAGAGTTTTCGCCTGTCGGATTTGTCGCGCAGTCATGCCGAAATTATGGGCCAATTCAACCGTCGGTTCCAACCAGAATTTTGCCTCGCCGCGATCGCAAAAAACGTGAACATGCATTCGCGTCTCTTCACGAGAGAAGAAGTAAAAGCGGAACCCTCCTGCTCGAAAGATTGTCGGACTCAGAGGTACTGTTCCTTGTTTAGGTAGAGGCTCATAGTCTGCCAGGATTGAGAAAGAAGTCCAAGGGGTTTCTTGCTGTTGAATTCATCGAAACTTCGGCTTCACGAATCCTTCGCTCGCTAGCAACTCCGCCACGTTCTGGCCGTTGATGAACACGTCGGCGATGAGGCGGTCGTAGATGTCGCGGCCGTGGGGGACAATCTCCATTGGTCCGCTGCGGAGCAGGTCTTCCATTCGTTGTTTTGCCGCCAGTCCATCTGGTTCGTCTAGTTCTGGCGTGTCGATGCCGCGCAACCGGATCCGCTCGTCCCCGACGCGAATGGTGTCACCGTCGACGGCAGACGCGTGCCCTGTGTTGCGAAACCGCATCTCTTCACGCGCCCGGGCGCGTAGCGTGGACAAGCGAGACTGTTTGCGGTCGGGAGTGAGTTTGTAACGGCCTTTGGGATGCCGCTGTGGCCTGCTGTCCGGAGGGCGCGGCGGGTGGCGCCGTTTCCAGGTGGGAAGGCGATCGGAGCCTTGCTCGTTGGGCTCCGGATACCAACAGAGGTCACATTGTGGTTGAATCGTTGAGCCGAGATCAGATCTCGACAGAGGCTCTGCCAAGACGGTGTCATTCAGAAATAGGGATAGGGAGAAACACAAGAGGAATGTCATGCGTACAGTGACTGGTCTGATCTTCATGTCCAGCTGAATACGCACAGGTCGTGCCAAGTCCCGTTCGGTTGACAATGAAGAAAATGGCGTGCTGGAATGGCCGCAAGAAGAGCATATGGCCAATGGCGTATGGCAGGAGTTCGGTTGCGAAGAGCGTATAGCTGATGGCGAATAGCGTATGGCCCAGGTGAAGAGGAGTTTGGCTGCTCACTTCTATGTCTTCAGCTTTGAGCCATTAGCCATATGCCATTCGCTCTTACTGTTATAGACGGAGGATTAAGATGGATATGATGGGACGAGTGGGGCTGGTTGAGATTCCTGTCTTGATCGCCCCCGATCAGAAAGCCTGGATGGATCGCATGATCAAGGAAGGGAAGATCGCGATTCCTCCGGGAGGCACCCTGGAAAAAGGCTCGCTCTATTCGATGTTTATCCGCATGTTGCTCCACAACGCTATGGAGGAACAGAAGCGACAGGAGGCGATGGATGCGGATGACGAGGACGACGAATAGGTGCGCGCGTGAAGCGTGAAATGCGGTGACCGGCGGTTTCGTATCTAAACGGTATGCTTTGTTATCTCGCGACATTGCTGTCCAAGATAGCCGAGACCGGGTGGCAGCCCACGTGATTTGATGCGGGTTTTGGACGGGTGATGACGGGTGTTCACATGCGTGCCTCCTCATGCTGTCCAAGATGACGCGAAGGCCAAACGGGTTTGCGGGTGGTCCTGCTGATGGGGTGGCGTGGTGAACGGTTCGTTGAGCCAGGCCATTAAATCGCGATGGGTAAAGAGATTCATGCGCAGCAGCGCCACCAGATTGGCCAGGCTCCAGCTGAACCGGGAAGATCGCTGCAGGTAGCGTAGCAGGAGCATCGCGATCAATGCGGTCCAAATCTGGGTCTTCACCGCATTGGCCGACGTGCCGACGAACGTCTTGATCTTCAGGTTCTGCTTCAGAGCCTTGAAGAACAGCTCGATCTGCCAGCGATCCTTGTAAATGGCGGCGATGGTGCTGGCGCCCAGCCCGTGGTGGTTGGTCAGGAACACGAGGACTTCGTCGGTATCCTCACGGCGCACTTCGATACGGCGCAGCCGATGTGAACACTTCGCCTGTGCTCCCACCCCGGTGAGCTGAATGGTCTGATCCTTGAGGATGCGGCGGTTCTGGGGCGGGTCTCTCTCCGCAAGCACTTCGAACTGGGCGTTGGCCTTCATGCGCGTGACGAAGAACACCTGGGCGTCGGTCCATTTGGCGAACAAGCGATAGTCGTTGTAGCCTCGATCATCCACGACAATCGTGCCAGAGGCGAAGTTCATCTGGTGGGCTGCTCTGACATCATGCACCTTCCCGTCGGTAATGAGGCCGAAACAGGGCAGATAGCCATCGTGGTCGAGTACCAAATGGAGCTTGACCGCGCCCTTGGTGCGGCGAAACTTCGCCCAGTCGTACATCGACAGGCACAGATCGATCGTGGTCGAATCGAGACTGACCAGCTTGTGCTTGAAACGGAACTTGCCTGTGCCCTGCACTTTGGCGGCGACCGTCTCGACCAGGCCGTAGAAGACCTGTTCGAACAACTCCCACGGACGGTGACCGTTCGCGTATGACAGCGAGGAGCGGACTGGGGCTGTGATCCCCAAGTGGATCAGCTTGCCTTCGCAGCTCTTCAGCCCGCCCTCAATCTCCCTCAGCGAATGCGCCCGACCGAGCTGGCAGAACAACATCCCCACAAACTGACTCCAGCTCGACAACCCCTTGCTGCGATATTCGGCCCGCGTCCCCTTCACGATGCGCTCGAAGTCGGAGCGCGGGATGAGCTTGAGGATCTGACTGAACAGGCTGCATGATGCGTTCACGTGGGGTCTCCTTCGGTTGGGGGCAGGTGAGTTTGGCGATTCACCAACACCCTACACCGTTGGCTGACCCAACGTCATACGCTGTTTTGGACAAGAGTGACTGTCGATATTGCTTCGACCGGACAGCCCGCCGGATGATACCGGTTGGCCGTCCACCTGATCGCCTCAATAGGCAAACGCAATCTGATCGAACGGATGCTCAGCGCCGAAACACCGGGCATCAGCCCTCCTGTTCTGCTCAGTATTCCATGCGGATCATTCCGGTGAAGAAGCGCGGCGTCCCGATATCAATCCGCGCGCGACCGAAGCCGCCACTGCTCGGGAAGTACTCCTGCCCTAAAATATTGTCGACGTTCAGCTGCGCCGTCAGTCTGGCGCCCCAAACATTCATCGTGTAACTGCTCATCATGTTGAACAGCACGTAGCCCGGCATTTGATAGGAGTTTTCTTGATCCCCTTCGCGCTCTCCTCGCACCAGGACCCCGCTGCCCACTTTCCACCCCTGAAGGCGTTCGTCTTGGAATCGGTAGGTGGCCCAGAGACTGCTTGCATGTCTTGGGACGTTCGTGAATCGGTTGCCTTGCGTCCCATCGTTGTTTTTGGTGATTTCAGAATCGGTATAGGCATAATTGCCTATCACATCTAATCCCGGAAGCAGTTGGCCGGCGAGATCCAGTTCGACTCCTCGGTTCCGAACCTCCCCTGTCAGCTCGAAAAATCCCAAGCCCGCCAGCGCCGGATCACGATGACCCGTGGGGATGTTTTGTTTGGTCAGATCGAACCATGACAGTGTGGCGCTCCACCGCCCGTCGAGCAGTTCTGTCTTGATACCGACCTCCCACTGCTTCGAGGTTTGGCCTTTCAGTTGGGCTCCCCCCACGCCTCGCGACCCAAGATTCGGCAGCCCGAACCCTTCCACATAATTGCCATAGAAGGCCAATTCCTTGATCGGTTGCCAGAGCAGACCGACGCGCGGCACGACTTTGCTCTGGAGACTTTTGTCCGAAGTTTGGGTGCCACCGAACGTATTATCAGACTTGATTTCAGCATTGTCATACCGCATCCCGGCCAACAGATGCACGTGATACGGCAACTGCACTTGATCTTGCAGATACAGACCAAACCATTTTTCCGTCAGGTCAAAC
>VGXE01000015.1 GCA_016873455.1 Nitrospira sp. | reverse complement strand
ACCGGCTCGATCACCATCACCAATTCCGCCCACGGCACCACGCGATGCATCTCATCGAGGAACCGTTCCCGGCGGGTGGATTTGCGATACTGCTCGAAGGGGACTTCGGCAAAGGTCTGTTGGTGCATGGATGCGCCTCCCGTTCAGTGCTGCATTTCTCATAGCACATCACCAACGGGGAATAAATCAGACCTTCCCGAGGAGGGAGGACGACTGTGGGTACAACTGGACCGAAAGTGACAGGCCGCGCGCCGCGCAGCAGGGGACGTGGGTTGACGAAAACCGGGCAGAAGGTCTCGAGCCGGCTGGCAAAGCGGCGCTTGAACGACCGGCTGAAGGAGGATACGGCGGCATTCAACCAGGGGAATCTGGCCGATACGTTACGGAAAGAAGGCTATGAAGAGGTCCCATTGGATGAGCTGCAAGATCGTCTGTCCAAGCTCCCAGGGCCGCTGGCGGAACTCATTCTGAAGGGGAGGATGTAGGGAGATGCCGTACTATTATTTCGACTCGACCGCGCTCGTCAAACGATACAGCATGGAGCGGGGCACGCGCATTGTGAACAAGTTGCTGGTGAAGCGCGGCAAGGTTGCCGTGGTGCCGACGTGGTCCGTGACGGACTTTTACGCCATGATGTCGACGCGCGCGCAAGAGGGGCATATCACGCGAGACGACTGTTATTCGGTGTTCTATAAATTTGAAACTGAGTCAAAACAGGGGCTTTTTCACTTTATCGTCCCAACGGTGGACACCTATTTGCGGACGAAGGAACTGGTACTGGAATATCCGTTTCTTCGGTCGCAGCAAGTGATGCACTTGGCGCTGGCGTTGGAATTGAAGCCGCTACGGCTGACTGTGGTCAGCGCGGATACACATCTGCTGGCCGCGTCGAAAACGGCGGGGTTGCACATCGTGAATCCAGAAGAAGATTAACCCTGACCGAGTCAGAGGGCTGCCGAAGAGGCGTCGCCCATCGCAACCGGGCGGCGCCGGGTTACGGCTTGTCCGTTGACAGTTTTTTGCCGAGGCGCCGGGCGAGCCGCACCATGCCTGGTGAACGGTCGTCCGGACTGAGGAGCACGTTGAGAAGGTGGGGTTGGCTCTGGTCCGCGAAGGCGGCTGCCAGACTGGTTTCGAACTCGCGCTGCGTCTTCACGCGCGAGCCTCTGCCACCGCCGATCAGGTCGACGAGTTTCTCGTACTGCCACTCATGCACATCGTTGAAGGGCCCTTCCAGGATTTCACGTTCCGTCGAATAACCGCGATTATTCAATAAGACGACGATGGGCGCCAGTCCATAGCGGACGCAGCTGGCCAACTCCGTGCCGGTCATCTGGAAGGCCCCGTCTCCGACAAGGACGATAGGCCGCAAACTGGGGTCGGCACACGAGGCCCCAAGTGCCGCGGGCACCGCAAAGCCCATCGATGTGTAGTAGGCCGGCGACAAGAATTCAAAGCGGTGGCGCACGTGCAGATCGGCTGCGGCGAACAGCGATTCGCCGACATCGGCAATCACGATCGTCTTGTCCGTCAAGACCGTATCAAGGTGACGGAAGAGACCTTCCAGGGTCACCGGTGAATCGGGGGCAGGAGGTGGGGAAGCGGCCGTCGTGCGCCCCGGCGGTTTTCGTAATGGGAAAGAAGGGAGCGGCGCCTGTACGAGGGCCTGGACAAAATCCTGGAATTTGATGGATTCATACCGGTGGTGTTTGATGGCGACGCGGTCGGCCGTGGCATGAATGGTTCGCCCTTCGGAAAGCAACGGTGAGCGGGCGTCCAGGTCTTCGACGTCCGAAAGGATCGAACCGAGGATCAAGAGACAATCGGACTCGTTGATGAACTGCTGCACGTCGTCGCGCCCGATGAGGCCGCCGTATACGCCGACATAGAGCGGATGGTCTTCCCTGATGATGGATTTCCCCAGCAGCGTCGAGGCAATGGGAATGTTCATCCGCTCGACCAGCTTGGCGAGGTCGTCCTGCAAGCCAAACCGGCCAACCTCCGCGCCGACCAGCATGGCCGGACGCTTCGCCGAGGCCAGCATGGTGCGGACTTCCCCCACCGCTTCTTCCAGGGCGGCCGGATCGCTCGGTTCATCCTCCAGGCAGATCGGCTTCATCGCGCCGCCCAGCGGCGTAAAGACCATGTCTCGCGGGATTTCCAGATAAATGGGGCGCCGATAACGCAGCAACGCGGCAAACGCCCGGTCCATTTCACGTTCGGCGGTCAATGGATCGTCGAGCGTCACGGCTGCGACCGTCATGCGTTCGAATACTTCGCGCTGTGTTGAAAAATCCCTGACCATATGGTGGAGATACGGCGTGCGTATTCGCTCCGAAAGCCCAGGCGAGCCGGTCAGCAATACTACCGGCGAACGTTCGGCATAGGCACAGGCGATGGCATTGACCGTATTCAGCCCGCCGACGCAGTAGGTGACACAGACGGCGCCGATGCCGTTGATCCGCGCATAGGCGTCCGCAGCGAATCCGGCGCAATCTTCGCGGGTGGTGGCAATGTGTGTGATCGGAGACGCTTCGATCAGCTGAAAAAGCGACAGGACATAGTCGCCGGGAATGCCGAAAATATGACGGACGCCCAGGCGATGCAGACGATCTAACACTGCGGAACCAATGGTAGCTTTGTCGCCCATTCTTCTTTATCCTCACACGGCCGGTTGACGCACTGTGTTATCAGAAGAACATACTGGTTGGAGTTCGTCAAGCACTGAGCGTCCGAAGATCGCGGTGACAACCGCCGATATGCGAGCACACACAGTCAGGGATATCCTGTTCAAGGAGAACAAACAATGACAGCGATGGCCCAGGTTCGCCTGACGTCACGACGCCTCCCGGAAGGGCGACCACTCTGGCTTTTTGCCGGTCATGTCGGACCGCTCGTTGGGCAAGCAGCCGCCGGGGACCTGGTCGATGTCTTGACCGCTGACGGACAATTCTATGGACGTGGTCTTTATAACCCGTCCTCGAAAATCCGAGTCCGCCTCCTGACATTCGAGGATCGGCCGATCGACGAAACGTTCTGGCGGGAAAGAATTCAGCAAGCGATCCGCCTGCGGCAGCGGGTGGTCGCGCAGTCCAATGCCTATCGGCTGATCTATGCGGAAGGCGATCGACTGCCGGGATTGATCGTGGATCGGTACGATCAGCTATTGGTCATGCAGTGTTTATCGTTTGGCATGGATAGCCGGAAGGAACTTGTGGCGGACCTGCTGATGCAGGAGTGCAATGTCTCAGCCGTCTATCTGCGGAACGAGGCCAAGAGCCGGCAGCTCGAAGGGTTGCCGCTGGAACGGGGATTTCTCCGCGGCAGCGGCCCGACACAAGTTGAGATTCAGGAAGGGCCGGCGAAGTTTCTGGTCGATGTCGAACGGGGGCAGAAGACCGGCTGGTTTTGCGATCAACGAGAGAATCGGCTCGCCGCTGCGAAACTCGCAGTTGGCGCAGAAGTGCTCGAAGTGTTTTGCCATACCGGCGCGTTCGGCATTCATGCCGCGTTGGCCGGGGCGGCATCCGTGGAAGGCCTCGATGTCAGTCAAGACACACTGGCCATGGCCCGCACCCACGCCATGATGAACAAGGTCGAGGGGCGCTGTCTCTATCGCCAAGCCGATGCGTTTGAGGATATGCGAAAGCTGGTGAAGGCGGGGCGACGGTACGACCTGGTGATGCTTGATCCTCCGGCCTTTGCCCGCAGCCAACAGGCCCTGGCCGGTGCGTTGACCGGGTATAAGGATGTGAATCTCCTGGGCCTCAAGCTGCTCAAGCCGGAAGGGTTTCTGGTGACGAGCTCGTGTTCGCACCCCGTCTCCGATGAAGATCTCTGGAAAAGCATCCGCCTTGCAGCACGGGATGCCAAGCGCGATATTCGGTTGATTGAACAACGGGGTCAGAGCGCCGACCATCCGATGTTGGCGAGCATGCCGGAAACGCGCTATCTGAAGTGTTTCTTCGTGCAGGTATTGTGATGGTGCCGCGGCCCGATAGGTTGGGGCCTCGTTGTCAAGCAGCTCGTGCCCGAGAAGTCTCACTCGACTTGGCTTTTTGGCCGGACTCGCCCTGATCCCCGATCAGTAATCTCGCCCCTGGTTTGAACGTCAGATAGTACCACGTCCATTCGGACATGACGCGAATCCGGTTTCTTAATCCGATGAGAAAGAAAATGTGGACAATGCACCACAGTATCCAGGCGAAGAATCCTGACGCACGGATCGGGCCGACTTGAGCGATCGCTCGACCGCGGCCGATCGTGGCCAGCATGCCTCGGTCCGTGTACGTAAACGGGGCCCGCTGGTCCGGTGGAAGTTCTTGATTGATCACGTGGGCGACATAGCGGCCTTCCCGCATGGCGACCGGTGCGATCCCAGGCAAAGGTCTCCCGTCAGGGTCGAGACAATGGGCGGCATCGGCAATGACAAAAATCCAGGGATCATTCGGGATGGTCAGGTCCCCTTGGACCTTGACCCGTCCGTTGGCATCCTGGGGAACGCCAAGGGTGTTCAAAAGGGGTGAGGCCTTGTTACCCGCTGCCCACAGTATGTTGGTGGAGGGGATCCATTCAGTTCCGACCATGACCCCGTCGGCACGGACGGCGCTCACCGGATGATTCAGCTTGACCGTGACGCCCATGCCCTCAAGTGCTACCAGCGCCTTTGCCGATAGCGAAGGATCGAACCCCGGAAGAATGCGCGAACCGGCTTCGACAAGGATGATCGAGAGATCCTCCAGGCGCAAATGCGGATAATCAGGTCCCATGGCCTTCTTCCCAATCTCAATGAGCGAGCCAGCCAATTCGACTCCTGTAGGCCCACCTCCGACGATCACGAAGGTCAGGTGATGCTGTGTGCCGGTTTCAGCCCTGTCCCGTTCGGCCTTCTCGAACGCGAACAGCATCCGTTCTCGCAGATGGACGGCATCGGCCATGGTCTTCAAACCCGGTGCAAACGGTTCCCATTCGTCATGTCCGAAATAGGCGTGGCGCGATCCCGGCGCGACAATCAAGGCATCGAAGGCAATGGGGGCACTGTGTTGGAGACGGACTGCCCGGCCCATCCGGTCGATCGACACCACGTCATCCATGACGATGCGGACGTTAGACTGTGATCTAAAGAGGGTGCGCAGGGGCCAGGCGATGTCGGTCGGTGACAATGCAGCGGTGGCCACTTGGTAGAGCAACGGCTGGAACAAGTGGTGATTCGTCCGGTCGATCAGGACGACATCGGCATTGCGCACATCACGCGCAGCCGTGATGCCGCCAAATCCCGCCCCAATGATCACGACCTGTTTGCGAGTCATAGGCACTCAAATGTCAGCCTGCGCAGATGAAGTATGTGTGTCAAACCGTTGCAGGAGTTCACGCAAGCGCGTGGGGTTGTCTGCAAACGGCGTTGTGGTCTCGCTCATGTGTCCGCATGCGTCTCGTGTTCTTACATGGGTGGACACACCAGGCCATACCAGGTTGTCGGCATGAGGAGGCTCAATCTTTAGGAAGATTGTCTCGAAGGAGCGTCCTCATGGTCCAGAACGAGGGGGTCGGTATAGTCAGTTGTGGATGGGAGAGATCGATTTGAATGTCGTAGCGAGCTGTGGTGGGGTTTTTGGATTGCGTGACGGGGTACCAGCATTCGTGCAGCAACCCCCAACAATCCCGGCAGGCCAGCCGTAGGTAGCCGTTGGATTGAAGCACGACGCGGATCGGCGCGTCCGGGCCAATAGCAGCATGAAGCGCGACAGCATGGCGATGAGCTGATAGGGTGGTGCCATTGCGAACACTGGGGAGGTGCCAGGCATCTCCCTGGTCTGTTTTCTCGTTTGTGTTTCCCCCGATCGGGAATGTAATAATGGCGCCACGCTGGAGGAGGAATCCCGTGGCGAAAAGACGAGTATCTGCTACTCCTCGAATCACCATCACGGATACACCTGACGAACTGCGCATCGTCATGCCCAATCGGCGCAGTTGGTTTGTCATTGGCATGTTGGCCTTTTGGGTCTGTGCTTGGGGTGTCGGCGAAGTTGTTGGCTCCACCACATTGTATAAGAGTGAAGTACCGCCGGGAGAAGAGAGGCTCATGTTGGCATGGCTGGTGGTCTGGACGGTGAGTGGTCTGGCCGCCCTCGTGGCCTTGCAGTGGCAGATCATGGGGAAAGAAATCGTGACCATGCAGGGGCATACGTTACAAACTCAGCGGGAAGGAGGGGGGATCGGTTTTCGCAAGGAGTATGACGTACAGCAGATCGCAAATCTGCGCGTGGAGCCACCAAAATTTAGTCCCTTCGATGTGTCAGCCAGTTTTCAATTATGGGGCATCGGCGGCGGAGTGATTGCCTTCGAGTCCGGTGGCAACACCCGTCGATTCGGCGCGGGCCTTGATGACGCAGAAGCGAAGCAGGTCGTCGATGCGCTCAAACGGCGCTGTCGAGTCGCCGAACGGTCACCCAAATAAGAGAACCGCCAAGACTACCGTCTGCGATGCCCCGCGCACTCAAGGCACGTTTACACAGGCTAGGACGCCGGAAATAGTGTCAGTTTGACGGCGTAGAACGCCCGGCCCGGCCACTCCCGAATCGCCGTCTCCGATTTCCACAGGCCTGAGGCGGTCGGAATCACATCCAAGATAGTCCAGGGTCTGGTCGTGTCCCCGTTGAAATCCACGGGGAACGGAATAACCTCTATTCCTTGAGCCGTGAAGAGCTGTCTGGCTCTTGTGAAGTGAAAGGCTGATGTGACCAGGATGACTTTCTTCCCAGGGCCGAGGTGCCGACGGACCTCCCTCGCCTCATCTTCAGTATTTTCAACGACGGGCGTAACGGTGATACGTTCGAGGGGAATACCCATCTGAGCGGCGAAGGGCTTGAGGAGGGTGCCTTCTGGAGGATTATTGGGCAACCAAGGAAGCTGGCCTCCGGTAAAGATGAGCAGGGGGGCTTTCCCGGCCTTCAAGAGCTCCACTCCTGCGAAGAATCGATCCGGATCGGTCCATTCGGATACGATACCGCCCCCAGCTAGAGGTGCGGTGGTGAGCATCCCACTGAGAACGACAATGGCGTCCCCGCTCGGAAGTGCGGCAATCACCGGACGTGCCTCGTAATTCTCGATGCTGCGGAACAGGAGGTTTGAGACAAGGGGCGTGCTGAACAGGAGCAACAGAGCCAAGCCGGCGGCGATGAAACCTCTCCGTTTTGTGACCAGTGCTGCGGTCAGTACGACCAGCACGATCCCGATTGGCAGTAACAGTGCAGGCAGAATCTTGTGGAGATACATCATTGGCGTGCAGTCCCCTTGATTAAGGACAGGGGAGAGGGTACTGCATTGCAAGCGGCCCGACAATGGGGGCAGGAGATGGAGTCGGAACGCGGTCTAGGAGAGTGGGTAGCCGCCGCGTCCTGCGAATGCAGTACGTCCTTCTTAATTTGTACGTTTCGTCTGGATGAGATCCGAGATGGGAAAACCGAGCTCCTGCGCCCGCTCCAAATAACGTTGATAGACGGGTCTGTCCAGAACCGGTTTGCGAGACAGGATCCACAGAAATCGGCGGTCCGGTGTGCCGACCATCGCAACCTGATAGTCCGGATCAAGCGCGATGATCCAATAATTGCCCTCGCGCGAGGAACCAAACAAACGCGCAAAGAAATTATCGAAGACGACGGTCAGCCGTACGTTGGTCTTGGGATCGACCACCGTGGCCACCCCGTCGGCCTGATCGAGTCCACCTGTATCCGTAACACACTCGTTATGCACGCCGATGGCGCCGTCCGGTCGACTGGTATACACCGCCTTGGAATCGACGCAGTGCCGTTGGAACCACATCGGCAGGCGCGCAATCTCGTGCCAGGTTCCGGTATAGCGGTTTAGATCAACCGATGGCACGGTGGTGAGCGGCGGCCGCGAGTCCAATCCGGCACAGGCGGACAATACCAGTGAGATGACTGCGACAAGTATCAGGGATATCGGCGTCATGAAATCATACCGGCAGTACATGTCATCAGGCTACTGCTCAGAATGTAGGGAGTCAAACTTCGGAAGCACCACACGCCTCGATAGACTCTCTTTGGCTGGCCAGGACGAGCGGCTCGATAGGTTCACGACAGGCAGAGCAGTTTCGAAATGGAGAATGTCCCTGTTAGTTTCCCAATTCCTTCGCCGCGCATTGGGAGATGTTTACGGCCGAGCCCGGGAAGTACGCGGCGCAGTACGGGGGCTACTGTGCCTACGGGATGGCGAAGGGATACAAAGCGAAGGTCGATCCAGTAGCATTTAGCCTGGTCCACGGTACACTGTATCTCAATTATAGCGACGCCATCCGTACCCGATGGCTGTCGGATGTTCCCGGGTACATTCAACAGGCCAATGCCAACTGGCCAGCGGTGATGACACTCACCAAGGTGCATGAGTGATCTTGTGCAGCCGGCCAGGACAGTCAACGTCAGAGTATGTATCAACCAGGAGGTTTGTGATGAAGAAGATGTTGGTTGCAATCGCAGCAGTCGCCGTTGTGATGGGGGGCGGCGCGTATTCTTTCGCCGAAGATATGAGCAGCATGGGGCATGAGATGAAAGGCGCCATGCAAGCCGATGTCGATGCCATGAAGGGAGAGATGAAAGGAGAGATGAAGGTCGGCACGGACGCGGTGAAGGGCAAAGCGGATGCGATGAAGGCCAAGACCGACGCGATGCGCGCAAAGAAAGATGCCATGAAGGATGAGATGAAAGCGAAGAAGGATGCGATGAAGGGGGAAATGCAGGCCCAGAAGGATTCGATGAAGGCCTCGAAGGAGGCCATGAAAGGCGACATGAAAGCCACGAAAGATGCCATGAAGGGCAGCATGAAAGACGCGATGGGATATTAAGCCGCGATAGCCTCGGCGCGTTGTAGGTTGACACCACGGCCTGCAGTTGGTTGAACCGATTGCAGGCCGTGGTGTTTCTGCATCATCCCGCCGTTTGTAAGGAACGCCCTCTGTCACCGACGAAACGTTATATCGAGCACCGTTGGAGTCGGGAGAGAGAACCATGGCGGGACCCATGCAGTTCACAAACGAAGCAGTCAGTTCTGGAACAGAACCGATACGGATTGCCGGACTATCACTGCCGTCTACGGCCCCAGCTAATGAGCCGGGTGCATCCGTCGCTCCTTCTGTCGAGCGCGTGTATCGCCATCGACTACCGGTGAGGATCAGCCATTGGCTGAATGTGCCGATCCTCATCATCCTGGTCATGAGCGGCCTTCAAATTTTCAATGCGCATCCGGCGCTCTATTGGGGCGATCGGTCCGATCGTGACCGGCCGTTGTTGTCCATGCGGGCTGTGCAATCCGACAGTGGAGAGATGAAAGGCATGACCACGGTCTTCGGCCATCAATTTGATACCACAGGGGTTTTGGGCTATTCCGACGGCATGCGCCGAGGTTTTCCCGCCTGGGTGACCATTCCTAGCGCAAAATGGCTGGCGATGGGACGGCAGTGGCATCTCTTCTTTGCCTGGCTCTTCGTGATCAACGGACTGCTATTCATGGCCTATGCCCTGGCGAGCCGGCATGCCGCCCGCGACTTGACGCCGACCGGTAAGGAGTGGCGAGGGATCGGCACATCATTCAAAGATCATCTGCTCCTCAGGCACCCCAGCGGTGACGAGGCCAAGCGGTACAACGTGCTGCAGAAATTGGCCTACATGAGCATCTTGTTCATCGTGGCGCCGCTGATTGTCCTGACGGGGCTGGCGATGTCACCGACGATCGACACGGCGTTCCCATGGCTTCTGACCATTTTCGGAGGCCGTCAGGCGGCGCGAACGATTCACTTTATCGCGTGCTTTTCGTTTGTGGGATTCATCCTGATTCACATTTCCCAGGTCATCCTCACCGGATTCATCAACAACATCCGCTCGATGGTCACCGGGTGGTTCACCGTCACATATGAAGGAGCGCGTCATGAAATCTGATCGTATAGAGCGGCGACGATTTCTGAAAGGGACTCTGGGCGCGGCGAGTCTGGTCGCACTGGCTGGTTGCGATAACCTCACGCAAAGCTCATGGTTTCGGTCGCTCCTGCGCAAGGCCGAGACCCTCACGGAGGCAGCACAGCGGGCGGTGACGCCGAAGGATGCTCTGGCAAAAGAATATGGCGAAGCCGATATCTCGACCGTCTTTCCCGCCAACGGCAACACGGATCCCGGTACGGAAGCGTATGCCGAGCATCTTGCACAGAACTTTTCCGAATGGACGTTGGAAATGGTGGGCCTGGTCAAGACACCAAGAAGCTGGTCGCTGGCCGCACTGAAAGAACTGCCGTTTCGGACGCAGATCACGCGTCACGACTGCGTCGAAGGCTGGAGCGCGATCGGGAAATGGACCGGCGTGTCGATCGGGGACTTGATGCACCAAGTCGAGCCGTTGCCGAGCGCTCGTTACGCCGTGTTCCACTGTGCCGACGTGGACGATGAGGGAGTTGCGTACTACGAAAGTATGGCACTTGCCGATTGCTATCATCCGCAAACGATTCTCGCCTATGAACTCAATGGCAAGTTGCTGGATGTGCCCCACGGCGCACCGTTGCGTCTCCGCTTCGAGCGGCAGCTTGGCTACAAGCAGGCGAAGTATGTCACGCGGATCGAATTAGTCGAATCCCTTGCTGAGATTGGTGGTGGAAAAGGGGGATATTGGGAAGATCAAGGGTATGAATGGTACGCCGGAATCTAACGGCCGTATATCGTCACACGTCAATCGTCAACGGGTTGAAGACCGTGAAGAGGGAGGCTGTGCGACCCGGAATGCCTGGTTCCATTAATCAGTTAGAAATTCAGGCCTGCGTCTCAGGATCGACGCGGGTTGGTTGTTGTGAGGGATGGTTTTCTCGATATTCACACACGACACGGAAATCGTTTTCGTAGGGATAGCTTTCCGCCATTTCAAACCCTACTCGATTCCGCTCCGGCTGACACGACTCATAGGTCTGGAACGCATTGAGGACGGTTTCACGGCTGACTCCTGAGGGAGCCGCGAGCAGGACGATCACAAGTAACCACATGGCCAGGCCTTTCGTCAGGGGTAGACGATCAATGTCCGGGGGTGGTTCCGTGCCGGATGATCTTCTTATCGGAGTTGGCGACCGATCAGTTGAGTGCTGCCGGTGTGTCGGTTTGCCGAGTCTCTCTGCTTTAGCTAGAAGAATCCTAACAGATGCATGCAATCTGTCATGGGATTCGAACAATCCCTGCCGATTTCAGCTACGGCCTGGATGAGCCGAGAGAGATGGAACACCGGCTAGGGTCAGACTCGCGTAAGGGCGATAGAGTCAGCCGTATCGGTGTGGTACGATTCCCCACCATGCCGCCCGCATCAGACCCCTCTGCCTCCGGCCCGCCAGCTCCGCTCAAAGAACGTATCATGACCATTGTCATTATCGGCGCTGTGTTGCTGTATGCGCTCTGGACTCTTCGGGGAGCCGGAACGGCACAGGACCATCCGGTTGAGCCGGAGGCGGCAGTGATGGCCACGGTAACACCGGACAAAGTGCCTCTCACGACGGGTGAAGAGCCCATTGCCGAGATTTTTACCCGTGCCGGGTGCCCGGTCTGCCATGTGATTCCAGGCATTCCTGGCGCGAACGGCCAAGTCGGTCCCAAGTTAGTGCTGGGGACAACAGGGTTACAGCGGATTCAGAGTCCCAACTACACGGGAGAGGCGCACACGGTTCATGATTACGCTGTGGAGTCGGTGCTTGATCCGGAGCGGTTTGTTGTCCCTGGTTTTCCCGGGCGGACCATGCCGGCATGGTATGGTTCGAAGTTGAGCGCGTTGGCGTTGGAGAAGATCGCGACGTATCTGGAGCAGCAGACGGAGAGTATGCCGCCTGGCTGAGCCAGGCGGCGCGTGTCATCGAGTTATGATGTGCGTTTGCGGATGGGGGTGACGTTCCCTGCCGCACCACCCTGAATTCTGAAGGCATCGCCGCCAACCCCACCCAGTTGCTTGTCGAGGAGGGCGTTGACCGCCTCGTCGCCTTTCAGACCTTCGAGTTTGATTTTCAGACGGAGGTTGTTGGCGCTGTCCGCGTTGATGAGCGCCTGTTCGAGCGAGATCTTGTTCTGTTTGTAGAGCTGGAACAGGATGTAATCGAACGTCTGGCAGCCTTCCTCGATCCCTTGTTCCATGGCTTCTTTCAGCGTGTCGACCTCGGCCTTCTTGATCAAATCCTTGACGCGCGGCGTATCCATCAAAATTTCCAGGGCCGGCACCCGTCTGCCGTCGACGGATGGAATGAGCCGCTGGGACACAATGGCTCGTAAGTTGAGCGAGAGCTGCAAGTAGATCTGCGCGTGCCGCTCGACGGGGAAGAAGTTCATGATGCGCTCAATCGCTTGATTGGCGTTGTTCGAGTGCAGGGTCGCAATGCACAAGTGGCCGGTTTCCGCGAAGGTAATGGCGGCTTCCATCGTTTCCGTATCCCGGACCTCACCGATGAGGATGACGTCAGGCGCCTGGCGCAGCGTGTTCTTCAGCGCGTTTTGGAAATTCATGGTATCGAATCCGACTTCGCGCTGCGTGATGATCGATTTCTTATGCTGATGGACGAACTCGATCGGGTCTTCCACGGTGATGATGTGGCCGGGGTGGATCGAGTTCCGGTGATCGATCATGGCGGCGAGTGAGGTTGATTTACCGGATCCCGTGGCACCGACCACCAGCACCAGCCCGCGTTTGGTCATGGCGATGTCTTTGATGATAGGCGGCAGCTGCAGTTCCTCGACCGTTTGAATCTCGGCCTTGATATGGCGGAAGACCAGGCCGACATTCCCTCGTTGCCGAAAGATGTTGACGCGGAACCGGCCCAGTTCCTTGTAGTAGAGCGCGAGGTTCATCTCCATTTTTTCTTCGAACTCGGCGCGTTGCTGGCCACGCATGAGCGCGAGAGACAAGGCTTCCAGTTGTTCGTTGGTGAAGGGAGGTGCCTCGGTTTGTTGCGTGCTGCCGTGGATGCGATAAATGGGCGGCGCGTCGACGGTCAAGTAGAGGTCGGACGCCTCATGATCCACCATGACTTTCAAGAGGGTGCGAATATCCATCGGTCTGCTCCGTGTTGCGTCTCTATGCCGCGCCGGCCGAGGTATGGCCGAAGAGATTGGGGTTCATGCTGCGCGACTGGGCTTCGACTTTGTGCACCACCCCTCGTGTGACCAAGTCGGTAAGCGCCATATCCATGGTCTGCATGCCGTCCTTTTGGCTGGCCTGCATGATGCCGGGAATTTGGTGCAACTTGGCTTCACGGATGAGATTGCGCACTGCGGTGGTGGCGACCATGATTTCCAAGGCGGCGACGCGTCCGCCCGCTTTCTTCTTCAGCAGTGTTTGTGTAATGACGGCCTCCAAGGCTTCCGACAGCTGAGTTCGGATTTGCGCCTGCTGCGCCGGCGGAAACGCGTCGATGATGCGGTCGATGGTTTTGGGCGCGCTCGAGGTGTGGAGGGTGCCGAACACCAAGTGCCCGGTCTCCGCGGCCGTCAAGGCCAGCTGAATCGTTTCCAGGTCGCGCATTTCTCCGACGAGGATGATATCGGGATCTTCGCGGAGCGCGGACTTCAGCGCGTTGGCAAATGACAATGTATGGACGCCGAGCTCGCGCTGGTTGACCAGACACTTCTTCGATTTGTGCACAAACTCGATCGGGTCCTCGATGGTGATGATATGGCCTTCGAAGGTCGTGTTCAGAAAATCGACCATGCCGGACAGGGTGGTGGATTTGCCGGAGCCGGTCGGACCGGTGACGAGGATCAGGCCTTTTTCCTTCTCGCACAGCTGGCGAACGATCGGCGGCATGCCGAGTTTTTCCAGGGGGATAATCTGCGTCGGAATGTTTCGGAATACAGCACCGAGCCCCCGCTGCTGGACGAATACGTTGACGCGAAACCGGGCAATGTCGCCGAGTTCGAAAGAAAAGTCGCATTCCCGTTTTTCTTCAAAGTTCTTCCGCTGGGCGTCGCTCATCAAATCGTAGACAAGCGCGTGGGTTTCTTCCGACGTCAGGGCCGGGTGATCGAGTTTCTTGAGATCCCCGTTGATGCGGATCATCGGCGGCTCGCCTGCGCTGATATGGCAATCCGAGGCGCCTTCTTTGACCGAGAACGTCAAGAGTTTGGAAATATCCATCGAGGTCGCTCCATCATCGTGACATGAAACGTGAGTGCCAACAGCAGAAACTTCTCGCATCATGCCATAGGGAAGTGGGAAAGCAAGAAAATAGCCGGATGGCGCGGGGAAACTTCCTTACAGCAGACCGGTGGCGTGGCCTGCGAGCTCAAACGCCCTGAGGGCTTCGTCGATGTGGTCGCTGGTGTGTTCGGATGTCACCGTCACGCGGATTCGGCTGGTGTCGTCCGGAACGGTCGGCGGCCTGATGGCAGGCGCATAGACTCCGTGGGCCAACAACTGATCGGCGAAGGCGAGGGCTTGTTCAGCGCTGCCGATGAGGATGGGAAGAATCGGACTCACGGTGTCTGTCAGCCGGAATCCCCGCTGCTGTAATCCGGAAAACAGACGATGGCGATTGGCCCAGAGACGGTTCCGCCGTTCAGGGTCCCGTCGAATGACGGCGAGCGCCGCGTGGGCGGCTGCCGCCGAGCTTGGAGGCGGAGCCGTGGTGAACATGAAGGGGCGGGCGGTATTGATCATATACTGGATCATATCGCGAGGGCCGACTACGAAGGCACCGCTGCTTCCGAGCGCCTTGCCCAAGGTTCCCATATGAAAGGGAATCTCGTGCTCGACGCCAAGCTGTTCAAGGGTTCCTCGGCCGGTCGGTCCCATGACTCCGGTGCCGTGTGCGTCATCGACGTAGAGCATGGCGTCGTACTGCTTCGCCAGCGAGGCCAGTTCCCGTAACGGTGCGATGTCGCCATCCATGCTGAACAGCCCATCGGTCACGATCAACGTGGGTCTGTTCGCGGCTCGCCGCTTCAGGAGTGAGTCGACTTGGGCGAGGTCACGGTGGCGAAATACCCGGAAATCCGCGCCGCTCAGCCGGCAGCCGTCGATTAGGCTGGCATGGCACAACCGGTCGACCAGAATGAGACCATTGTGTCCGATCAAGCCGGGAATCACGCCGAGATTCGCAACATAGCCGGACCCAAACATCAGCGCCGCTTCCGTCCCTTTGAAATCGGCGAGAGAGGTTTCAAGGTCTTCATGGGGGGGGAGTGTCCCGCTGATCAGACGCGCGGCACCGGATCCTGCGCCGTATCGTTCTGTTGCGCAGACGGCCGCGCGGACGACGTCAGGGTGGGTGGCCAGTCCCAGGTAGTCGTTGGAACAGAGGAGAATCACGCGTCGCCCTGATCGCTGAACGACCGGTCCCGTTGAGGACTCAAGTGGGCTCACCGTCCGTGTCAGGGACTGCGCTGCCAATTGTTGCAATCTCGTTCGAAACATCGTGCGCTCTCGGCCACTGGCACATTGACAAGAGAAACAGGGCCCTAGTATAAAACACAGGTTTGCTTGAAGGGAATGCACGCTGTTCAATTCTTGAAGGCGTCCTGGACATGTCGTATCGGATCAAAGTTCCACCCCGTTCCTTGCCGGTCGATGAAGGCCAGCTTGTCAGTACGTTGGAAGAACGGCTGATCGGGCTGAATGCCTATCGAATGCCGATCATCGTCGGGTTGGTGTTGCTGCTGCTCGTCGGTGGGATCGTCGGAGGAATCGTCTGGTACGATGCGCGCAATGCGGGCAAGGCTCAGGATCTCGAACGTGAGGCCACACTGCAATACCTGACGCGTCCGGCCAATGATCCAAAGAAGGTTGAGGCGAACCTCAAAGAGGCGATCCGGCTCTATCAGCAAATCGTCGATGAGTATCCTCGGACGCCGTCGGCGCCGTTGGCGCTGTTTGGGCTCGGCAATGCCCTGATTGAAACCAACCAACTCGATGCCGCTATCGAGGCCTATAAGCGGTTTCTTGCCACCTATAGCACTAATGTCTCCCTCGCCGGCCTTGTCCGGCAGAAACTTGCCTATGCGTATCTCTCGAAGGGGGACCAGGCCCAAGCAACGGCGGCCTATTCGGCGGTGATCGACAGTCCGGGTTCTCTGAACCGGGATCACGCCCTCTTCGAATTGGCTCGGATGGAGGAAAGTCAGTCTCGGCGGGAAGGGGCGCTCCAGCGGTATCAGGAGCTGATCAAGACCTATCCCAAATCTCCGTTTGCCAATGAAGCGGCTATCCGGGAGAAGATTCTCGATATCAAGAAAACGTCAGAGGTGTCGCCGACTCCCGTTCCGGCACCTGATGCATCGAAGACCCCCACGTCCTCTCAGCCTCCCGCAAAGCCCTAGGCTAGGGCACACTGTTCCCGTCGAGGCAGAACGTACCTCTGTCAAATCGTGTCAGGGATTGGCGCGTTATCAGCGGCTGATGGTGAGAAATTCGCCGGGCCGGATGACGGAACTCGACAGGTTGTTGCGGGTCTTGAGCGTTCTCAGCGGAACGCGGAACCGTTTGGAGACTTTTTCCAGAGTATCCCCTGCGCGGACCCGATACGATTGCGGAGATCGTGCCTTGACATGCCGCACTGTCGAGACGATCGGGGGGAACTTGTAGGTCGGGATTCTATCGAGGAGGCCGGCGACCTTGTCGGCCGTGCCGACCGGAACCTTCAGATGGTAGGCTGAGGCATCCGGGGGCGTGGCGTCGCGGCGCAACTCGGGGTTTAACAAGCGAAGGTCTTCGTAGGCGATACCGCTGGCGGAGGCGATCGAGCGCATGTGCAACGCACGGTTGACGAGGACTTCCTCGAACTGGTGCGGCGCGGCGGGGGCATGGTCGAATCCGTATTGTTGGGGGCTCCGTGCGATGATCGTCGCCGCCATGATGCGCGGGACATACTGTTTGGTTTCTTGGCGGATTAACTTCGTCTTGGCGATATCCGAAAAGGTCTCACCCTGGACTTTGTGCAACGCCCGCAACACTTTTCCCTCTCCGGCATTGTAGGCTGCCATCGCCAAGGGCCAGGCGCCGAAGATATCGTAGAGGTCTCTGAGATACCGGGCAGCCGCTACGGTCGATTTGATAGGGTCTCGCCGTTCATCCACATAATGGTCGATGCGCAGGCCATATACCTTGCCCGTGCCCTGCATGAACTGCCAGGGGCCTGTGGCCTTGGCGCGTGAGTAGGCGTAGGGATTAAACCCGCTCTCGACCAGCGACAGATTGACCAGGTCGCTCGGAAGGTTGAATTCCGCAAAAATTTTCTCGACCATCGGGCGATATCGGCTGAACCGGATCAGCCATTGCTCAAAGCGGCTTCTGATTGACGTGTTGAAGAACCGAATATGGCTCTGGACGGCCGGGTCGAGGATCACCGGAATATTATAGGAGATGTCGTTTGGGCCGGTTGCAAGGATCTGTTGAGTGGTGTGCGTGGTCGAGTCCTGGGTGTTCCCCGCAGGCGGTTGTCCGGCAACAGGTCCGGCGTTTTTGTCAGGAGCGGCGTCGGTGGAGCTCAGATCCGGAGGGATGATGGTCAGTTCCGGCTCCAAAGGGACCAGGTTGGCATCGAGGTCTTCATCATCGTCGTCTTGAACCGGTGCCGGGGTGCTGGAAGCCATGGACACGGGACCGCCTAAACTCTTGTCGGGAAAGAGGAATAGGCATGCCGTCAGGGAGGCAACGAGCACGGCGACTGTCATGTCAGGAAAAGAGAGTCTGATCGGCATTACAATAACGTTCCTCAGTAGAGCCACATCCGCCAGGAGGTTCTAGCTAGACTATCGAGTGGGTCCTCACTTGTCAAGAAGATGGAGGGGAGTCAGGCGTCTTCTTTAGTGTCACCACTCCCTACCCGAGGCGTGTACTGTCGATGTGCCGTTGAGTCTCGATGATGCGTGAAAATACCTGAAAACATCATTGGTTGCGCGGGAGGATTTCTTGACAGTCTCACGGCTCAAATGGTAGCGTACCGCCTCTTTTTCGGTACACCTCAGGCCAGCCCTCATTGAAGGAGGTCGATCAATGTTGAAGCGGTATCTCTTGGCTCCCGGTCCCACCCCTATACCCCCGGAGGTGCTCCTGGCCATGGCCAGGCCCATCATCCATCACCGGGCCCCGGAATTCGATCCCATTTTCGCAGAGGTCCGTGAGGGGTTGAAATGGTTGTATCAGACTCGCAATGAGGTGCTGATGCTGGCCGCATCCGGAACGGGAGGGATGGAAGGATCCGTGTCCAACTTCTTGTCTCCCGGTGATAAGGCACTTTGTGTGAACGGCGGGAAGTTCGGAGAACGCTGGGCGAAGCTCTGCAAGACATTCGGCGTACAGGCGACAGAACTCAAGGTGGAATGGGGACATGCGGTTGACCCGCAGCAAATCGCCGATGCACTGAAGAAAGATCCCTCCATTAAAGCGGTCTATATGCAAGCGAGCGAGACCTCGACGGGTGTGTCCCACAATGTGAAAGCTGTGGGGGAAGTCGTCAAGGCGTATGAGAACACGATTCTCGTCGTGGATGCGATCACCGCGCTCGGAGTATTCGACATTAAGACTGACGCGTGGGGATTGGATGTGGTCATCACCGGTTCGCAAAAAGCGTTGATGTTGCCTCCCGGTATGGCGTTTGTGAGTGTCAGCGACAAGGCCTGGGCCTTGGCCGACAAGGCCAAGAACGCGGCCTTCTACTTCAATTTCAAAAAGGAACGGGAAAACCAGGTCAAGAATCAGACCGCCTATACCCCTACGGTCTCTCTCATTATCGGTTTGCAAGAAGCCTTCAAGATTATGAAGGGAGAAGGCCTCGAGAAAATGTTCGCGCGGCAAGGGCGCTTGGCTCTGGCAATGCGCGAAGGGGCCAAAGCTGCGGGGCTGACCCTTTTCGCCAAAGAGTCGCCGAGTGACGCCCTCACGGCGATCTGTGCGCCGGACGGGGTGGATGGCCAGGCGATTTACAAGAATCTTCGCGTGCAATACGGCATGACGGCCGCCGGGGGGCAGGATCACTTGAAGGGAAAGATCTTCCGGTTGTCGCACATGGGCTATGCGGATACCTTCGACGTGATTGCCGCCTTAGCCGCCACAGAAATGGTCCTGAAAGGGCTCGGTCATCCAGTGAAGCTGGGCAGTGGTGTTGGAAAAGCGCAAGAAATCCTGATGGCGAAATAACGAGACGAGGACGCGCATGGGTACCCCACCGATGAAGATTTTAGTCAGCGACAGTCTGTCAAAGCAGGGTGTGGAGCTGCTGGAAAAGGCCGGGTTCACCGTCGTGGTGAAATCCAAGATGCCGAAAGAAGAGCTCTTTAAGGAAATTCAGGATGCCGACGGATTGATCGTGCGATCCGGTACGAAGGTGACGGCGGAACTCATCGCTGCCGCGCAAAAATTAAAGGTAGTGGGGCGGGCCGGGTCCGGGTTGGACAATGTCGATACTCCCGCCGCGACGCGGCGGGGCGTCGTCGTCATGAATACGCCGGGCGGTAATACGGTGACGACGGCGGAACATACCATGGCGATGATCTTCTCGGCGTGCCGCAAGATTCCCCAGGCAACGGCTTCGGTCAAGCAGGGCAAGTGGGAAAAAGACAAGTTCATGGGGATCGAGCTCTACAACAAGACGCTCGGCATCGTGGGGATCGGCCAGATCGGCGGCTATCTCTCAAAGCTCGCGCAGGGCGCCTCGATGAACGTCATTGCGTATGATCCCTATTTGGCGCCCGAGCGGGCCGAGAAAATGGGTGTGTCGCTCGTGGAGTTGCCTGAATTATTCCGCCGGGCGGACATCGTGTCCGTGCATACTCCGCTGACGCCGGAGACCAAGTCGCTGATCAACGCCAAGGTCATTGAGACGATGAAGCCGGGCGTAGTCATCGTCAACTGCGCCCGTGGAGGGATCGTCAATGAAACGGATCTCTGCGAGGCCTTGAAAACAAAACGTGTGGCGGCGGCGGCCTTCGACGTGTTTGAGGATGAGCCGGTGAAAGCGGACAATCCGTTGCTGGCGATGGACAATTTCATCTGCACCCCGCATATCGGGGCGCAGACCGCCGAGGCGCAGGAAAATGTCGCCATCGGCATTGCCGAGCAGATCGTCGATTATTTCACCAGAGGCGTGGCAAAGGGGGCGGTCAATATCCCGTCCGTCTCTCCCGACCTGCTGCCTCGATTACAGCCGTTCCTGACGCTTGCGGAAAAACTCGGTTCACTGCAGATGCAGTTGTCGCAGGGCGGGATCGAACGGGTCACGGTGGAATACAGCGGGGAAGTGGCATCGTTGTCGGTCGCCCCGTTGACCATTGCCGTGCTAAAAGGGCTGCTGTCTCCGATGATGGAGCATCCGGTCAATTACGTGAATGCGCCGACGGTGGCCAAGGAGCGCGGGATCGAAGTCAAAGAGATCAAGAGCTCCGATGCCGGCGACTTTATCAGTCTAATTCGGGTGCGTGTCGAGGCAGGGAAAGTGTCCCACCAGGTTGCGGGTACGCTGTATCACAAGAAAGAGGCCCGGGTCGTCGAGATCAACCAATTCAAGGTGGAAATGGTGCCGGAAGGTCATCTGCTGTTCATCCATAATATGGACCGCCCCGGTGTCATCGGCATGGTCGGGCAGGTGCTCGGCGACAAGGGAATCAATATCGTGCGGATGCAGTGCGCGTTGGAGAAACGGGGTGGAGACGCGTTGTTGATCATCGAGTCGGATACGGAGTTTCCCGCCGAGGTCTTGGGCCACATCAAATCCAGTTCCAACATTCTTTCCGTCAAAGTCGCCAGCCTGTCGTAACGGCAGGCGGCGCTCGCAGGTGGGTATGGCTTCTGCTCCTTCGAAGCACAGCGCGCTGGCGGGGCAGGGCCATCCGTTGAAAGAACGGTCCCTCGTCCCCGCGGGAATGGCCACAATTCTTCCGGAAGCCGCGTGCCGCTTTCGGGCGATCGAGTCCGACCTTATCGGGGTCCTGGCCGGGCGGGGCTACGACGAAATCATCCTGCCGACCTTCGAGTATCTCGACGTCTTGGCGCCGGGACTTGAACCGGAACTGGTGGAGAAATGTTACAAGATCCCGGATCGGGCGACCGGCCGGCTTCTTCTGCTCCGTCCCGATGCCACTGCGCAAATTGCTCGCACCGTCGCCATGGGGATGATGGGTGATCGCATGCCGTTGCGGGTGGCCTACCGGACTACGGTCTTTCGGCATGAGCCGGAACATGCCGGCCGTGATCGGGAAATCTTCCAGGTCGGCGCGGAGCTCATCGGCGCGGACGATCCCTCGTCGGATCGAGAAATCATCGCGCTACTGATCGAATGTTTGCGGAAACTAGGCCTCGCCAGATTCAAGGTGTCGCTGGGGCATGTCGGGTTTTTCAAGGGGTTGCTGGCGCGGGCCGGCTTATCGAGCGCCGGACAAAAGCGCGCGGAACACGCCGCCGCCAAGAAAGACCTCCCGAAACTTCACGAAATCCTTCGTCAGGAGAAGATCTCCGCTCGATTCGCCCAAATGATCCTGGAGGCGCCCGAATTGTCCGGAAATGCCGGCGTTATCGCGAGAGGCCGCCGATTGGCCGGCAACGATCGGACCCTGACCGAGTCGCTCGATCGGCTGGCGCAGGTGTATCGATTGTTGAGCCGTGCCGGCTATCAGGATGTCCTGTTCTTGGATTTGGGCGAATTTCGCGGATTTGATTATTACGACGGGATTGTGTTCGACGTGTTTGCCGAGGGCATTGGAGTGGAGCTCGGCGGCGGCGGCCGGTACAACCATTTGATTGGACGGTTCGGGAGGCAGCTGCCCTCGACCGGGTTTGCGTTGAATGTGGACCGGGTGTTTCGTGGGCTCAGCTTGTCCCGGAACCATTCCGAGAGCAGGACCAACAGCCGGCCCAGGGGTGGAGGAAGGACACGTCCATGAGTCCCGCTGCATCCGTCGACTTATCGCAACCGAAGTTGCCTCCCCAAAATCTGGAAGCGGAGCAATCCGTGCTCGGCGCGATTCTGTTGGATAATGTTGCGATGCCGAAGGCAATGGAGCTTGTGGTCGAGGAGGACTTCTATCGGACGGCGCACAAAAAAATATATCGGGCGATGCTGGACCTTTCCGAGACCGGTGAGGTGATCGATCAGATTACGTTGACCGAACGGCTGACGGCACAGGGCGCGCTGGAGTCGGTCGGCGGGGCGGCCTATCTGGCCGAACTGGTCCAGATTGTTCCGAGCTCGGCGAACATCCGGTACCACTGCAAGATCGTCCGCGACAAGGCCGTGGCGCGGCAGTTGATCAACACCTCGACGGAAGTGTTGAGCAGAGGATACGAAGGGACGGCGTCGATCGATGATTTGCTGGACTTTGCGGAACGATCGGTCTTTAGCATCGCGCAGGGCAAGCTCGAACGGTCGTTCAGCCCGATCAACCAGATTATCAAGGAAAGCTTGGATCTGGTGGATAAACTGTCCAAGCGAAAAGAGCATGTGACCGGCGTCCCAACCGGCTACTATGATTTGGATGACCTCACTGCGGGATTGCAGCCGTCCGACTTGGTCGTGGTAGCCGGCCGGCCTAGCATGGGTAAGACCAGCCTGGCCTTGGGGTTTGCGACCCACGCGGCGATTCATGCCAATACCGTGGTCGGCATCTTCAGCCTGGAAATGTCGAAACCGCAGATCGTTCTGCGTATGCTGAGTTCAGAAGCGCGGGTCGATTCTCATGCCTTGCGGACAGGAAAGCTCCAAAAGGAAGATTGGTGGCGGTTGGCGGAAGCTGCAGGCCGGTTGGAGCAGGCGCCGATCTATATCGACGATGCGGGCGGCATTACCGTGCAGCAGATGCGCGGGAAAGCCCGCCGCCTGAAGGCTGAAAAGGGGCTCGATCTGTTGATCGTGGATTATCTCCAGCTCATGCAGGGGCGCAGTGATTCCGAATCTCGGCAGCAGGAAATCTCCGACATTTCACGCTCGTTGAAGGCGTTGGCTAAGGAACTGAACGTGCCGGTCGTGGCATTGTCCCAGTTGAGTCGGGCCGTCGAAGCCCGCAAACCTCCCATTCCGATGCTGGCGGACTTGCGGGAAAGCGGCGCCATCGAACAGGATGCCGATGTGGTGATGTTCATTTATCGCGAAGAGGTCTACGACCAAAACTCCGAACGGAAAGGCATCGCGGATATCATCGTGAGCAAGCACCGCAACGGGCCCATTGGGAAAAAGGAACTCTTTTTCCATGACCGGTTTGCCAAATTCGAAAGCCTCGATCTTCGTGAATCGTGAAGCGGTTTGCGCATTGATCCCTCGCTCGGTATAATTCCTCCGTACGTGTAGCCAGTCCACATACTCTGCCGAGCATCTCTGCTCAAAAAGATGAATGTCCGTGTGCGATCGAATGACTAAGGTTCGTTGGGTTCCCACATTTGTGAAGTGCCTCTCCTTGGGGCTGGTGCCGTGTGTCCTTATGGCCTGTGTGGCGGCACCGAATTCGCGGGGGCCGGTTCCCGCGAAGGCCACGACAGTGAAACAGTCAATAGCCCCCCCTCCAGACTCGTCCGCGACGTATCATTTCATGCTTGGGTATCAAGCAGAACTCGCGCAGGACAGTGACAAAGCGCTGCGGGAATATCAGATCGCCCTCAAAGCCGACCCGTTCTCTCGCGAAGTGAAGGCGCGCATGGCCGGGATCTATTTTGGGCTGGGTAATCTTTCCCAGGCTGCGCAGATGGCGGAAGAGGTGGGCGAGGGGAGCGGCCAGGAAGCGCAACTGCTGACGCAAATGGCCGGGATTTTGGTCGGTGCCGGCAAGCCGGATCGCGCGCTTCGGCTTCTGGATAAAGCGATCGAGCGGGCTCCAGACCGAGGCGAAGCCTACTTTCCCAAAGGGATTATTCTCCTCAACCAGAAACGGACGGCGGAGGCGGAACAGACGGTCAAGCAGGGGTTGACATACGTGCCGGACTCTCCGATCGGCCTGTATTATCTGGGGCGCATCTCTCTTGAAGCAGGGAACGCCGAACAAGCCGTGGCAAGTTTTGATCGGGCCATGGCGGTGAGCCCGTCTTTTGAGCCGGCCTACTTGGCTCAAGCGTCGCTCCATGAGTCTCGCCAAGAGAAAGAAAAGGCTATTGCGGTCCTGCAAAAGTATCTGCACCAGGTCAATCCGCGGAATAAGGACATTCGGCAACACCTGATTCAGCTCTATATGACGACCAAAGACTATGCGGGCGGGCTCGCTGAGCTGGAACGGATCCTGGAAGACGATCCGACCGATCTGGATGCCCAGCTGAGAATCGCGTTGATCTACGGAGAAAAGAAGGAATTCGTGAAGGCCATCGACCGGCTCACGGCGATCCTCAAAGTCAGGCCGGGTGAGCTCAAAGTGCGTGATTATCTGGGCTATCTCTATGAAGAGACCAAAGACGTGCCGAAGGCCGTCGAGGCATACCAATTCAACCTTCAGCAGGATCCAAACTTTACCGATAGCCACATCCATTTGGGTGTGCTCCAATACCGTCAGAAGAAATTCCCAGACGCCATCACACATCTCAGCGACGCGGTGCGGATTGCGCCAAAGCAACCGGAGCCGCACATCGTCCTGGGACTTGCCTATTTGCAAAGCGATCAATTCGAAAAAGCTTCGTCGGCTTTTGAAGAAGGCGTTCGCCACAATCCGAAGAGTGCCGACCTGCATTTCAATCTTGGGACGGCGTATGACAAGTTGAACCGCTTCGACGATGTCGTTCGTGCGATGGAAACGGCGCTCTCGCTGGACCCTCATCATGCCGACGCGCTCAACTATCTTGGCTACAGCTACGCTGAACGGGGCATTAAGATCGACCTGGCCCTGTCGCTCATCAGGAGGGCCGTGGCGCTCAAACCGGAGAACGGCTACTACGTCGATAGCCTGGGTTGGGCGTTCTACAAGTCTGGGCTGTTGGCCGAAGCCTTGACGGAGATCAAACGGGCGGTTTCGCTGGTCGGTGACGATCCGGTCATCTACGAGCATCTGGGCGAAATTTATATCAAGCAACAGAACCTCTCCGCTGCCCGAGAAGCATGGCTCCACTCGCTTGAGCTCGATCCCTCCAACGAGAAGCTGTTCCAGCGATTCCGTGAACAGGGTATGGGCGACCCGTCGCAGGAAGACCGTATCCAACAGGCCAAGCGCCGTGTATCAGGGAAGATACAAACTCAGCAGGCCACTCCGTAGCCGTCATCGCACGCTCTCCCACATCGAGTCGTACGACTCTTCGACCGTCCATAACTCAATTTGTCCTCTGAATATCCGACACCGGTATCGTGTGTCCCTGTTCCAGGAAGTGTGCAGGGCCAGCAAAAGTGCCAATTCTTGGCGTTTCTGAGCAGATTATGGAGATAGGACAGGTGCTCTCTTCTGACGGGATTAAGGTGCTGCCGGAATCCTTTCTCCCAGGCATCCACGGTGTGGAAAGCGGCATGGAACTGATGGAGGTGGATACGAAGCGGCGGCGGGCGGTGTTTCGCAACCGAGAGGACGGCCGATCCAAAGAGGCGCCATATGAGTCATTGGTTTCAACCATCCCGATTCCCGAACTTCTCAAGCGATGTGTGGATTTCCCGCAGCATTTGAAGGATGCCGCGGAACTGTTGCGATGGGTGTCCGTGTCCAACGTCAATCTGGCGGTGGCACGTGAACAGGTATCGGACAAACACTGGCTCTATTTTCCTGAACCAGCCTATCCGTTCTACCGCGTGGGTTTCCCCATGAACTTTTCTCCCGCGTTGGGACGTTCGGGATGCAGTTCGATGTATGTCGAGCTCTCTCATCGGCCCACAGAGCGGCTATCGGATGAAGAATTGATCGCGCGTTCGAGGCAGGGTTTGGAGCAGGCGGGAATCTTGAAGCCGAGTGATGAATTGGTCGTCGCCGATGTGAAGGATCTGCATTATGCCTACGTGTATTTCGATCAACATCGTGCGCGTGCGGTCCCCGCGATTGTGGCTGAGCTGGAGCGCCGAGGTATCTATTCCATCGGGCGATACGGGCGCTGGGAGCACACGTCGATGGAAGACGCGATCGGACAGGGAAAGCGGCTGGCAGAACAACTTCGCATGCCGGCCGCACAGGCCATACCTGCATAGAGTCCATCAGTGGACACCGTCTGTCATATCATCACGAAGCTGGAATTGGGCGGGGCCCAGGAGGTCGCCCTCCATGCCGTGTCACGCCTGGACCGTTCAAAGTTTCGCGCGGCGTTGATTGCCGGGCCAGGCGGATTGTTGACGGATGAGGCCCAACGGCGTTCTGATGTAGACGTCCATATTCTGCCTGAGCTGGGGCGGTCAATCCGCTTCGCCGGTGATCTCATGGCATTGGTCAAGTTGACCGCACTTCTGCGGCGTCTTCGGCCCGCCGTTGTTCATACACACAGTTCCAAGGCAGGAATTCTCGGGCGCTGGGCTGCGTGGTTCGCCGGGGTTCCCGTCATTGTGCATACGATTCACGGGTACGGCATCACCCCGGCACAGCCTCAGTGGCTCCAACGCCTGCTCATCATGATCGAACGGTTCACAGGCTGGATTACGACACATTGGATTGCCGTGTCCCAGGCCGATATCAGCAAGGGGCATTCGTGGGGCTTGTTCCGCGACAATGTTGGGTTGGTGAGACCAGGGATTGATCCGCAGCCGTTTCAGCGGGCCGTCGATAGGGGTGAGCGAAAACGAATCAGAGGGGAGTTTGGCGCGCAGGCGAACACACGATTGGTGGGAAGTGTGGCGTGTTTCAAACCTCAGAAGGCTCCGGAGGATTGTATCGCGGTGGCACAGCGGGTCATCGCCGCGCTCCCCGATGTCCGATTCGTGCTCGTGGGAGACGGCGAGTTGCGACCAAGAGTGGAAGCGCTCATCGCACGGTACGGGATTCAAGATCGCGTGTGTGTAGCAGGGTGGCGGCGGGATGTTCCGGCGATCATGCAGGCACTGGATACGTTTCTACTGACATCACACTGGGAGGGCTTGCCGCGAGTGTTGCTTGAAGCGCGCGCTGCCGGTGTGCCCGTGGTCGCCACGAACGTGGGAGGGGCTGACGAAGTCGTCGTCGACCAGGCGGTGGGAGAGCTCTGCCAGGCTGGCGACATTGAAGGATTGGCAGACGCGGTCATCCGCCGGTTGTCGAACAATGCAGACTCACCGGATGTGTGTCTGTCCGAGCCCCTTCGACTGCCGCAGGAATTTTACATCGACGAAACGGTGCGGCGATATGAACAGATCTATGAGCGGCTGCTCACCGGACATCGAGCCGGAATCGTCGCCCAGACTGTTCACTAGACGGTGTCCTGCGGCAATGCCACGAACGACGAGTCCCGGCGCCATGTGGATCCCACTTGAAATCGCTCAAAATCTTCTCATGGGGGTGAAGCCTATCGCCACGCTGGCTCACCGCCATCACTCGACCGGTGTGAACGCTGATCCTGTCAAGGCTCGTGAAGTGTTCGAGCTGTTTGGGCGGTTTTCCCCAGTGAGAGGGAAGGACATTCTTGAGATCGGCCCCGGCCACACGCTGGAAGTCCTCGCGCAGGCGAGGGTGGAGGGAGCCAAGAGCTGCACGGCGATCGACATCGTGGACTATCGGTCGCCGGATCAAGCGGGATGCGGAGGGGTCACGTTCATGCGCTATGATGGCAGAACGCTCCCCCTCGAATCATCGGCCTGCGACCTCATTTGGTCCCATACAGCGTTCGAGCATTTGCGCTACCCCGGTCAGACCGTAAAGGAATGTTTCCGTGTCCTGCGGCCTGGAGGCTCCCTGATTGCATTGATCGATCTAGGGGATCATACGTTTTATGGGGTTGAGCAGCCTCAGCCTGACAAAGCATTCGATTGTTTGCGATATCCGGAATGGTTGTGGAACCTCATGCGATGGAATCGCAGTTCCTATACAAACCGACTTAGGAAATCCAAGTGGATCAAGCTATTCAAGGAAGCGGGGTTCGTCGTGCGGCATGAAGAGTCGCAGGAAAGCGGACCGATCACCGATGCGCTGCCGTCGTTGCCATACCTGCATCAGTTCAGCCTCGAGGATGCAGTGACGCATGTGATGACCGTTTGTCTAGAGAAGCCGCTGTGATCGCAGGCTCCTAGCTCGTGACAGCTCCCTCCGAAGCCGATGACACGTGCCGCGCGTACTTTCCCATGACACCGGAGGTGTAGCGCGGAGTCGGTTGTTTGACCTTCTTGAGGCGGGAGGCGATGTCTTTCTTCGAAAGCTTCACATCCAACCGGCGTTTGGCGATATCAAATGTGATGAGGTCGCCGTTCTTGATCGCGGCGATCGGCCCGCCCTTCACGGCTTCGGGAGCCACGTGGCCGGCCATGAGGCCGTGGGTGGCGCCGGAGAATCGTCCATCGGTCAGCAGTGCGACGGAATCGCCGAGCCCGGCCCCGACAATGGCGGCGGTCACGCCCAGCATTTCGCGCATGCCCGGTCCGCCAGCCGGACCTTCGTAACGAATGACCACGACATCGCCCGCTTTGATGTGTCCCGCCTTCACGGCCACAAAGGCGTCTTCTTCCTGGTCGTAGACTTTCGCCGGCCCCTGAAACTTCAGAATGTTGTGGCCGGCCACTTTGACGACACAGCCTTCCGGGGCCAGATTACCCTTGAGGATGACGAGCCCTCCGGTTGGCTTGATCGGAGTGGCGAGCGGACGCAAAACTTGTTGACCCGCCTTCTCCGAGGCCCGCGCGGCTTCGTCACCGATCGTCCTGCCCGTGACGGTGGGCTGATTACCGTGCAGAAGACCAGCGTCCAGGAGGCGTTTGGCCACCAGGGTCGTGCCGCCGGCGGCATACAAATCCGCAGCGGTAAACCGGCCGCCCGGCTTCAAGTCGGCCAGCAGCGGCACTTTTCGGTTGATCTTGTCGAAATCGTCGATGCCCAGTTTGATGCCGGATTCGCGCGCGATAGCGAGCAAATGGAGGACGGCGTTCGTCGAGCCTCCGGTTGTCGCGACCGCTGCGATGGCGTTCTCCAATGATTTGCGGGTAATGATCTGTTTGGGCCGGAGATCGTTCCGGATCAAATCCATGACCATTTTGCCGCACTCGAAAGCGACGTCATCTTTGCGGTGATCCATCGCGGGTACGCCATTGCGCCCCATTGGGGAGATCCCGAGAAATTCGAACGCAATCGCCATGGTGTTGGCCGTGAACTGGCCGCCGCAGGCGCCGGGACCAGGACAGGCGTGATCTTCAAGGTCTTTGAGCTCGGCGTCGGTCATCTTGCCGGATCCATGTTTGCCGACCGCTTCAAACACGTCTTGAATCGTGACGTCATGCCCCTGAAACGTGCCGGGCATGATCGACCCGCCGTACAACATGAGCGAGGGCCGGTTGAGACGCGCCAACGCCATCACGGTACCGGGAATCGTCTTGTCACAGCCGGACAAGGCCACGACTCCGTCGAACAGATGCCCGCGGGCGACGAGTTCGATCGAGTCGGCAATTACTTCACGGCTGATCAGCGAGGCTTTCATGCCCTCGGTACCCATCGAAATACCATCTGAGACGGCAATCGTGTTGTACTCGATGGGGGTTCCGCCTGCCGCGCGAATGCCGGCTTTCACTCGTTCCGACAACCGGCGCAGGTGGTAGTTACACGGCATGACTTCGATCCAGGTGTTCGCCACCCCGATGATCGGTTTGGAGAGATCGTCGTCGGTGAACCCCACGGCTTTCAGCATGGCCCGAGCGGGGGCCCGTGATGGACCGATTAACAAATCATGACTCGTCAGCTTCAGTTCCTTCGGCATACCCTCCGTCCGTTTCCTTTCGTGTCCAGCCACGTAGTCAGTCGCACTGCCGCGTTATTGCACGGACATGTTGCTGGGTGGTTGCGGCACGGAGCCTCCCATCCCTTGATGCGGATTCTTGCCGTGGGGATAGGCACCATGCGAGCCACCCCCGTGTGGGTTGGCGTGGCCCTTGCCATGTTGCTGCATGACTTTTTCGTGCTCAGTTTTTTCCTTCTCCCGCTGTTCGGGCGTCAAGATCGCCATGACGTCCCGGCGAGTCTTGATCGAGGCCATGCGGAGTGCCACCTGCTGGTCTTCGCTTTGCTTGAGCTTGGCTTCGATCGCCGCCAAGTCGGATTTCTCGTTATCTGTCAGCGCCTTCAGCTCTCGTTCCGCAATTTGGATGTCGGCCTCAGCCTTGATGCGGACCTTGTCCAGATTCAATTGGAGATCTTTTAATTGTAAGACTTGGTCGACCGAGAGCCCGATATCCTTCTCGTGTTTCAATAAGTGCCGGATCAAATGGCCGGTCCCGCTGTGCATCATGCCTTTGCCATACCCGTGTCCGCCTGCAGCCCCGTGGCTTCCCCCACCATGGCCAGAATAGCTGGGGTCATTCGCCCAGAGGCTGGGTACGCCCAACACCAACAGACATGTCGAAAGGATGGCACACGCAGTCGTGGTCTTGGTGACAGATCTCATGAATTCCTCCTTGGCTTGATGGTCATGCCGTAAGAGCCAGAGCTTGCCATAGCAGGCAGCACAACGCAACTACTCGCGTGACCGCCGCTGAGCGGTTGCGAGCAGTTCCGAACGAGGATCCGGGTGGCGCTGTGTGTTGAGTTGTGCGTAGAGGGCTCGTTCGGGTTCTGTCACCGTGGGAGGCATGACGATTTGTAAGACAAGAAACAAGTCGCCGTGCCCGCCGGTGGCCGAGGGAAGTCCTTTGCCCTTGAGCCGCAGTTTAGCGTCCGCCTTGCTCCCTGGTGGGACCTTCACTTTCACCGGCTCCGTCAGTGTCGGGGCGGTGACCTCTGCGCCCAATGCCGCTTCCCAGGGGTAGACCGGGAGGCTGACGTGGACATCCGTACCATGCCGACGAAACGTTGGATCAACAGGAATTACAACGTGGAGATAGAGGTCCCCTCGTTTGCCGCCGTGCTTTCCGGTCTGGCCTTTTCCCGCGACGCGCACGCGAGTCCCGTCCTGAACCCCGGCGGGGATCTTCACCTCGATCGTTTTCATTTCGCTGGTTATGCCGGTTCCCCGGCAGGTCATGCACGGTTGGTCACGGAGCATCCCCATGCCGTGACAGATCTTGCATGGTTCAGGTTCACGGAGGTTCACGCGCTTGGTGACGCCGGTGAGCACTTCCGGCAAGGACAAGTCCACATCGACTTCGAGATCCTCGCCGGGTGAGGCGAAGCTGGAGTTCGCACCGGGACCGGCTCCGGCAGTGGGCCGCTTGCTCCCGCCGAAGAGACTTTCAAAGAAATCCGAAAACGGTTCCGATTCGAATCCCCCGCCGGTATTCTGCCGGCCAAATCCACTCGGTCGTCCATACCCCTGTGGGCCCGCCTGGCGCCGGGCCCGCTCGAACGCTTCCGCCTGATCAAAATTGCTGCCGTACTGATCGTATTTCTTGCGCTTATCCGGATCGGACAAGACCTCGTGCGCCTCGTTGAGTTCTTTGAACTTCTTCTCCATCTCGGCCTTTTTCCCGCCCGAATGGAGGTCGGGATGGTATTGGCGAGCGAGTCGGCGGAAGGCTTTCTTGATCTCATCCGCCGAGGCGGTCTTCGAGATGCCGAGGATCTGGTAGAAATCGCGTGACGTCGAGGCCATTTACGTCTCTGCCGTCTGTGAGTGGGGGACGTCTCGTTTGGCTCGAGCCATCAACTTGCAATACGAACAGATTTCCCCGGTCGTCGGTTGGCCGCAGGCGGCGCAGGGGTGGAGCATGGCTTGGTCTTTTGTGGCCATGTCGCTCAACGGCGCGGAGGCCTTGCTCTGCTTGTCGAGGAACTTCCAATAGAACATCTGCTTTGTGCCGGGCGATTCGGTTTCGAGTCGGTTCAGGACGTCTTTGTAGAGGAGCGTACGGGCGCCTTGGGCCATCGGGCATTCGTCCACGATGTAGTCGATCTTGTTCAGCACGCAGTACGCGGCGAGTTCCCGCTCGGTCAGGCGGTAGAGGGGCTTCACTTTCTTGGCAAATCCCTCGACCGAGGCGGGGAGACTGGGGCTCTGTTTGTCCAAATACTCTTCTTGCCAATGCAGCACGTTGCCGAGCAGGCGTGCCGCTTCATCGTCAAGGTTATGCCCCGTGGCCATCACGTCGTAGTCATGTTCCACTGCGGCTTGGTTGAATTGGTAGCGTTTGATCGTGCCACAGGTGCTGCAGGCCGGCCGGTGGACAGCCATTGCCAGTTCGCGGATTCCGGCTCCTTCTGTCTGTTGAACGGTATGGGTATGCAAGGTCGCGCCATGGGCTGCGGCAACGGTATCGGCAAATCGTCGGACGTTGTCGTGGGACCGGTCCGAGTAGCCGGCAATGCCGAGGTTCACATACAGGGCATCGGCTTTGTAGCCCAATTTGAGGAGAATGTCCCAGAGCGCCAAACTGTCTTTGCCTCCGGATACCGCGACAAGAATCCGGTGCTCGTGGCCGAACATCCGCTGAGACTTGACGGCTTTGACAACTTGGTCCTGGACGAACTCGTTGAAACAGCTCTTGCAGAAGGCGGCATTGTGCCGGGGCAACTTCAGCGCCGCTTTGCTCTTGCATTTTGTGCAATGCATGCCAGCGTGATCATACGGGCGTGCCCGGCGGATTGCAAACGAGAGAGGAAAAAGGGACGCGCTTCAGTTGCCGGGAGTATTCACTCGGCCGGTGCAACCCCGGAATTTTCCGTTGACGCACTTGGGATGATCTGGGTACCCTGCGACTGCATGCCGTGAGAGGCGGTGGGCGGCAAACGGCTGGGATCCACCGGGTTGAGACCATTCTGTCGAAGGGGGTGAAGGAGGGTTATGGCGGAGTACAGCCTCTATTTGGGAATCGTGGGCGTGATTCTGGCCGTATACGTGTTCGTCAAGGGCGTGTTCGCCGCGATTCAGAAGAGCCGCGACCCCGGAATAGCATTCATGATCCCGCCGCCGGCGTACGGAGTCATCGCCTCTGTGATCCTGACGTATGGATTGGGGTTTCTGAAGCCCAACTTGCCGTGGTTGGAATCACAACCCTTTTGGGTGTACCGGATCATCTTTCCCGGTACTACGCTCTTGTTTCCCGCCATTATTTACTTAATCAGCCGCCGCTCGCCGGCAACCTGATCATGCGCGGCCACCGACCGGGGATGGCTGGGGTCTGCGTGCGGTCTTGGCGGCGAGCAACCGAAGCGTGCCTTCCAGTTGCCGTTCGTCGGGGGAGGCAAGTGAGAGAAACTCGATGCCGATGCCATGCGCACCGGCCCAACGCACGACGGCGCCCTGAATGAGAATTGGGGTTGGGCTTCCGGGGAAAACGATCTGGAGATCCACCTTCATGCCCGCGAACGCCGGAAAGGAGCTCTGGACGCGGCAGCCTTTGCGCGAAAGGTCCAGTGACCGGCTGATCGCATGGCGCTGATTACGGTGGGTGAGTGTGCCTGAGAAGGATGCGTGGAATCGGGGGTGTTGCCGCACAACCATGGGTCTGCTCCTGGATGTTCCTGACAGAAATTGTTCCTGTCCGGAAGAGTGCAGATGTAATGCCAGGGTTCGGTCGTGCCGGCGTGAAAATGCCCCAATGTTTTATGGCACTTAGCAATCCTGGGTCCTGAGGCGGTGCCCATTTCTGGCCGGCGGTGTGGGAGATTGAACAGTGCCAGTTGCCAGGGGGGGAGCCTCAGCTAGCCCCGCGGCGGGCAAGCAAGCCGGTGTGTCTGGTATGTGTGGGGAGTGACGATCTTGGCGATGGACACAGTAGTGTCGGCTGAAGTTTCGACCGCGACTGCACGGCGGCGGACATTTGCCATTATCAGCCATCCGGACGCGGGCAAGACCACGCTCACGGAAAAGCTGCTGCTGTATTCCGGCCTCATTCGGACGGCCGGGATGGTCCGTGGGCGCAAGGGCGGCAAGGCCACGGCATCCGATTGGATGGGCATGGAACAGGAGCGTGGGATTTCAATCACCGCCTCGGCCATGCAGTTTCCCTATAAGCAGGCCGTCATCAACTTGCTCGATACGCCGGGGCACCAGGATTTCTCCGAAGACACCTACCGGACGCTCACGGCCGCCGATAGCGCCATCATGGTCATCGATGCGGCCAAAGGCGTGGAGGCGCAAACACGCAAGCTCTTCGCCGTGTGCCGTTTGCGGCGCATTCCGGTCTTGACGCTCATCAACAAGATGGATGTCCCGGGCCGACCGCCGCTTGATCTGATGACCGAGGTGGAGCAGGCGTTGAATATCCATGCCAGCGCCATCAATTGGCCGATCGGGTCCGGCGATGAGTTCGTCGGGATTGTGAATCGGGCAGACAGCCAGGTGGAATTGTTCCAACGGACCACCCACGGCGGCGCGACGAAGGTCGAAGTCCAGACCATGCCCCTGGCGGGTCTGGCACAGAGTGAGCGAGTCTCGCCGGACGTGCTCGCCCAGGTTCAGCACGATTTGGAGTTGCTGGAGATTGCGGGAAATCCCTTCAGCCGAGACGCGTTTCTGCAAGGGGAGGTCACACCGGTCTTCTTTGCTTCAGCGCTCACCAATTTCGGCATCGAGAGTTTTCTGGATGCCTTCGTGCGGCTGGCCCCGTCGCCCGGCGCGCGGCCGGCTGATGGTGACGACGGGAGCGAGCTCTCCGTTGACCCGTCGACCATGCCGTTCAGCGCCTATGTGTTCAAGCTTCAGGCCAACATGAATCCCAAGCACCGGGACAGTACGGCGTTTCTTCGAGTCTGCTCAGGCCGGTTCGAGCGCGATATGGTGGTGAAGCATCATCGGTTGGATAAGGAGATCCGGCTCTCCCGTCCGCACAGCTTGGTCGCGCAAGAGCGGAGCACGGTGGAAGAAGCCTTTCCCGGCGACATCATCGGCATCATCAATCCGGGGTTGTTCGCCATCGGTGATACGATCTCAACGACTGGTGGATTCAACTTCAAGCCGCTGCCGCAATTCCAGCCGGAGATCTTCGCGCGCATTCGCCCCAGCGACGTCGGCAAACGGAAGTCGTTCGACAAGGGCATGTGGCAAATGACTCAAGAGGGGACCGTGCAGCTCATGCGCAGCCTGCACGACCAGGATCCGTTAATCGCTGCGGTCGGACGGCTGCAATTCGATGTGCTCCAATACCGCCTCCGGGAGGAATACCGCGTCGAGACGGTCCTGGATGCCTTGCCGTTTACGTGCAGTGCTTGGCTGGACGGCGATCCCTCGACATTCAAGGCTCCGTCGGCGTCGATGATCGTCAAAGACCAACGCGACCGCGTCGTGGTTCTTTTTGGCGACCAACTGATGAAGACCATTGCGCGTGACCGCAATCCCAACCATACCCTCCGAGACATGGGCTAATCTCTGTAACCCTTCGTCGCTGTCGTGCAAGGGCGCCGTACCGGCCTGGTTCATATTCGCAGAATTGCCTCATCTTTCCTGTTCCGGGTAAGATGATCATCCCCTCAGTGGGGGGGGACTGTTGTGGCCGGACTAGTAGGATGCGCAAGAGTCAACGGGTGCATGGAAGAACCGGCCGAAACTGTCATGAGGAGAGGTGTCGATGCGGTTGTGGTTCATGTGTATGTTCATCCTGGTTGTCGGGATCCCATCTGCTCAGTCGGAACAGCCTCAGGTGGAGATCGTCAAAAAGCCGGCGCAGATCAGCACCCGGTACTTCGACCCCAACAATCCGCCGTCTGACCGGCCTCCGCTCACGGGATCCGACGAGGCGGTGAGTGTTGGGGATTTTCTCTCCGACGCGTCCGTCGGCGGGCAGGTCATCCAGATCGATGCCACGCATGCGAAGGCCAAAATCAATCGGATTACTGTGACGCTGCAACTCAACATCACGACCTGGCTGCCGAACAATCCGCAGCAGTGGACCGTTGAACATGAAGAAGGGCATCGGCAAATCTCGGAATATTACTATCGCAACGCTGAGATGATTGCCCGGCGTATCGCGGAGCCCTATTTCGGCAAGACCATCGATCTGAGTGGCCCAGACATACGCAACGAGCTCAGTGCGGCGATCGACAAGATCGCGAAGGAAATTACCAGCGAATATCAGCGGCAGATGCCGGTCAACACGACACAGGAGCGATACGACACCATCAGGAAACAGAATCGACAAGAGATTCCGGTGCCGGATGCCGTCGCCCAGGCGTTGAAAGAAACCTATCCGGAACCGGCCAAGCCCGCCGTCGCGCTCGTCGACTCTCCTGAATATCTGGCCTGGAAGAACTTCGCACCAGGCGCGAAGGTGGTGTACGCCGCTCGATACTGGAATCTGACCAGCTCGAACAAATTCCTGGCCGGTCCGACCACCTCTGTCCACGCCTATCGGTTGCAGGGCATCAATGCTGAGGGCGTCAGGCTGTGGTTCAGCCAGGCGCCGACTGATCGGTATGGCAGGCCCATGCCGCCGAATGAATGGGAAGAAACCATCCCCGCGAAGTACGATGCCAATGCCGACCCGTTAGCGAATCAATCCCGTTCTGCCCAATTGCTCACGATTTTCCATCAAGCCGGCAATCTTGAGGTGGGTGTCCAGCCAGACCCCAGACCAATTGAAACGGGCGAAGATACGATCGAGGTCAATGGCGCGCAGATTGCGACGCATTGGGAATCCGCTATGTATGACTATGATGGGTCGATGTGGCCGAACTTGATGAATTGCCATCTCGTCATCAAGCTTTGGACGAGCGATGCTGTTCCAACGGGGCTGGTTCGCAAGACGGAAGAGAGAACCTGCCCGCTGGGTGGGGATCCGTTGGCGCGAGTCATGGTCGAAACGTATCTCAAATCGTTCGAGGGGGTTACGCCGGTGGTGAGCCAGTGAGCGGTGCAGCGCGAGTCCGTTCCTTCCCATGAGCATGACGAGTGCCGTCATCCTGCATGCAGCCGAACCGATCGACTTGAATACCGCCACGGCGGAACAACTCAGTGCTCTCCCCGGAATCGGAGAGGCCTATTCCAAGAAGATCATCAAAGGGCGGCCCTACAATCGGAAGGAAGAGGTGGCTCCGGTTGGTTGGACAGTATCGGCCCATTCTTAAGTGGCGCCTGGCGGATAGCTGACTACGCGGCGGTCTGCCGTGTCGTCAGATGGTCATAGTACACCTGGTCCGGCG
>VGXE01000014.1 GCA_016873455.1 Nitrospira sp. | reverse complement strand
TTCCAGCATAGCTTCTCATCATTGTTGGCCCCGAATATACTAGCGACCTCACTCCTCGTCTGATTCAGCACGTCCACGTTGCCTCATAAGGCAGCCACGAAACGAGCGGAGGCGTACATGAAGCTCGGCGGGCGTCATGCGGCACCGGACCACATCAGCCTCTTGATGGATTGTGCGCAGATGTGTGCGACCTCAGCCGATTTCATGGCGAGAGAATCATCGCTTCATGATCGCCTCTGCAGTCTGTGCGCGGAGCTCTGCCGCCTCTGCGCAGACAGCTGCCAGCAAATGGCCGGGACCAACCAGCTGATCAAGCAATGTGTGGAGCTGTGCCGACGCTGTGCGGGATCCTGCGAAGGGATGTCGTCGAAGCGGGCTGCCTAGCCCTTCCGTTCCTCACTGCACTGAGAACAATCTGTAGCTTGGCCGCCTCCTGAGGTGGCCAAGCTATCCAGATCACACAGCACTGGTATCCTGCCGAAGGAGATCCTCACGAAGCCTGAACTGCGCGCGTCAGGGTTTCCCCCCGGCCGTCACACGTACCGTGCCTTCACTCGTCACCTGGACATACAGTCCATCAGTAGCCGCGAACACGTTGATTCCTTGCACCGATTCCACAGTGCCGCGCATCGAGACCGCGGGGCTTAGTGAGCGGTTCAGTGCCGCTGCCAGAAGACCCTTCATACGGTCAGTGGCCGTCGTCACACCAAAGATCGCTCCATCTGTGACAAGCTCCCGGAACGAAGCATCGAGAAGCCGGCTATCCACCTTCGGCAAGAGTTCTGCGGTGCCTGAATCGTAATCGAGCCCCCCGATGAAGATAGTCTGAGTCAGCACATTGATTGCGGGTTTTCCAATCATGTACACGTGGCCGATGATATCCCCATTGAAGTCGACCCGCAGCACTACTTGGTTACCGCCATGGCCGGATATCTCCGCATTCGTAATCTTAATGACGTCTCCCTTGTGTTGAACACGCCTCCCAATCAGCCGGTTCGCAAGACTCTTGGACAGTGCGGCATAGTCCAAGGCAACATCTGCCGTAACATGGAACCCAGGGGACGCAGGCTGGATGTCCAGTGGAGGGAGAGCCGTCGTCGCCCCCGAGGGCTCGGAGCCGCGTACAACTGTGGGATTCACGACAATTTGAACCTCGCCTTCAGCGACAGCGCCCCCTTTCAACACGCCGCTTTGCCCAACCCTGTCGGGATTGAGCTGCAGCCACAGATCCTGGTCTACTTGAATGGGGGTCCGCAGCGCGTTCCAGACCTGTTCCACCTGATGTTTGACGGTCATGGTGTTGATCGGCGCAGCTGCACGAGTGAGTCCTCCCCGTACACTGTCCGTCACCCGCTGATTGACGTCTTGAGTCGGATCAAGACTGGCGGGGCGTATCAGGCAGGGGTCAATGGCGTTGACCACCACACCGGTGACCGACGCCGACACGTTGTAACTTGCCGTGAGCCCGAGGGCGACATTGCCATCCAGTGTCGCCCGGCGCGGCCATTCATTCCCCTCCCCACAGTGTACAGACGACCCAGCCGCTTGGGCAGAGGAATTGGCCTCTATCTTGTAGCGAAGAGGAGCACTCATGAACACACTTGAGCCTTGCGGTTGAATGCCCTTCCACCAATCGCGCAGCCCGGTGCCCGTTTCCATACCAGTCGACCCGGAGTTCAGAGACAATTGCATCGCAAAGTCATCCCGTTCAGCGTAGTACTTGTAGTCCGCGGCTTTCGGGTTCTTGACGTAGGTGCCCCAATGATCGAACTTCTTCGGGACCACGGTCTCGTCGTTGATCTGGCGGAGCATGGGTGACAGATCCACATAAATGGGAACACTGATCATGGACGGTGCCAGCGGCGTCAGAGGAGGCCGCAGTGCAGGCAACGGCTCCGGCTCCGGTGGACGAATAATGTTTTCACTGAATGCACTACAGCTCCAGAACAATGCGACGGACAAGATGACGATCGCCCCATGCCCAGATTTAGAAAACATTATTCCCCCCTTGGCTCATTGATCAATGCACGGTACTCCCTGCAACAGGCTCATCACATGGAACTATCCCTCAAGGGATGCCCATTCAGAGAGGGACCAGGATACCAGAATCGAGCAACCGCTTCCTACCCATCAATCCCATTAGCTGGGTTGACGTCCAAACCCAATGGACTACCACTCCATCAGGTCACTTTCTTCAACAGTAGCGCGAGGATGCGACCTTCCTGTGCCTCTTGTGGCCAGAGACAGATCCTCAAGGGAGTCGGCGCCCGTCAAGAAATTCTTCCGTACTCCGATAAGGACGGTACATCTCGGACGACTGAACATCTATGCCCATGCATCACCCAGCGACTTCGGATCCTCCCCGGCACATTCTCGTCGTCGATGACGACCCCTCCATGCGTTTACTGTGTACGACGATCCTCAAACGTGCAGGCTATCTCGTGCGAGAAGCCGAGGGCAGTTCGGAGGCCATGACCATGTACACCGCCTCAGCCACCCCCATCGACTTGCTGTTGACTGACCTGTTCCTCCCTCCCCCTGAATTTCAGTTCAGTTCCGTCACGAATCCACACCCCCGTGTCAACGGGCATCTTCTGATCCACCAGATTCTCTCGCTCACGACGGAGCTGCGCGTACTCTTCATGTCAAGCCATTCCCTAAGCCACCTCACGGCTCAAGGCATCGAGATTCAACCGGAGCGATTCCTTCCCAAACCGTTCTCCGTGGAAACCTTGCTGGATCGTGTTGCCGCAGTCCTTGCACTGCCGCCAATTCATCGTGCACCATCAACAACATCCGCCTCATCCGACAGCGTCCAGTGGTGTGATTAGCACCCGCCTGCGGCCTCGCCGTGCGTCACACGACTTTTAACCTGCACCGCCGCCATACCGCCCCCGTTCAAATCCGTTGTTTCCTTGCCCAGGTCCACTGCCTCGGTTAGACTTTCCCACATCGCCATGGCACGTACACGCACAGCAGAATCCACTCGCCACTCCCCGAAAAAGATCTCTCTCGAGGATATCGCCAACGGAACGGCACGACTTCAGGAAGTGCTCACGGCAATTCATGATTTCAGCCAAGAGGGATTCCCCTATCGGGATGCCGCGAGGAGCAAAGCTGAATTACAGCTTCGGGAATGCGTGAAACAGGTTTTTGGCGAACGGTCGCAAGAATTTCATGACTATCGGCGCTGTACACTTCGCACATCGAATAGCGAGGAGGCTGCTCAAAGTGTTGCTACGGTTAAACGCCTTTTACTCATCCTGGAAGAGAAGAAGCTGGAACTCCAGGGACTCAAACCCGAGCCGGCTGCCCCTATGTCCCCTGGAACCGGGAAGGTTGGTCCGAGTAGTACGGCACAGATGCGGCTGGTTCCTCCGACCTCATCAACCGCGACGGCACCCTCTCTTCCGCCCGGTCCCGTGGCAACAACTATTTCGCCGCCCATTCATACACCAATCGCCTCCAGGCCACCGATATCGACACAGCCGCTTCCCAAAGGATGGGTCCAACCGACTGGGACCGGGCAGTTCCCGATGCCTCAGGCTCCGCCGCCGCTACCAATTGAACCAGTCGCTCCCATAGTACCAAGTTCGACACAGTCGTTTCCCAAAGGAGTAGCCCAATCGACTGGGACCGGGCGATTCCCGATGTCACAGAGTCCATCACCGCCATCTGCTACGCCCGAACCAGCATCCATGGCCCCTCCAGCTCCACCGACGCTTGTCGCCCCCTCACCTGTTCCAGTTCCGCCACCAATGTCCTCCTCACCCCCTATTGCCTCCTTCTCTCCCGAGGCTATCCCCGCACACACACAACAGGCCTCCCTGGAACCGCTCCCTCCTTCGTCCATTACATCACCTCAGCCTAGGGCCGTCCAGACGATCCAACATGTTCAGGATGCGCAGCCCCTCTCCGAACTGGACGCGTTGCCACTAATTCGCAAGATCTGCCTTCGACTTCATGCCGTGGCGCGCCAGTTGCACCTCAGAACGGACTCACGACCGACGATCGAAATCGAGGACGACCAGGACTTAGTCGATCTCTTGCGCGCCCTCTTACGGCTGGAATTCGACGAGGTCGGAACCGATGAATGGACGCCGCCCTATTCAAACGGCAAACCGAAGGCAACGCTGTTGCTCAACAGCGAACGGATCGCCATCGTGGCAAAAAAGACTCGGCCTGGCCTCACCGACAAGGACATCGCAGAACAGGTGGCGGCGGACTCAGGCTACTATTCAGCTCACAATCAATGCACCACCCTGTTTTGTTTCGTCTACGATCCAGAAGGGCGAATCGGCAGCCCCAAGCGTCTGGAAAAGGATGTCACCAACGTCAGTGACCGCTACACGATCGAAGTCCTTGTCGCACCAAAGTGAGCACCATGCAAAAACCCAAACTCAGACCAGTTCCTCCGTCCAAGACTCTCCCCTCCTCGAAGGCCAAGGTCCCGTTGACAGCGGCTACACAGGTTGGCTATAGTGGGCCCGCAACGGCTCCGGCAGAAGTGTCCTATCAGATTCACTTGCCTGAGCCAGGAGTCACCCCGATGTCGGATCGGGCTTATATCCTGATCAACGTACAACCGGGGCAGACGTCATCCGTTGTGAAAGCGCTCTCCAACATCAAGGAGATCCTGACGATTGATCCTTGTTGGGGGAAGCCGGACATCATCACCGTGGTGGAAGTGTCGGATCAGGACGCACTGACTCAACTGGTTCTGAGCCGTATCCACAACATTGAAGGTGTCACGCAGACGGATACCCACTTGGTATACAAGTTAGCCGAGAGTCCAACGAGATAATCACACGGAGGTGCACGATGATGCGACGGACGGGATGGGCTGTTCTTTCCCTAATGCTCGCGGTCGGATTCGGATGCGCTACGCAGCCGCTCGGACCGGATGTCATCGACGTTACACTGCAGGCCCCTGCGGACCGGGTGAAAGCAGCCGTGACAAAGGTCCTTGTCGAAGATGATTACTGTTGCGTGGACTGGAAAGATGGGACTCAGCTTCAGGCAGGCTACAGGGAAGAGCAGCCCAGCATCTGGGAGTGGATGGTAAAAGGACGGCTCGGCGTTGTCAGAAGCCGCGCTGAAGCCTCCGTGACACCGGAAACAGACCAAAGTTCTCGCCTCCGGATACAAGTCTCGTCAGAAGGCAAGCGCACAATGTTTGACAGTTGGGAGCCCGTGACTCCTCAAGTTCCTCAAAGCGCGGAAAACAAACTGCGCTTGATTAAGAATGAACTGAAACTTGTCACAACCCCCTACACGACTCAGAGCTTTATTAAGGGACAATACAAGATGCAATAATGCACAAGGCTGAAAGCCCTGTGCCCGTTTCCGTAGGTTTTGCAGAGTCGTTCCACGCTTTCACATAACCGTTGCCAGGTCATTGGACGAATGTCCCGGCCTGGCAACGGTTATTCTTTTTCTACTCCTTCAGATTCTTCTCCGAGATCCAGCCCAAACCGCTCCGCCATCCGGTATAACGTGCGCCGATCGATCCCTAAAATTTTTGCCGCCTTGACCTTATTGCCCTTGGTTTCTTTGAGTACCAAAACCAGGTGCCGCTTCTCGACTTCCTCAAGTGTCAAGGTTGCATCATTAGTTGGATCAGAGTGACGGATCCCCTCTATGTCTCCTACCGGCTCTTGTCGTATGACTTCCGGCAAATCGTCGGGGGTTAACAAGGGGCCATGGCTCAGCGAGACCGCCCGTTCAATGGCATTCTCAAGTTCTCGCACATTGCCCGGCCATCGATACCGTGTCAACAAGGCCATGGTTTCCGGTAATACGCCTCGCACCGTTGGGGTTGCCCCCGTCGCACACTTCTGGAGAAAATGATGGACGAGCATCGGAATATCTTCTCGGCGTTCCACCAGTGAGGGCAACGTGATCGGCACGACTTTCAGCCGATAAAACAGATCGTCACGAAATTTCCCTTCTTTGACGAGCAGTTCCAGATCTCGATTCGTGGCTGCGATGATCCGCACGTCCACCTTGACGGAACCCGTCCCACCGACACGGCGCACCTCTTGATCCTGCATCACACGCAGAAGCTTCACTTGCAGCGCCGCCCCCAGCTCGCCGATTTCATCAAGAAATAGCGAGCCACCATTGGCCGCCTCGAAGAGGCCGGCCTTTGTTCCTACCGCGCCGGTGAACGCCCCCTTTTCGTATCCGAACATCTCCGACTCCAACAGATTGTCGGGCAAGGCGCCGCAATTGACTGGAACAAACGGCTTGTCCCGGCGAGGTCCGTTTGCATGGATCGCCCGGGCAATGAGCTCCTTGCCGGTTCCGCTTTCCCCCTGGAGCAGCACCGTGCTTTTGCTCTCGGCCACCCGAGCCACCAATTTATATACTTCCAGCATGGCGGTGCTGCTCCCCACCAGCGGAGACCAATCACTCTTGGTCTTCAATTCTTGACGGAACCTGGCATTTTCCCGGAGCAGCCGACAGTGGTCGAGACTCCGCTTGACGACCAATTTGATCTCTTCCCTCTTAAACGGCTTCGCCAGATAGTCGTAGGCACCTTGCTTGATCGCCTCTATCGCGCCTTCCAGTGACCCAAACGCCGTCAGCACCACCACCGCCGTATTCGGGTTCATGCGCTTGAATTCCCGCAACACCGTAAGCCCATCGACGGCGCCCATGCGGATATCAGTCAAGACCACATCCACATGCCCCTGGCGCCCGCGGGCGATGACCTCTTCCCCGCTGGCGAAGGCCTCGACCGCATAGCCCTCTTTCTTCAAGGCGTCGGCCAAGAGATCACGGGCCACTCCATCATCGTCAGCCACGAGAATGGTCGCTGGATGCATCAGGCTCTCTCCTCTGCATGTTTGGAAGCGGATTGGAGTCCAGGCAAGGTGATGGTCACGGTCGTTCCGCGCCCGATTTCACTGCTGAGCGACAAGCTGCCGCCATGGGCCACGACCGTCTCGCGGCTCAAGAAAAGCCCCAACCCGGTTCCCTTGCCAACGGCCTTGGTGGTGAAAAATGGTTCAAATGCTTGCTGCGCATCGGTCTCTGGCATCCCGCACCCCGTATCCTGCACCAGAATCATGACGACGAAGGGCGACATCGCATCGACCACGCGGCGGCCTCGGTCAAGTTCATCGGGCGAGGCCTCACGCGCCTCCGCCGAGATCTTGATCGATCCGCGGCCAGAGGTGGCCGCCAGCGCGTTCGCCAGCACATTCACCAACACTTGGTGCATCTTCTCCGCGTCGGCCCATACGAGCGGAAGCTTGGCCGGGATCTCCACCATGAATGAGATTTCCTTGGCATGGAACGCCGGCTCCATCAGCACGGCTGCAGGGCTGATGACGTGCTCGACGGGCAACCAGCTCGGCTGCGGCTGGCGCGGCCGTGTGGATGACAACAGATCTTGAATGATCCGCACCACCCGCGTCAGTTGCTCATCAATGACGGTAACTTGTTTCTTCATCTCAGGTGTCAGTGTTGGCGCTTCCGCCAGCGCCTGCACGTGCCAGGCAATCGAATGCAGCGGCGTGCCCACTTCATGCGCGACGGACGCCACGAGTTGCCCCACCGCGGCCAATCGTTCCGAGCGATTCAACTGATCCTTCGCCTCCACCAGCTGCGCGTTGGCCTTCAGCAGATTTTCCGTCTCACGTGCCAACGCCGCCCGCGCCTCCGCCTCACGGGCCTTTCGTTCCTCCCAACTCATGCCGAGGTAGGCCACCAGCAATAACACGCCGGCCACGACACTGCGATTGATGACCGCCGCCTGAAACCGGCCAGGCTTGGTCGGCTGTAATAAGCCTGAATAGGTCGCGGCCACACAGACCAAGACGGTGACCAACATCAACGCCCGGCTGCGAAGGGTGGCCACAAGGAGAATCGGCAACACATATCCATAGGCCCCAACCACGTTGGCAGGGGCGAATTCTTCGATGACAAAGATGACCAGGACGCAGGCGGCGGAGATGGAGAGAATAAGATGGTTACGCTGGGTCATGGCCGACCGATGATGGCGGTGGGACAAACTCGCGCATACGGCATGTTCTTACACAAGGGGGCGCAATGAACGCAACTCCCCCGCAAGCTGTTCAAACCGACTGTCGCGAATCAGCTCCTCCACCGTCAGCGTCAGTTTTCTCCGCCAGTTCGGATGCTGGTCGACCGTGCCCGGCACATTCGTCTGCACCTGCGCGCCGATCACATCCTCAACATTGGCTAACACCAACCAGGCCGGAGTACGAGCCAAATACACATGAATGGCTCGAGCCAATTCCTCTCCCATCGCTGGCACCTGGGCTACATCGTCCGACGTACCGGGTGGCAAGAGCCCCTCAGAACGTACCGCCGAAAGAATCGCCGCTTTCTCACGTTGCCGTTCAGCCATTGCCGACATCTTGGACTCTTCCGACGGAAAGAAACCCAACTCTGCGCGAGTCTCAATGTCGCCCCCCGCCCAATACCCACAGAGCGTCGGCAAATCGTGCGTCGTCGCCACAGCCAGTGCTTGGGACGGATACGCCCCCGGAGGCTTACACCCTCCCCCCCACGTCCGTTCAAAATAGAATACGCGGTATGAAAGAACTCCGGCGCTTCCGAGTCTCTCGCGCACCCAGTCAGGCACGGTACCCAGATCTTCCCCGATGACTAAGACCTTGGCCCGCACACTTTCCAGCGCAAGAATCGCGAGCAAATCGTCCGCCGGGTAATGGACATAAGTCCCCTTCGATGCAGGCATGCCCCGTGGAATCCAGAATAACCGGAAGAATGCCATCACGTGATCGAGTCGGATGGCCCCACCATAGCGAAGATTCCGGCGCAGCAACTCAATAAGGTATTCATACCCGCTGGCGCGCAGCCTGATCGGGTCAGCTGGTGAAACCCCCCAATTCTGCCCTTCAGGACCTAAGGCATCTGGCGGAGCGCCACAATCCGCCTGCATCGCGAGGACAGGGTGAAAGCGCCACCCATCAGCCCCGGCACGATCACTGCCCAAGGCCAGATCGTAGTAGAGCCCGATCGGCATACAGGCTTGGGCAGCCTTGTCGACGAGCGCGCTCAATTGACCGTGTGCCAGCCACTGGATGTATTGCACCGCGCGAATCTTCTTCGCATGACGTCGTCGAAACTCATCCACCGCATCCGAGGATGGCTCGCGGAAGGGCGCGGGCCATTTCATCCACACTTCCGGCAATGAGGACTCAGACTTCAGCTCTTCCTCCAGTACCCGAAACAACGCATAGTGGGCCAGGGGCTCCCCTTCCTGCCGGACGTACTGCTGAAATACGCGCCCGCGCTCGGTCGTCGGCGAACGATCAGGGTCACCACCCTCAAAGTTGTCCCGTGCGAACGCCTGAGCGCACAGATCCAGCACCGTGCGCTTCGCCGCAGCCACCGCGTCATACTCGACAAATTCACTCCGTCTGGCTGCGTCAAGTCGCGCGCGGAACGTGGCATCGGCCAGGCAAGCACGGACCGTTGGATCGGTACGACATTCCTCTACCTGCTCGACGTCGATGTACAATTCATTCAGAAACAACCGGCTGGTCGGCGAATAGGGACTGATATGATAGGGCGTCGAATTTTTCAGCGCATGCAGCGGATTCAGTCCGATCACGGAAGCACCCAACTGCTTTCTGGCCCACTCCACCACCGTTGAAAGATCGTGAAAGTCTCCCACCCCCCAGTTGCGGGCGCTCCGCAACGAATAGAGCTGCAAGGCGATCCCCCATAGACGTGTCCCTCGCTCGAACCATTCAGGCACGAAACAGCGTGCGGGGGCCACGATCACGCGAAACCCTGTAGCGAGTTCGACACTTCCGCCTTGCATCCGGACGTGGACGCTGTAATACCCCAGCGGCAGGGCTTGCGGAAGAGTACACGCCATCCGAACGAATCGCCGTCCGGCAACGACGCGGGCTTCTTCAACCTTCAGACCAGGCCCTTCTTCCCGCTCGTGGGATCGCTCGCCGCTCTCGGACACAAGCCACCACCGAACCCGAATCACCGACTCCTCATGACTCTCGCACGGCACATGCAACGACCAGGTACCGGGATCTTGCCCGAATCGCACGATGCGAACCGGCTCACAATGCTGAATCCACGGCCGATCGTCCCACTCGGTCAGCGCATCGATCAACTCGGCGCGACTGTCTACCCGGAACTCCATCGCGGCCAAAATTGCGCGGCGCGTTTCATCGGTCGTGACATGTAGCGTGCCGGCAATATCGTAATAGTCCGCGGCGATTCCGGCGCGATCCGCCAGCAGCCGAAGCAACTCGCTCTCAGACAAGTCGTACATACACGCAAGTGTGAGTGAGGGATAGAGGCAAGTCAAGTTGTTCCGTTGCACCCACACCAGTCCCATAGTGGCACTCAGTCCCATGGGTAACAGGGCATGATGTGTTTCAGGGAAGTTGGTATAGGGCCTCAGCGGACTACTCACGTCACAGGGGAGCAACCGCTCGCGGATTCTTTTAGCAGACAATCCCAACTAGAACGGCGTACTGAAGATGACCTGTTAACGGCGAGGTCACTAGGCAGGATACCCAGGCGAGTCTTTGAATGGATTCGGTCTCAGTCGAGGACACGGATTCAAGCCAGCTCCAAGCTTAAGACGGTAGCAGCGGCTCTTACACGTTCGGCTTTGGCCCTCTGGCTTCCCGCATTCCCATCAAAATTTGCTGAATTTGCTAATGCAATCGCGTTAACACATCCACACCCATCGCGACGCGCGTGACCAGAGCTCCGTCCAATCCCTTGGGTGCGGCTTGACCATCCTTGGCATTCTTGGCAATCGCCGCCAATAGCGCCGGCTCAATAAAGCCAAAATCGAGATACGCAATGCCTTGTGCCACGCCGACGTTTGTATAGTTGGCCGCTCGCGGATGTGCCGACGATTCAGTAGCCTTTAACCGCACATTCAGTGAAAGAGTCTTGTTCTTATTATCCTTGGATTCACCCATCGCGATTGACTCCTCGGCTAGAACTTGGCTAGAAAATTCCGGCTTGTTTTTGGAGCCAGCGGACGTATTTGACGATCTGGCTAACGTCGTCGGGTGTCACTTTTTCAATCTTCGGCATGTTGCCGAACTCCCAATGATGCGATTGGACACCGTTGGCGGCGGCCCGCTGGAATGCGGCGTCGCCGTGATGGTTGGGTTCATAGACCTTGTGGACGAGCGGCGGCCCTTGTTTGGTCCCCACACCGCCGACTCCGTGACACGCAGAACAATTGGCCATGAACTTCTGCTCCCCGATTTGGAGTTCAGCCGGTACGGTCCCCGCCTGGCTTTGCGGCTGAGACTCGCTCTGACTACACGCAGGAGCGGCTCCCAGCGCAAACACCAGCATGCTCATCCACACCGCCTGTGAAGCCTTGATAGTTCTGTTCATGTATTCATCCCGTTCATCTGGTTCACTTCATTGGAAACACTTTCTCAATGCCTCAGAGTACCGCATAGGGGACAGGATCTACAACTCCCGCCTCAGCGAATCCTCGCTTCCGGATCAGGCAACTGTCGCATTGCCCGCACGCCAGCGAGCCGATGGGGTCGTAGCAACTGTGAGTGAGATGAAACGGGACCGCCAGGGTCAGTCCAAGCCTGATGATGTCGGCCTTGGTCATTTTCAGAAGTGGTGCCCGCACCTCGATTCCCCTCCCCTCCGCACCTGCCTTCGTCCCGATCCGCACCGCTGCTTCGACCGCTCGAATGAATTCTGGACTGCAATCCGGATAGCCGGAATAATCCAACACATTGGCGCCAAAATAAATGACGGACGCATGCAGCACTTCCGCGTACGCCGCCGCCAGCGACAAGAAGATCAGATTTCTTCCTGGAACATAGGTCACGGGTATCCCCTGCCCCCGATCCAATTCCGTCCGATTTTTTGGGACAGGGAAATCTCCGGTGAGCGCTGAACCCCCGATGGCCTGCAAGTCCGCATGAACAATCAGATGCCGCCGAGCACCCAACGCGGCCGCGACCTGGCCGGCCCGCTCCACTTCTAGAGCGTGCCGCTGTCCATAGGCCACAGTCAGCAGGTCTACATCATATCCGTCGCGTTGAGCCACCGCGGCGGTGACCGTAGAATCCAGTCCCCCGCTGGCTAATACGACCGCTGATTGAGACACTCCTCCGCTCATGATACTCCCACCACAGAGTGGTGCTTCTTCAACTGATTGAATGGCCAGCGACTCGGCCGATCGGTTCGTTTCAATGCAGGATGGATGCGTGTGTCGGGCAAATACTGAGGGGGACGGCAGCAGGACTTAATCGCGATCTTCTTCCTTCTCGATTTTCTCGAGCAACTCTTCTTTTGATTGGCACTCGACACACAGTTTGGCAAAGGGAACAACTTGCAGGCGTTTCTCGCTGATCTCGACACCGCATTCGGCACACATCCCGTAGGTCCCTTCGTGCAGCCGCATCAACGCTTCATCGATCGACTGCCGGCGGCGGTTGCGCATCTCCATCAGCGAGATACCGAGCTCGCGCTCAAGATCCATCAAGGCCTGGTCGCCGACATCACGCGCCGACTCCAGCCGCCGCTGTTGATCCTCCGTCAGCGACTGGCCCAAACTCTCTTCGATTTCGCGGATGATTTCCTGCCGTTTTCCCAGGAGCATCCGGTGGAGCACTTCCTGCCGGCGCTCTCTCGCCTCTCGCTCTTTCGCCGTTTCCTTTGGTCGAACGGGTTCGGCCACCACGGGAGCGGCGGGTCGCTTTGCGGGCGGCGCGGGTGCCACGGGAACGGACTGCTTATGAGCGGTCCGAACCGGCTTAGACTTCGTCACGGATTTTTTCTTTGCGTGCGGCTTCGTCGCCATACCGATTCTGCCCTCTTAGGCAAGCTTGCGACGGAAAAAAGTTCGGCATCTATAACACGGCATCTCTTGTTTGACAAGAGGTGACGGACTAGGGATAGAGAATGGTGGAATGCACTTCATATCCGGCCAGCTTGTTACGGCCGTTCAAACTCTTGAGCTCCACCAGAAAATCGAGACCGACGATGTGCCCGCCGAGTTGGCGAACAAGCCTGATCGTGGCTTCTGCGGTGCCCCCCGTGGCTAAGAGATCGTCTACAATCAGCACCCGCTCATCCATGCCAATCGCATCGCGATGGATGGCCAGGGAATTGGAACCGTATTCCAAGCTGTATTTAACTTCAAAACAATCCGCCGGCAGTTTTCCCGGTTTGCGAACGGGAACGAACCCGGCTCCGAGGCGCGCCGCTAAAATTCCGGCGAAGATGAATCCGCGGGATTCGATCCCCACCACTTTCGCGATCCGCTGCGTATGGTATCGGCCCGCCAAGTCGTCGGCCAGACCTCGGACGGCCTCAGCGTTCTTCAAGAGTGTGGTGATGTCATAGAACAAGATGCCGGGCTTGGGAAAGTCCGGGACTTCGCGGATGAGTGATCGGTAGTCGATGGCGGCCACGGAGTTAGAGCAAATCTTCTTGTGTCATGGTTTTCCGCTCGATGGTGTTCCGGAGTCGAACCAACGCCGCCATCTCGATCTGCCGGACCCGTTCGCGGGTCAATCCCATCTCCCGGCCGATTTCTTCCAGCGTCTTCGCCTCGTCACCATTGAGCCCGAACCGCGACACAATAACAGTTTGCTCTTTCTCAGGCAACTCCTTGACCCAGGCAATCAGGTCAGCCCGACGCCGAACCCCATCGACCGTCTCGTCAGGCGACAGGCCGGCGGGATCTTCGATCACATCGCGGAGGAATGTATCGGTCCGGTCATTGATGGGACTGTCGAGCGAGCAGGTCGTCCGCACGAGTTGTTTGATGTCCAACACTTCCTCTTCCGAGGTCTTCATCTTCACGGCCACTTCTTGCGCCATTGGCTCGCGCCCGAGTTCCTGCACCAACTGTTCGACCTTGCCAAGGTAGCGATTCAACCGTTCCACGACATGCACAGGCAGGCGCACCAGCTTCCCTTGATTGATGATGCCCCGCTCGATGTACTGCCTGATCCACCAGGACGCATAGGTACTGAACCGGAATCCGCGCTTGTAATTAAATTTTTCGACGGCTTTGATGAGACCCAGATTGCCTTCTTCGACGATATCGGAAAAGGGAAACCCTCGATGCATATACCGCTTGCCGATGCTGATGACGAGGCGTAAATTGGACTCGATCATCTGCTGGCGTGCCTGCTCGTCTCCGGCCATCACCCGCTTACCCAATTGCTGCTCTTGCTTGAACGTAAGCAATGTGGAGCGGCGGACTTCCCGCAGATAGCTTTTCAGCGTATCCAGTCCCTCTGAACGACCGGATTCCTTCTCGGCAGGATCGGCGGCGTGTTCGACGACGGCCTCGTCATGGTCATCGACGGTTCGTCGCCGCACATCATTCACTGCCAGCTGTGCTCCGCGTGATCGCCCCATCCTCAATCGCTCCCTCTTCACCCCGTGCTAGTACCAGATCGTGAAATCAGAAAACCGTCCGGTCGCCGGCTTCCACTCAGCCTCGATGCCCGTCACCTGAGCGCCCGGCGGACCTATCTTCAATTCCCGCAACAACGCCTCAATTGCCGGTCGCACCCCTTCGACATCCAACTCCACCCGGCCGTCATCAAGATTTCTTACCCCGCCCAACAGCCCGTGGCGAACCCCTGCACGGACGGAAAACGCACGGTACCCGACACCTTGCACACGGCCCCTTACGACGATGTGCGCACGAACCGACGTCTCGCCTCCCGACTCAGTCATCTGCTTCGCTGCGATCGTGATCAGGCTTTAGCTTCTACGGCCCCGCACGTTCACCGGATATTCTCACACCTCTCCAGAAGCGTCACGTCTTTTGCAATTCCGCGCGAGGCCTGAGAAGAAAATTACCTAGTCGGTCTTAGGAAAGCGGCACAAGAATGACGAGAGCTGCACCTGATGAGCCGGCGGAACGAGCAAGGTCTGAATCCGGATCACTGGAGGTGTCTATCCGGCGCCTCAATACGATACTGCGATAAAGAGGCGCCGGGTCGCACGAAGTGCGGTTTGGTCGGGGCGAGAGGATTTGAACCTCCGACCCCTGCGTCCCGAACGCAGTGCGCTACCGGGCTGCGCTACGCCCCGACAAGAGCGTCAGAAACAAGAAGCGGGAACCGGATTGTCTTACAAGAGAGGGGTAAAACGCAACCCATGCGCCTCCGCCACCCCCTGACAAGTCACCTGCCCGCCCCGTAGGTTGACCCCTTTCGCCAGTCCACCATCGGTGCGGATCGCCCGATCGACGCCCTCCGATGCGAGCCGGAGAAGATATGGCAGGGTTGCGTTTGTCAATGCAAACGTCGACGTGCGCGGTACAATACCGGGCATATTGGCCACACAGTAATGCACGACTCCGTCTACGACATACACCGGATCGGAATGCGTCGTCGGCCTTGTCGTTTCAAAACAGCCCCCTTGATCCACCGACACATCGACGATCACCGCCCCAGGCTTCATCTGGGCGACGACAGCACGCGACACTAACTTCGGGGCTTTTGCGCCGGGAACTAACACCGCACCAATTACAAGGTCCGCGCCACGGACAGCGTGTTCGATCGCAGCGGCACTGGCGGCACGCGTGACAATCCGTCCGCCATAGAGGTCATCCAAATAGCGCAGCCGCTCGACGTCAAGATTGAGAACCGTCACTTGCGCACCCATGCCTACGGCGATGCGGAGCGCTGAGATTCCCACGACACCGGCGCCGAGGACAACAACGTGGCCCGGTGTCACACCAGGCACACCCGCCAACAGCAGGCCCTGGCCGCCATGAATTTTCTCCAAGTACTGCGCGCCCACCTGCACCGACATCCGCCCGGCGATTTCGCTCATCGGCTTAAGCATCGGCAAACTGCCGTCCTTGGCTACGGTCGTTTCATAGGCAATGGCCGTGATCTGTCTCTCCAGCAACGCCTGAGTCAATTCGGGAAATGCCGCCAAATGCAGATAGGTAAACAGCGCCTGACCTGGCCGAAACAGAGGACACTCCGACAGCAAGGGTTCTTTGACCTTCACGATCAAATCAGCCCTCTGAAAGACCTCTTCTTTTGACCCGGCGATTGATGCCCCTGCCTGGCGATACTCGGCATCGGCAAACCCGCTCCCTTGCCCGGCGGATGGCTCAACCCACACCTCATGCCCGGCCCGGCACAGTGCGGTCGCTCCGTCCGGCGTGAGACTCACACGATATTCATGGTCTTTGATTTCTTTGGGAACACCGATAATCATCACACACCTATGGAGCCGGTCTGAGCGGTTGGCCTGTGACGATTTCATAGGCGTCGCTCAATGTTGAGACTTCTGTGACCTTGATGGATCGTGCCATTCCTTTATCGGTAATCGTAAAGGTCTGTTGTCCCGACGGTATGAGCAACTCATGAAATTGAGGCAAGAGGCGACAGCCCTCGATTTTATGGTCCAACCCTCCGACAGACCCGACGACAAGATCCATATCGATCGTTCCGGAGAAACACACATCCTGCCGGAGCGCATCACCCAAAATCGCCGAAGTCACGGCCACCGCCCAGGCGGCGCTCGCGCTCGGCCCGTCGACTTGCTTTCCGCCGTGAAACGATCCCGCCACCATGGGCATGGTCAATTGCACCTGAAGAAATCGGGCATCATACCGCACGGCCTTGGCAGCCGCCAGCACCGCTACACCCAAGGCCTGCCGGGCTTCGTCCATGAAATGATGATCAGTTGTGATCAATGGCCCGGTGCCAGCGGGCACATACCTCACAGCTACTTGCAACAGCTGAATATCACCTTTGTTCGGGATATTCCAGCCTTTGGCCCGCCATTCCGGAGCCAAGTCATGATAGCTCAGAGCAGAAATTGTTCGCGACGCCGGTGAAAAGGGCTGAGAAGATAACGCGGCCCCTGTTGTCACGTCCGGTGACAAGCCCGGTTTGCCTGGCAGACGCCCTCGTTGGAGATCAGCCGGACCATCCCGCTTGAGGACCGGGGTTGACTGGATCTCGCCTGACGCGCCCATTTCATGACATCCAGGCCCCCCTCCGTCTTTGAACAGGACGGTTCCGTCCGCTTGGATGCATCGCCAGAGACCTGCGTGGCCCTGTTCGACCATGAAGAGGGTCATGCCACACATTCCGACACCGGCGGCGAACCCTCTGAGGCTCCGTCCTTCCATCATCATGGCAAAAATATACCAGACCGCGATCTGCCGCTAGACACGTCAAAAACCCCTGGTGTAAAATTACCCCCGCTCCCATCGATACGAAGAATCCTAAAGGAGGGCAGCATGGACACGGGAACCTGTCAGGGCTGTGGTGCGTCGGGCGGCCCGCTCATGAAGTTTTCGCTGGGGAAAGATTTCTTCGGCCGTCCTTACGATCGCCTGTCTCCCTCGTCTGATCAAAGCCCCAAATGGTATTGTACCGCCTGTTCGATGCACAAGAATCTGCAGCGTGACTTCCGAGACATCCGTACCGAATACGACAAACTGAGCGCCGGACAGGGCTCGGAACTGGCAAAGGGCGACGAATTCCTCCGCGCGTCGGTGCGGCTCCGTGAAATCATCACCATATTGGAGGCTGGACAAGGCCAGTCGCCATTGCTGGAAGGCCCGGACGTCCGGCTGCTGATGGAACGGCTCAATACCGCCACCATGCCGGTCTAGCCCTCATGCCGCCATTTCAGCGCCATATATTCGTCTGCACCAATCAACGGCCGAAAGATGACCCTCGTGGATGCTGTGCAAACTTGGGCTCCGAGAAGCTCCATGCTCACTTTAAGAGTGAAGCCACACGGCTGAATCTCAAAGGGGTTGTGCGCGCAAACAAGGCCGGCTGCTTGGACCACTGCGAGATGGGGCCCAGCGTCGTCATCTACCCGGAAGGGGTCTGGTACTGGGTCGGCACAGAAGCGGACGTGACAGAGATCATGGAGCGGCATATCGTACAGGGTGAGATCGTTACCCGGCTACTTATGCCGGACCACCCGGCACCGAATACGTTGCTTCCCCTCAAGAAAGCGTAAGGCCCCAGGCCGACACATTCCTATGCCGACCGAGGATAAATGGAAGGCCAACCTGGAAAAGGTGGCCTTTGCAAAACGGTTTCCCGGACTACTGCCGGAATGGCAGGCCTGCCAGGGAAAAACCGTCGAGGCCATAACACCGCTCACCGGCAAACAAGGTGCCGCCGTCGTGACATTCACCGACGGATCGTATGCCGTCGTCCCACCACTGGCACCGGAAGCATGGGAACTCGGCCAGGCACTGATAGACGCCAGACACCATCTTGAACCGTCACATCGCGAGGCGTACCAAGAATACGACCGACTGACAGCCAAGGATAAAGAGGCCTTACGCTCAGCCAGGTTGGAAAAGATCCTCGGCGCGATTCACAATAATGTGGAGCACATCCCCGAGCTAAAAGATCGGCTGAAGGCGCTCGTCAAGGAGTGGCCGTGAGCAGCCTTCCCAACAAGAACATGTTTGAGATCTTCTCGCAAGGTCTCTTCGAAGGAGTCAAACCCATGATGGTCATTCGCGATCACCTGGTCCGGCACCCGGACCGTTGCACCCACCAAGCCGTCTGCGTGCCGATCTGTCCGACCAGCGCCTGGCTCTCCACCCCCCCGTACAAATTCGACCCGTCCCGCTGCCTTGAAAGCTGCCGTCTCTGTCTAGATGCCTGTCCCTCGCAAGCGATTTATGGGGTCTTCAAAAAGGGCGACAAACTGCTGGAGCCGCAGAAAAAGTAGCGTCGGTCGTAGCTGGTCACGCATGCGCTGTCCAGCGCAATTACCGTACAAACGTGCCGAAAGCGGCGAAAAGTTGGCCCGTCAAATATCGGGTGGTTTCCGGATCACCGGATCCCTTCCGGCGTATATAGTCATTCAATACACGCCCTTCGGCGGTCTTGTGGACGCCGGGCCGCTGAAGATTCATCCGGTAGCGATCGACCCCCGCCGACACCCAACTCGTGAAGATCACCGTCCCGTCTCGCTCGACCGTCTCCACAATCCCGACATGTGTCAGCGGATCGTTGGGCAACCCGTCGCGATTAAAGTCCCATGTGTTGTGGAAAAAGACGAGATCGCCCGGATACACGGCCGGACCATAGTGAATCCGTCCATGTTCCACAACATGCGTGTAAATGCGCCCCACTCCATTGCCGCCATCCAGCTCGCCCAGTCCATCATACAAGTCGACTTGCTGGGCGGCATACACGCCTCGCACGAAGCCTGAGCAGTCAGACGCATACCGCCGGCCTTCGACCTCAATTCGAGACCGGCCCACAAGTCCCACCGCCACCAGCGCCAGCGCGGTTTGCCTCGGCTGCCCGCTGGCCAGCACACAGCAGGGCACTCCCCGTGGACCAGTGGTGAGCATCTTCGTATTGAGGTCATCCGGTACCGGTTGATGCCCGGCGATTGCGCAGCTTTCCAGAACACTCGCGATGAAGACACCGAGAAGAAAGAAGGCGATGGAACGAGAATGGATGCCGATATCCATCATCCGCCGTGGATTTGGTTATGACTGTTGCCTGGCCTTTGCCAAGGCCAGTGCCATCGCACCGATCGGTTTCGGTGCGCCGACCGCGGACCGTCCCGCTGCCGGCTGCCTGCGTCCCGGCGAGTCCAGCTCCGCCTCACGCCTGGGCTGAGGCGGAGCAGCTGGACGGCTGGGTGGATGATCGATCCGCATCGTCAGCGAAATGCGCTGGCGTTTGAGATCCACATCAAGCACCTTCACCTTGACGACCTGCCCGGGCTTGACCACTTCGTGCGGATCTTTCACAAACGTATTCGACAACGCCGACACATGGACGAGCCCGTCCTGATGGACGCCGATATCGACAAAGGCGCCGAACGCCGCCACATTCGTCACCACTCCTTCCAACACCATGCCGGGCTGCACATCACTCAGGGATTCCACTCCCTCCCGGAAGGTCGCCATCTTGAATTCCGGACGCGGGTCGCGGCCTGGCTTTTCGAGCTCCGCGAGAATATCCCGTACCGTCGGCACTCCGAATTTCTCATCGGTAAAGTCGCCCGGCGACAACCCTTTCAAACCAGCCGGCTGGCGCATCACCTCGGCAATCCCCATCCTCAGCCGCGCCAGAATCCGTTCCACGACCGGATAGGCTTCTGGGTGAACGGCGGAGCGATCCAAGGGGTTATCGCCATCGGGAATGCGCAAAAACCCCGCCGCCTGCTCGAAGGTCTTCTCACCAAGACGCGGCACGTTCCGGATCGCCGTCCGGTTTGGAAAGGGCCCGTTCGCATCCCGATAGTCCACAATGTTCTTGGCCAGCGCCTTGTTCAGACCCGACACCCGTTCCAACAGGGGCGCCGAGGCGGTATTCACGTTCACGCCGACGGCATTCACACAATCTTCGACCGTGGCATCGAGCGACCGCGCCAACGCCCGCTGGTTCACATCATGCTGGTATTGGCCGACCCCAATCGCCTTTGGCTCGATCTTGACCAGCTCGGCCAGCGGGTCCTGCACGCGCCTGGCAATGGACACCGCACCCCGCACACTCACATCCAGCTGTGGGAATTCCGCTGCGGCAAAGGCCGAAGCCGAATAGACCGATGCCCCTGCTTCGCTGACCACAATTTTGGCGATCTTCTGCTCCGGTTTGTGCGCGGCGGCCACCTTGATGACCTCGACGGCCAACTTGTCCGTCTCCCGGCTCGCCGTTCCGTTGCCGATCGAAATCAATTCCACGCCATGTTGAATGACCAAGCGCACGAGCGTCTCGACTGAACCCTGCCAATCGTTGCGGGGCTGGTGCGGGTAGATGGTCGCCGTGTCCAACAACTTACCGGTTGCATCGACCACCGCTACTTTACAACCGGTGCGAATGCCGGGATCCAGGCCGAGCACAGCCTTGGGCCCGGCCGGCGCCGCCAATAGCAGCTCATGGAGATTGCGGGAAAAGATCTTGATCGCTTCGGCTTCGGCCGCTTCACGCAGCTGTATCAACAGTTCGATACTGAGCTGCGAATGAATTTTCACCCGCCACGCCCAGTCGCACACCGCGGCCAGCCACGTGTCGGCCGGCCGGCCTCGGTCCTGAATACCCGCATGAGCCGCGATCATCGAGACACAGGGATGCGGAACCACCGCGTCGAGCGCCTCTCCCAATCCCAGCTCCAACTTCAACACACCGAGGCTCCGGCCTCGGAAGAGCGCGAGCGCCCGATGCGACGGAATGGTCTTGATCGTCTCCGCATAGGCATAGTAATCGCGGAACTTCTCCTCGGCCGCCTGTTCCTTGTCTTTCATCACCGCCGAGGCCAACACGCCCTGCTCCCACAGGCGAGTCCGCAGCGCGGCCAGCAGATCGGCTGTCTCGGCAAACCGCTCCATCAGAATGTCTCGGGCTCCTTCCAATGCCGTTTTGGCATCGGGCACATTGATTGCCTCTATGCCTTCAGCCGCAGGAACCACGCGAATGTATGAGAGCGCCTCGCGGTCAGGATTCAACATGGGGTCTGCCAACAGACGATCGGCCAAGGGCTCCAGCCCTGCTTCGCGCGCAATCTGCGCGCGGGTGCGCCGCTTCGGCTTAAAGGGCAGATACAAATCTTCCACGGCTTGCTTCGTTTCGGCTGCCTCGATGCGCTCCCGCAAGGTCTCCGTCAATTTTCCCTGTTCCTCAATCGAAGCCAAGACCGCAATTCGTCGCGCCGCCAATTCGCGAAGATACAGCAGACGCTCTTCCAGCGTGCGCAACTGCGTATCGTCCAGATTACCGGTCGCCTCCTTGCGGTACCGGGCGATGAATGGCACGGTCGCGCCCTCGTCCAGCAGCGCTACCGCGGCCGAGACCTGCTTGGTCCCGGCGACAAGCTCGTTGGCGAGAAGAGAAATGATCTTGAGCTGAGCGGCGTCCGAAAGAGTCTGAGTCGTTGGAGCGATCATCTGTGCATGATGACTCTGTGCAGATTCAGTAGAGACCCTCTACGACTTACCCACCCGCGCTACCCACTGGTCCCCCCGGTTCGGTCATGCGCCAGGGGTCCAGGAGTTCAGCGAGCTTCTTGTCCGGCAAGACTTTTTGTTCCTTGGCGACCTGACGCACGGTCTTACCGGACTTGTAGGCATCCTTGGCCAGTTTCGCCGCCGCTTCGTAGCCGATCGCCGGCGCCAAGGCCGTGCACATGGCGAGGCTCTCCTCGATCAAGCTCTTGCAGCGTTCTTCGTTGGCTTTGATGCCTTCGACACACTTCGCGGCAAAGTTGTTGGAAGCGGCCGCGAGCAATTCGATCGACTGGAGCAGGTTATAGGCCATCACCGGCATCATGACGATCAATTCAAAGTTGGCAGCCTGTCCACCCACCGTGACCGTGACATCGTTGCCGATGACCTGCGCGCAGACCATCGTAACGGACTCGGCGATGACCGGATTCACCTTCCCCGGCATGATGGACGAACCGGGCTGCGTTTCAGGAAGATTGATCTCACCGAGCCCACAGCGGGGGCCGGAACCCAGCCAGCGGATGTCGTTGGCGATTTTCATGAGACTCACGGCAACGGTGCGCAACGCGCCACTGGCTTCGACGAGCGCATCCTGGGCGGACTGCGCCTCGAAGTGATTCTTGGCCTCCTTGAAGAAACAGCCGGTTTCTTTCGAAATGATGGCCATGACTTTTTTCGAGAATTGAGGATGGCAGTTCAACCCGGTGCCAACCGCGGTGCCGCCGAGCGCCACTTCGCTCAAGGCCTCTTGCGCCCGCTTCACCCGCTGAATACCGAGCTCAATCTGTCTGGCATAGCCGCCGAATTCCTGTCCCAGCCGCACCGGCGTGGCGTCTTGTAAATGTGTCCGTCCGATCTTGACGATCGCGTCAAACTCCTTGGCCTTGCGGGCCAATGCCTTCTGTAGCCGAGTCAGCGCCGGCAGCAAGTGCTGTTGCATCGTTTCGGACGCGGCGATATGAATGGCGGTCGGTATCACGTCGTTGCTCGACTGGCCAAGATTCACATGATCGTTGGGATGCACCAGCTTGCTGCCGCGCGCGCCGCCGATCAACTCGGTCGCCCGGTTGGAAATCACCTCATTGGTGTTCATATTTGTGGATGTGCCGGAGCCGGTCTGAAAAATATCGACCGGGAACTCGGGGTCCAGCTTCCCCTCGACTACTTCGGTCGCCGCCTGCTTGATCGCCTCGGCCGGCTTCTTATCAAGTAATCCCAATGAATGGTTGACCGCCGCGGCCGACCGCTTGATCATCCCCATCGCCCGAATCACGGAGCGAGGCATGCGCAACGGACTAATGGGAAAATTCTCGATCGCGCGTGCGGTCTGCACCCCATAGTACGCGTCGGCGGGAACGGCCAATTCACCCATCGTATCCCGCTCGATTCGAGTCGTTGCTGAGGGCCTGGTCTGGTCTTGTTTCATATGCCGTGCTCCATCTGTAAGTGGGGTCAATCGTTCGCGGGCGCCATGATAAACTCCAACCCGGTGTTTGCACAAGACCAGGCATCACGGGGCGGTGGTGCGGGAAGGAATGGAGGGAAAAACACGAGGGCCCGCCGATGGGCGGGCCCTCGTGTTCGGGACCAACTGCTGATGTTCAGCCGGTTTATCCGACCTTCACTTCGATCGCTTTTGGTTTCACCTTTTCGGTCTTCGGCAGATGCAGGTTCAACACGCCGTCCTTGTATTCGGCCTTGACCCCGCCTTCATCCACCGACTCCGGCAACGTGAAACTCCTGACGAAGCTGCCGTAGGACCGCTCAACTCGGTGATACTTCTTGCCCTTCTCTTCTTTTTCTTGGTGCCGCGCCCCTTGGAGCGTCAGGACACCGTCCTCCACCGTCACCTTGACGTCTTCCTTTTTCACCTCAGGCAATTCCGCCTTGATGAGATATTCGCCGTCGGTTTCGCTGATATCGACGGTCGGAATCCAGTCGGCCACCGTGAGTTGCTCCTTTCCCCCCGATGTCCTCGCCGCAGGACGGGCAAACACACGATTCAACCGCTCGGACATATCTTCCAGTTCGCGAAACGGATCCCAGCGTACCAATGTCATGGCAAGCCTCCTTCACTTTGGATAAGTGTTAGCTCGTCGTGCTGCGCCGCGTCGCACCGTCTGAAAAGGAGATAAACCCGCTGCATGACGAGTCAAGGGGCGCTTACGATCCGTGAGACGTAAAACGTCAAACGTGAAAGGTTTTGGGAGTAACACCCTCTAGAATTTCTCATTTCACTTCTTACGTTTCACGTTTCACGATTTGCGAGAACGATCCTGACAGGCTTGTTCAGCATCCTGTTACCGCTGTGCCAGCGGCACATACGGCCGATTGTGTTCGCCGGAGTAGATTTGATCGGGCCGAAAGAGTTTGTTTTCCGTTAACTGCTCCAGCCAATGCGCGAGCCAGCCAGACACCCGCGCCATGGCAAAGATCGGCGTAAAGAGATCCGGACCGATACCCATCTTGTCGTAGATGATGCCTGAATAGAAATCGACATTGGGATAAATCCCTTTTCCGCCGAGCAGACCACTCGCCGCCTGTTCGACCTGCAAGGCCGTGTCGTAGAATGGAGACCTTCCGCATTCGGTGAAGAAGCGCTGACACAATCCCTGCAGTACCGTTGCCCGCGGGTCTTTCACTTTGTAGACGCGGTGGCCAAACCCCATCAGCCGCTGTTTCGCGCGCAGCTTGCCTTCCACATACACCGTGGCCCGATCCGGCGAACCGATCTCTTTCAGCATCTGCACGACTTCTTCGTTGGCGCCTCCGTGCAACGGCCCCTTCAGCGCCCCGATCGACGACGCCACGACCGTATAGGGATCGGCCAAAGTCGACGCAGTGACCAGCCCGGCGAACGTTGAGGCATTCATCGTATGTTCGGCGTGCAGAATCATACAGTCGTCGAACACCTCGCTCCAGAGCGGCAGCGGAACCGTCTCGGTCAGCATGTAGAGAAAATTTTCTGAGAACCCGAGGTCGTCGCGAGGTGGGAGATAGTCGTCTCCCTGCCGGATGCGGGCCCAGGCCGCAACGATCGTGGGCAATTTGGCGACAAGACGTACTGCCGACCAATAGTTGTTCTCGGCGTCTTCCACTTCGCGGCCCGGATAAAACATGCCCAACGCCGCCACCGCCGCCTGCAGGGCATCCATCGGATGGCCCTGCTCAGGCAGGCACTTGAGCAAATCGACGATACGAAATTTGATGCGCCGGCGACGGGTGACGTCAGTTGTCCATCGCTGGAACTCCGCCGATGTCGGAAGCCTCCCGAAAAGTAACAGGTAGGCTGTTTCGAGATAGGAAGACTTCGCGCAGAGTTCCTCGACCCTGATACCACGGTACTCCAAAATCCCTCGCTGTCCATCGACGTCGCTGATCGAAGACGTCGCGGCGGGAACACCGGCAAGTCCCGGCATAAAATCATGGGGCATCGTCACACCTCACGAACGCTTGAAGGCAGGCTGGACGTGTCTCGCTTACCCTACCACAAACACGATCAAATCGCTGTACCGTCCTTGAAATGAGTGTGTGCGCTTGGCATACTGCATTGCGGCGATGAGACGACGATGATGTGGTGCAGCAACCGGTTCCAGCCCCATGTGTGCCTGATGCGGGCCATCATCGCCATGGGCTGCCTTTTGGCGATGATCCTGCCGGCGACAGGGCCTCGCCCCTCCCTCGCGGACGACGAGTCCGTGGCATTCGCCGTGGTCAGCGAGCCGCCCAAAGACAGAACACGCATCGCGGCGAAGGTCGCGATCGAGGGAACCGTATCGGATCTGAAACTGTTGGCATCCGACCACATCTTGTCCAATTTGATCTGGAAAAAATTGGAGATTTGTCATGCCATGAAGCTGGAAGGGCGGAAAGTCCAGGATGGGTTTCGCGTTTCCTCTGTGCGAGTGATTGAAGGCGCCATGCTCCCGATGGTGTTGCAAGGATATGCCGGGGATTGTCTTTTGAAAAAGGCCCTGGAGATTGCGCCGTTTGCGGACTAACGTCGGCACTCCGGACAACGTGCCGGCTCCTGTTCGGCAGTGGCTTCTTCCTGCGTCAAGGGAAACAAAATCTCGCAGTCGGCGCAGGAACGGATTTCAAAGTACGCCACCCCCTTGTCGTCGATCTCAGTGGGGAGCAGGAGCTCGATCGGATCGTAGCCGGCGACCCCGCCGTCCTCGAACTTGACGAGGGCGATCCGGTCGTTGAACACTTCGAACGCAGCCTCGTGCCCTTTACGGTGGAGCAAGTGGCCAAGGACGAAAACCGGCTGGCCCTTGCGTTTGGTGCGCAGATCTTTCAGCGTGTACTGGGAGGCGGTGGCGCAGGCGTAGTCACCTGATGAACTGGTTCCTGCCCATGGCATCGTTCAAGCCTCATGCAATTCACAGCACACACTGGCTTCGATCTATCACGATGTGGAAAATCCCGTCAAGACAGCCTACTGCATGAAAGGAACCATCATGGCCGACATGACCATCTATCAAAAACCGACCTGCAGCACCTGCCGCGAGGCGGTGAGACTCTTGAAGGAGAGCGGCAAGCCGTTTACCGCGATCAATTACTATGAACGCCCCTTCACAACAGGGCAGCTCAAGAGCCTTTTGAAGAAGGCCGGGTTAGCGCCGAAAGACGTGTTGAGGACGAAGGAAGACATCTACAAGGAACTCGGCTTGGCGAAAAAACCGCTATCCGATGATGAATTGATTGAATTGATGGTCACGCATCCAGATTTGATTCAACGGCCGCTTGTTGAAAAAGGTGACCGGGCTATGCTGGCCAGGCCGGCGGAATCGATCAAGAAACTGCTGTAACAGGGACCATCACGGCTCGAATTCGCTATACGTCACGATCCGTCCGGCAGGATCAGGCGTGGCCTTGGAGATCTCAGCGGAGACCGTGCCACGTTTGACACGATTTCCTCCCTCCCCCTTTGCTTCATACAAGGCCCGGTACGCGGCCTTCGTGACCAAGGCAAGAGACGGCCGGGCTTCTCCCGGCTCTGCGACGCCGATGCTCACGGTCGCCGGCAAGGCAACATCCGAAGCCTTGGTCCTGGCCGTGGCTTCCCTCTCCCACACCCGCTCGCGTCCCCGCACATAGAGTTCGGCGTCTGCCACAATTTTGCGCATCGCTTCCAGATTCACCAGCGTCGCCGTCGTTGATTTTCTCGGATACAACACCGTGAATTCTTCGCCGGCCAGCCGATGGACCTTTCCTCCACCGGCCGAGGCCAGGATCTTCGGGGCGATCAGCTGCAGCATCTGTTCGCTGACCGCTTTACCGTGTTGATTTCCATACTGTTTGAGCTGGTCGATGCCGACGACGGCCAAGACGTATTGGCGCCCAAGACCGGCAACCGTCTGATCATACGCTAACTTCCCTGGAATGCCCGTCAGCTCGTCCCGGTAGGATTCTTGATGCGCGGCCAGCAGCAGTGCCACAAAGAGCGTCAATCCTGCTGCCGAAAAGAAATTGGTTGGGATCCAGCCATGGTGAAATCCTTGAACGGCGATGAACGAGGCGATCACAGACCAGAACAGGGCGCTATCGACTGGATTCCTGTTCACAGCGAATCGAATACCGATCAGGAGGACGGCTCCCATGAATGCGAGAAGCACCAGCTGGGGAAGCGTCGTCCAGCTGGTGCTCAAGGCCGGCACGAGGGGCTGTTGCAGCGAGTGGGCGATCGACACCTGACCCGGCTGAGCCAGCCACAACACCAGGACCGGCTGGATCAACACCAACGGTAACCACAGGGCCCCGCGCCAGGATGACAGGGCCTCTTCTTTCATGATGGACAGCGCCATGAGATTCAATGGCAACAACAGGGCGAGAGCGGAAAACAGTATGTGATGAGCCGATTCCACACCCTGATCCGCCGGTGGAAGGAGGGCCAGGCCTCGGTCGGCTCCGCTCAAGACGATCAAGGCAAGAATCACCCGGCTGCTGGAGAGATACCAGCCGAAAAACAATCCAAACGCCAGCACCACGAAGGGAAAGGCCTGGACCGGTCCCTGCACCCACGGGGGCAATCCGTGAGGGCGCAACAACCCGACGGCGGCAAGCACAATAAGTCCCCCAGGAACCGATAAGTCCAGCAGCGATTTCCTGAGCGACGCCATAGAGAACCGAGACCTTCCCCATCGTGAGAGTCCAGATTGGCAAAAGCGAGAACCATACCAATCATCACCAAACCCCCGATCAGTCACCAAGGGGAAAATCCCACATTCTCAATTGATTAAGCACTTCTTCGCAGGACGACAAAGAATGTCCCTCCCGTCCGTCCTCTTTTGGACAGCCAGGAGAGTGAAACGGCCGTAAAGGATCAGGAAGCTGAGGGGAGCACGCAGGCAATAGCCCCGGTCTTGGAATCGACCGACACGACGAGTTTCCCATCAAGCACGTCCAGCAGCAGCTGGCCCACCAGGGCCCGTCGCCAGCCTTTCAATAGCGGAAGATCCAGGGATGCGCGGCCTGCCTTGGCATCAACCAACACCTGCAGATCTGATGTCGTGGCCAATAAGGTCGGAGCGATATCTTGGTCAAAGGCGCGCGCTTTCAGCACCGCCTGCAGCAATTCGACAAGACCGGTGAACTCCGGCTCGGGCTTCCGTTCTTTCGGAGCCGAGGGCCACGCCGATGGAGGGAGTGCGAGGGCATGATGCATCACGCCCACAAGCGCCTCGCCGTGACGATCGGCCTCCGAGCCATGCACGCCCCGGACGGAACGGAGTTCTTGCACGCTGCGCGGGGGATGCCTTGCCAATTGAAGCAAGACTTCATCCCGCATCACCCGGCCACGAGGAATGTTCCGGCGCTTGGCTTCTCCTTCACGCCAAGCAGCCAGTTCTCGAAGGACGGCGAGCGACTTCGGTCTGAGTTGATCCCACCCGCGTACCCGCTGATATCGCTCTTGCGGCTCCCCGCGTGTTTCGCCGACGGCGTCTTCCAACCGGGCAAATTCTTCGCCGATCCACTCAAGCCGCCCAAAGTCGGAGAGGCGCGCATGAAGATGGTCATGGATCGCGAGAAGAAAGGTCACATCCTCCAGCGCGTACGACAATTGGTCCTCCGAGAGCGGACGGGCGCTCCAATTCGTGAATGTATGCGCCTTGTCCAACCGTTTCCCATGAACCCGTTGAACCAAGCTGGCATAGGCCACTTGCGGCCCGTAGCCGACCATGGCGGCGGCAACCTGCGTATCGAAAAACGGCTTGGGAATTTGCCCGGCATGGACCGCGAAGAGGTCGAGATCTTGGCGCCCGGCATGCACGATTTTCTGCACCGCCGGATTGCACACAATGTCCCAGAGGGGCTCCAATGCTCCCCCGTCCGACACGGCGGGAAAGTCAATGACGGCCGCCGTCGACTCCGTTGCGATCTGAATCAGTTCCAGCTTCGGCACAAAACTGTCTTCGCCGACAAATTCGGTGTCGAGCGCCAGCCGCGGGCTATCTTTGAGTTCTGCGCAGAATTCATTCAGGGCCTGGCGGCTGGTAATGTAGTGCAATGGCGTCATCACAGCAGGGTTACTCCGCCGGGCTGTAGGGCCGATCCGGCGGCCGCATGGGCTCGGTGTTGCTCAAGCTCAAATACTCCTTGAGAAACTGATAGGCCTCCAACATGCGGCGCAGTTCCGGCTCGGAACTCCGGTCGCCGTTATTGGCGTCGGGGTGCAGCTGTTTGGCCTTGATCCGAAAAGCGGCGGTCACGTCGGCCAGAGAGCTGCCGAACTCCACGCCCATGATGGCGTAGGCATCCAGCGCAGTATTGACGCCGTTCGGGTTCTCCGACAGCGCGCCGCCTGCGCCGCTCGCGGCTTTCAACATATCGGCGAGATTGATCTTTCTGCGGCGACGGCGCGGCCGCTCGCGGATTTCGCTGTCAAACTCATCCCAGCGGTCCTCGACGAATTCCAGCCGAGATTCAAGACGCATCGCGCCGGACAGGTCGCGAATTGCCTCCAGTTCCTCTTCGATCTCGATCAGCGATCGAATAATCTCCTCCAGCCCCTGCTCGACTCGGAAAAATCCATCGACCCGTTCTTCCATCATCGTATCGACCGCGACGTCCAAGCTCTCTTCCGTGCGGGCACGCAACGCGCCAATGCGCTTCTGCATGCCCTGCCGGAATTTGATGAACTTGCTGGTCGAAAACGGCATGGCCCATCCTGTTTCGAAAGGAGGGCATTCTAACATAGTACGATTTCCTGCCAGAAGGGCTTGCAACAAGATGCCGTGACGGACTCTAGATCCCTGCCGCAGCGGCTGGCATCACTCTGAAGGCGCACCGTCGCTCAAGGGGACTCGTCTTCGCGCCACGCCGGTATCCCGTGCGGCAGCCGCCACCGCGAGCGCAACCTTGGGCACGACTGATTTATCGAACAGGCTGGGCACGATGTAGTCTTCACTCACCGCGCCGATCGGAATGGTGTGGGCAATAGCCTGGGCCGCCGCCAGCTTCATGGCTTCGTTGATCTCACGCGCCTGCACGTCGAGTGCCCCACGGAAAAGACCGGGAAACGCCAGGGCGTTGTTGATCTGATTAGGATAATCAGACCGTCCGGTGGCCAAAATCCGGCAATGTGACAGGGCCAACTCCCGCGGGACCTCCGGATCAGGATTGGCCATGGCAAAGACGATCCGATCCGGCGCCATCGCATCCAGATCCTCGGCGGTCAAAATATTGCCGACCGACAAGCCAATCAAGACATCGGCGCCGCGCAGCGCCTCACGCAGTGTCCCTTGGGGCCGATCGCGGGTGAGGCAGGCGGTCAAGTCAGTCCGACAAGCGCGTAACTGCTCCGTGTCGCCGGACAAGATGATGCCTTCCTTATCACACCCCACAAGATGCGAGAGACCGGCGGCCAGGAGCATCCTGGCGCAGGCCGTCCCTGCCGCGCCCAGTCCGTTGACGACAACGCGTACATCCTCCAGCCGTTTTCCAACCACCCGCAGCGCATTGGTGAGGGCAGCGAGAATCACAACTGCCGTTCCATGTTGATCGTCATGCATGACAGGAATGTCGAGCGACTCTTTTAGGCGGCGCTCGATCGCGAAACAGCGAGGCGCAGCGATATCTTCCAAGTTGATGCCGCCGAAGCCAGGCGCCACCCCCTCCACAATCCGCACGATCTCATCCGGATCCTGTGTCTTGAGACACAGCGGCCAGGCATCGATCCCAGCCAGCTCCTTGAAGAGCATCGCTTTGCCCTCCATGACGGGCAGCGCCGCTTCGGGGCCGAGATTGCCGAGCCCCAACACTGCGGACCCATCCGTGACGATCGCCACGCTGTTGCCCTTGCTCGTGAAGGCATACGCTTTGGACGGCTCCTTGGCAATCGCGCGGGCCACGCGGCCGACGCCGGGTGTGTAGACCATCGAAAGGACGTTCCTGGTGCTGATCGGAATCTTCCCCTCTACACGAATCTTGCCGCCGAGATGCAGCAGGAAAATACGATCGGACGCCGAGATCACCGTAACGTCGGGCAATGCCGCCAATCGCTCGATCACCCTTTCACCGTGCGCTTCATTCTGCGCGTCGAACGTCACGTCTCGGACCATGCGGCTCTTCGTCGCGGACACGATATCGACGGCCCCCAGATTGGCGTGTTCCTCCGCCAACAGCGCCGCCACACGGGCAAAGACACCGGGGTTGTTCGCTAACTCCAATCGGACGGTCAGGCGATAGTTGGAATAGGGACCGATTTCAGCCATGGCGCCTCCTATGCCCAGCCTACCACAGACGCGTCGTTCGTGACGCGTACCTCATCGAGCGAAGAGCGTATGGCTTATGGCATGTGGCACAGACCCAAAGAGGGCTTGACCGGATTGTTCTTTCTCGTGCTATACGCCATACGCTATAGGCTCTCCTCTTTTGAAGGACGTTTCACCAGATAGCCTCCGTTGACGCTGTTCACGCCCCGATGCTAGGGTGGCCACCCATGTCATCGTCGGCGCACAGCAACTCTCCCAATCGCCTCATTCACGAAACCAGCCCATACCTGCTGCAGCACGCCTACAACCCCGTCGACTGGTATCCATGGGGACCGGACGCGCTCCGCGCCGCCAAGGACACGAACCGTCCCATTCTGCTCTCGATCGGCTATTCCTCCTGCCACTGGTGCCATGTCATGGAGCGCGAGTCGTTCGAACAGAAGACGATCGCCGAGATCATGAACCGCGAGTTCGTCTGTATCAAGGTTGATCGGGAAGAGCGGCCGGACCTGGATGAAATCTACATGCAGGCGACGGTAGCCATGAATCACGGCCAAGGCGGCTGGCCGATGACCGTCTTCTTGACTCCAGATCAAGAGCCCTTTTTCGCCGGCACCTATTTCCCTCCCGAAGACCGGTGGGGTCGGCCGGGGTTCGGCTCGTTGCTGAAAAAAATTGCCGACGTCTGGAAGAACAACCGGGTAGGCATCCAGGCCCAAGCGCAGGATCTGACGGCACGGCTGAAGGGGGCAGGCCGTCTCGCCTCCCCGATATCCGTAAGCGACACGGCCCTTGATGAAGCCGTGGCCCAATTCAAGGACGATTTCGACAAGACACACGGCGGATTCGGCACGGCACCCAAGTTTCCACCGGCGGCAGGGTTGTCGCTGTTGCTTCGGTGCTACCGGCGATCCGGCGATGCCCAGACACTCACGATGGTCACGAAGACACTCGACATGATGGCGGCCGGCGGCATCTATGATCATATCGGCGGAGGCTTTGCCCGCTACTCCACCGATGCGCGCTGGCTCGTGCCGCACTTTGAAAAGATGCTCTATGACAATGCGATGCTGGCCCGCGTCTATGTCGAAGCGTACCAGGTCACGAAGAAGCCGCTCTACCGGCACGTCGCCTGTGACGTGCTCGACTATGTGATCCGGGAGATGACGGGGCCGGAAGGCGGGTTGTACTCCGCCACGGACGCGGATTCAGAGGGGGTGGAAGGCAAATTCTTTGTCTGGACACCCACTGACGTACGGGCCGCGCTACAAAACGACGAGGAAAGCCGGCGGTTCTGCGCGCTGTATGACATTACCGAGGCAGGCAACTGGGAGCACACCAATATCCCCAATCGCTTGCAGCCCATCGAGGACGTGGCCCGACGGCTCGATCTGACAACCGATGAATTGCTGGAGTCGGCCGCACGCGCGAAGCCGATCCTCTATCGAGCCAGACAAGCACGTGTCGCGCCCGGCCTGGACGACAAGGTGATCACGTCCTGGAATGGGATGATGCTCTCGGCCATGGCGGAAGCGGCGAGAGTCTTCGGTGAGGAACGCTACCTGGAGCAGGCTCAGCGGACGGCGGATTTCTTGCTTGCGGTCCACACCCGACCGGATGGCCGGTTGCTGCGCACGTCGCGAGCCGGCCGCGCCCATCTCCACGCGTATCTCGAAGACTATGCGTACCTGGCGGAAGGACTGCTGGATGTGTATGAGGCAGGCTCGGATGAACGGTATCTCCGGGCGGCAGAACAACTCGCCGGCTTTCTGATGACGGATTTCCTCGATCGCGAGCAGGGCGGCTTCTTCACCACCGCCGAACGTCACGAGTCATTGATTCTTCGAGCCCGTGAAGGCACCGATGGTGCTGTTCCCAGCGCCAATGCCGTGGCCGCATCGGCGCTGGCCCGGCTCTCGTTTCACCTCGACCGGCAGGACTGGCGTGACGCAGCCGTCGGCGCCGTGCGGGCTTATGGACGCCAGATCGCCCGCTACCCGCGGGCCTTCGCCAAGAGTTTGGCTCTCACTGATTTTCTGACGGAAGGACCGGTTGAATTGGCGTTCGTCGGCGAGGCCGCCGCGCTCCGCGCGCTTCGCCATGCCGTGGCGGAGCACTATTTGCCGAACCGAATCGTGGCAACCGGCCATCCGAACGCTCCGTCTTCGCTGCCGCTTTTGGCGGGTAAGCAGCCGGTGGGCGGCAGCCCTGCCCTCTACGTGTGCCGAAACTTTGCGTGCCAACAACCGGTCACCGATCCCCGCGCAGTTGCGGACGCCCTTCGCACCCCGAGTACCGGTTCGGATCGTCGCAGCCATGAACCCAAAATGCTGCGAGGTGCGCAGCTCCCAGGGCGGGCAACGGTTCAAGGAACGGCCGCCTATGCGGCACGTACGATCGGACAGGCCGGCGATGCCGCGCTCGCCGGAGGATTCACGGCGCTCGCTACGACCGGACTCACCGTGACGCGGCTGGGATTCGGCACCTATCGCGTAACCGCACAAGAGCCGGAGCACCGCGAGGCGCTCACGAAGGCCTTGCTGACCTCCTGTAACCTCATCGATACCTCGACCAATTATGTGGACGGTGACAGCGAACGCCTCGTCGGGTCCGTATTGGCGGAACTCGTCGCGGCCGGCGACCTCCGGCGTGAAGAAGTCGTAGTGGTCTCCAAGATCGGCTATGTACAGGGGCACAATCTCAAGCAGGCGGAAGCCAGAGAACAGTCCGGCGCGCCCTATCCTGAGATGGTCAAATATGGGGACGGCATTTGGCATTGCATCCACCCGGAATTCTTGGCGGACCAATTGACCCTCTCGCTGGACCGCCTGGGCCTCGCCACGCTGGATGTGTGCCTCTTGCACAATCCGGAATATTTTCTCTCTGAAGCCGCGCACCGAAGCGGGAGCGACCTGCCAGAACTGCGTGCACAGTTCTACCGCCGGCTCAAACAGGCCTTTGCCTATTTTGAGTCGCAAGTGGCGGCCGGACGGTTACAGTATTATGGGGTCTCCTCGAATACTGTCACGGCCCAGGCCGACTCTCCCGAGGCGACCTCGCTTTCACGCATGATTGAGGCAGCGCAAGCCGCGGCCCATTCGGCCGGCACCGGGACTCATCACTTCCGCGTCGTGCAACTGCCCATGAATTTGTTTGAGTCAGGAGCCGCGATGACCGCCAATACCGGCGCCTCCGATCGGCAGACCGTCTTGGACTATGCGCAACACGCCAGCGTCGCCGTATTGGTGAATCGACCGTTGAACGCGATGCCTGCTCCGCACAGCGGCATGTTGCGCTTGGCGGATCTTCCGTTGGAAGACGCCCCCATCGACATCGCCCGCCAACTTGACGCTGTCGGCGTACTTGAGCAAGAATACCGCGACTCAATTGCGCCGGGTGTTCAATCCGACGGGCAGGGCCTGGCACCGGGCGAGTTTTTTAACTGGTCACAGGAATTGCGCGCCCTGCGCCCAAAGCTCCAGGGGCTGGAGCACTGGGAACATCTTGAACACCAGATGATCGCACCACGAGTGAACCAAGTCTTTCAAACACTATCCCGCCAACTAACGGGTACGCTGTCAGAACGGTGGGAAGCCTGGCGCGATCGTTACACTCCGGAACTGCTCACCCTCCTGCGAGGCCTGCGGCGCGAAGCGACCGAACGGAGCCGCGCACGCACCGCTGCGGTCGCCCGCGCGATTGACCCACTCTTGCCGGAAGCTCGCCAGGGTGAATCGCTCTCGAGAAAATCGCTGTGGATCCTTGCCGGCACACCGGGGGTCACCTGCGTGCTCAACGGTATGCGGACGCCACAGTATGTCGAGGATGCCTTGGCCGTGCTCAAATGGGGAGCGCCTACACAAGCACGCGCCGTCTATCAACAGGTACAAACCGCAACCGTATGACCCTTGATGCGCCATCATACTGGATAGCCACAGAGGAGGTCCTATGCGTCATGTGAGCCATGTGAGCCATGTAGGAGTCTTCGGAGCGCTGGCCTTGGGTGCGCTGCTGACTCAAAGCTGTGCCACCCAATCCGGATCCGGAGCAGGAACTGATCGGACGCAAGCAGAACGGATCGGCGAACAAACGATTAAGGAGGCCGGCCCAAACCGCGCGACGGACGGGTCACGAACCAGTCCGGACATGCAGTCCGAACTGTCCTCCAGAAATGCATCGGGGGTAGCTGCGGGATTGTTGATGGATGCGCTGTTCGACTTCGATCGAGACAATCTGCGTTCAGACGCCCTCGTCATCGTAGAGACTAATGCCAAACGGCTGAAGGAGCTGGGTGCTGCCCACGTGCTGCTAGAAGGCCGTGGGGATGAAGTCGGAACCTCGGCCTACAACCTGGTTCTGGGGGAGCGCCGTGCGAGAAACGTGAAGCGCTACCTCCAACAACTTGGCCTGTTCCTCGACATCAAGACGACAAGCTACGGCAAAGACCGCCCGCTCTGTTTTGAGCACGGCGCCGACTGCATGCAGAAAAACCGGAGCGTGCATTTCGTCGTGAAGGAGTAGCGGGATCCGCCGGCAGGCTTACTTCGAGATCCCGAAGAGATCATTCCAGGATCTGAGGATGCTCCCGGCCCCTTGCAGTGCGTCCGGAGAACGTTGCTTCCCCATGGAGGTCGGCCGGCGGGCGCTCAACCGCTCGATACGGTCCGCCACGTCGCGGTAGTCCGGCTCCTCCCGCCGGATCCAGCGGTAGGCCTCCAGGGTCTCTCCCACCCGTTCCAAAGACTCGAGCGTGCGCCCCAAGACATAAAGAATCTGAACGGTTTCCCTCGGAGACCCGCCAGGGGCCGAGAGTGCGTGCCGAAACGCCGCGACAGCGTCTTCTAACCGGCCAATCGCCTTGGAGCAAAGCCCGATCTGGGCATAGGCCTTGAGCGCAAGTGTGGGGTCCGCAACGGCCATCTCGAGCTGAGCAATGGCCGCCTTGTGCTGACCCGCCTTCTTCAGCGCCAGGCCACGCTCATACCGCTCTGCGGGACTGACCACCGGGGCAGATGAATCATCGATCGATTCCGGCATAATTTTCTACCGCTCCCCACTTGTGACGGCGGAACACACTCACGCTCCCGAACAAATTATACCACCGGAGGGAGGAACATGAGCTCCTGGCAAGGCATCAACGACAGGAAGCTTATATATATCGATATGTTCAAGGTTAAACAGGATGGTCTCTGCTTTCAAACCGCTCAACGGGCCTCCTCAGATCACCCAAGGATCTGCAACTATTGCACGCCTTTCCCACATACGACGCTACTTATGACTGCCCGTGAGGAGACGCTGAACGTTATCCATCACACCGCCAAACCATGAATCGTGTTCGCCGGTTGTCTCCCGGACTTTGCTTCCCTGCTTCGAACTCTGCCTTAATTTTTTTGAACGCTCGGCGGCGTCTCGGAATGCCGGTGCCGATCGGCTGATACGATGGTAGACATCACACGCTTCGCTGGTCTCCCCCACAGATTCGAGGTTTCGCGCCAGACAATAGCGGACCTCTACGATTTCCCGTTCCGGGGCCCCCTGATCATTCAGAGCGGTTCGGAAGGCTTCTATGGCAGCCTGGTGTTCCTTCATCTTCATATAGCAGAGTCCGATCTGCTTATACGCCTTCAGCCACATCGACTTGTCTCTCGCTGCTGAATGAAACATGTCGATGGCTTCTCTTAATCGTCCTTCGTCCTTACAGACCATTCCAAGGGCATACACCTCCGCTGGCGCACTTTGGGAAAGACCTGCGGCCGGCTCTTCGCGATGCATCGCCGACTTGACGCTTTGAATAGGACCACCCAGCTCAGTCGCATCCACAGGAGCAGCCGCCAGTCCTTCCAGCTCTTCTTTGGCGCACAGAGGCAAAATCCCTCCCTTGCTTCTGTCAAGACCGGCTTGGGCGACCACTTTGGACGTAATGACGCTGGCCTGCTCGGCATACCCATAGGTCAAGGCCATGTCTGCCAGTTGATTGATGAGTCGTGGATTTCCCCTGGTGAGACGATGAACCAGCGCACAGGCTTTATCCGTAAAGAGGGCCGGGTTCCCGTCAGCGACTTGCAATCGATGGCGAATGCAATTGGCGGTGTCGATCTCCGACAGCGGCTTCAGATGAAAGTCGACGACGATCCGTTGAGCAAACTGAGTCATATCGATTCGTTGCAGCAATGTCTGGAGATCCGGCTGACCGATAAGCAGTTACAGGATGTACTGGCCTACATTCGCACCCTGAAACAATGAAGTTTCACCGCCCTGCAAGCAGACTCTGCCGCTACGAGCCGGGATCCGAAGACGATAATCTCACTACCTACAGAACGAAGCACATCCAACGAGAATCCCCAATCAGTAACAGTACAGTCCGGCCACAGTAACTCCTTCGACCTCGCCATGCAGCTCCCCGCCAAGAACACCGTGAGAACACGCCTGGAACACTTGACCCCAAGGCCGAGAGTCTGTAAGAGTGCAACGTATTCAAGTCATTAGGAAGCTGGCGTAGCTCAATCGGCAGAGCAGCGGTTTTGTAAACCGCAGGTTGGAGGTTCGATTCCTCTCGCCAGCTCCACACCCACGCACGTAGACCCGCTGGCTCTTTATCTTCGAGCCTAGGGAAGGTCTGATTTATTCCCCGTTGGTGATGTGCTATGAGGAATGCAGCACTGAACGGGAGACACGCTCATGCACCAACAGACCTTTGCCGAAGTCCCCTTCGAACAGTATCGCAAGCCCACTCGCCGCGAGCAGTTTCTCAACGACATGAACCGCGTGGTGCCGTGGGCGGAATTGGTGACGGTCATCGAGCCGGTGTATCCCAAGGCCGACGGGCCGGGCCGTCCGCCGGTGGGGATCGAGCGCATGCTGCGGCTGCATTGCCTGCAACAGTGGTTCAACCTGTCGGATCCGGCGGTGGAGGAAGCGCTGTATGACTCGCGCGCCATGCGGCAGTTTGTGGGGATTGATCTGGGTCGCGAGCCGGTCCCCGACGAGACGACGATCTGTAAGTTTCGGCATCTGCTGGAGGCTCACCAGTTGGGCGAACAGCTCTTTGCACGAATCGGTGCCTATCTGGCGACTCACGGCATGAAGGTCAACCGAGGGACCATCGTGGATGCTACCATCATCAGTGCCCCCAGTTCGACAAAGAATCGTCAGAAGGAGCGGGATCCGGAGATGCATCAGACCAAGAAGGGCAACCAGTGGTATTTCGGCATGAAGGCGCATATTGGCGTGGATAGCCAGACGAAAGTGATTCATTCGGTGACCGCCACGGCGGCGAATGTGCACGATAGCCGAGTGCTGCCAAAACTGCTGCATGGCCAGGAGACGCGGGTGTGGGGCGATGCGGCCTACAGCGGGCAACGTGACGTGATCCAGCAGCATGCCCCCAGGGCCAAGAGTTTCATTCAGGCAAAAGCGCATCGCCATCGGCCACTGAGTGAGGAGGCGCGGGCGCGCAACCGCACCAAGTCAAAAGTCCGGGCGAAAGTAGAACATGCCTTCTTGGTCACCAAGCGGATCTTCGGGTGGGCCAAAGTCCGCTACCGTGGGCTGGCGAAGAATACACACTGGTTGTATATCAGCTGCGGGTTGGCGAATCTCTATGTCGCGCGGCGGCAGCTCATGGCAGGGGCGTAGGGAACGTGGGACCGGAGGCTGGCCACGGACCATCAGATGGTGGCTTCCTCCCATGAACAGGCCCTCGGATTAGCGGATGCCCACCGAATTTGCCCTGGGGATCACCCGAGAACCAGATTTCTGAATGGAACCGTGAATTAATCAGACCTTCCCTAGATCAGTTCCAAGCCGTGGTCCCTTCACGTTCACCTGACCCTGTACCTTGCCCACGATCGATTACAAATCCCCAATCCGAACCCATGGAACGCGGGCAAAGTGCTTCCGATCATAGGTAAGAATCTCTGTGAGGCCCTGCCCTTTCATGTGGTAGGCATTGTACGCGTCCACGAAATCGACGTTCGCATGGGCATAGAGATCCAGGGCCATGAAGAGCAGCGGAGTTTCGGGACAGTATAGGTTGGGAGTATTCAGAATCTTCTCAACCTTCGCGGCGATATCGGTCTTTTCCAGCTTGTAGAAGGATTCGAGGGTCCAAACAATCTCGGCGATAACCAGCAGACTGGTCGCCAATCGAATCTTGCCACGCAGTGCGTCGCGAAACAGTGTCTCGGCGCGCTTGGCTTTCGCCGGGTCGTCGTTCGTCAGAAAGCGAAGAAATACGTTGGTATCGACAAAGAGGCTAGCCATGCCCAACCACCTTCTTGGCAACAGCCTGCTTCACAGACTGACGAATCCTCTCAAAATCTTCCTGGCGCGCTGACGGCTGAACTGAACCTCTGAGATCAAGAATCGTCCCCTTGATAACTTTCAAGACCACTTCCTCACCTCGCACCACAAAGAGGACTCTCTCCCCTTCTTTTACCCCCAAACGGTCACGAATCGCCTTGGGAATTGTCACTTGCCCCTTCCGGGTTATCGTAGATTCCAACATGCCTACCTCCATCACTATTGTAGTACTTTTGAAGTCTAGTACTACTTTTCGATTGAGTCAACCGTTACCCCGGAGAGGCAAACATACGGAGGAATCTCACGACACCCCCCCCCTTTTTCCCCTCCTCATAATCGCGCCAAAGATTAACCATCCGGCACATTGCAGTCACTTCCATCACTTCTAAAATTGGTCTCCTGCCCTAAAGGGGTAGGGGCTGGAGACTTGGGAAGAATAAACGGGGTCCAGAGTCATTGCGTGGCAAACCATAGCAAGAAGCGACTCGCGCTCCCTTACTCCGGTGACAAAAAAAGAAAAGGGCTACGTCAGCAAAGACGTAACCCTTCACTCACAAGCATAACCGAAAATCTAACCGTCTCGGCGCTTCAGCCCACACTCCACTCGATCAGAGTTTCAGGGTATTGGGCCGCAAATACACGCCACAGTTAATCTTCTCATCATGCGAATCGCAGGCTCCTCAGCACCAGAGACAACTTACCCCCCCGGCCGCCGGTCCCACGAACTGCAGCCGCTTTTCTCCCGTAAGATTCTCCGGCTGCACGATGTAATCGCCGGTCATCGACGGAACCCAGACACCCTTGGCCGGTTCCAGATTTCCCCCCGTGACCACCCACGCAAGGCCACCCACCATGCCGCCACCGATGGCATAGGCTGACTTCACGGCGCCATAAGGGACCGTGAGCAACCAGCTGGCAGCTTGCAGTCCTACGGCCTTCGAGTCGACCGACGCCGATTCCTCTGCACCCGCCGGATTCACACCCACAGCCATTCCCAAGCTGAGCACCGCTGCGATCACGATCATCTTTCCACTACGCCGAATGGCTTGCCGGTTCCCAGTCATGTTGCCCTCTCCTTGTTAATATTCGCAACTATGCACAGGATGCGAGGTGCGCATTATAGCACCCGGCCAATACCGGAGGGCAACCCTTCCACAGCGCCTTATTCCACTCAAGATCGGGCCCATGCTGGGCGCACCAAGAGGGGGCTCTGGAAATTCGGACAGTGTGGTAAGTGGTAGCCTGGCTTCACCCATGTCACCGAGGGGTGGCGAACCAGAGGAGCAAGGCGATGAAGAGAACGAGACGGAATCACGGAGCGACCTTCAAGGCCCAGGTGGCGTTGGCGGCCGTCAA
>VGXE01000013.1 GCA_016873455.1 Nitrospira sp. | reverse complement strand
AGTCTCGGTGGCGTCCGGGATGAGGCGGAAATCCGCGGGCACCGCCGCACCTACGTCGGCGCGCTGCCCGGCCGGCTCATCCAAGGCATGAAGCAGGCGGGAACGGCCAATCCCGTCTTTATGTTGGATGAGGTAGACAAGGTCGGCATGGACTTCCGTGGCGATCCCTCCGCGGCCCTGCTCGAGGTCCTCGATCCCGAACAAAACAACTCGTTCACCGACCATTATTTGGGTGTCCCCTTCGACCTGACGGAGGTGATGTTCATTACCACTTCCAATCTGATCGATCCGATCCTTCCCGCGTTGCGAGACCGGATGGAGATTATCGAAATTCCAGGGTATACCGAGGAAGAAAAACTGGGCATCGCGCAGAAATATCTGATTCCCAGACAACTCGACGAGCACGGCATCACGAACAAGCATGTGCGCATCGCGGAGCCGGCCATCAGACAAATCATCGCGCACTACACGCGCGAAGCCGGAGTGCGCAATCTCGAACGCGAGATCGCCAACGTCATGCGGAAAGTGGCCAAGAAAGTCGCGGAGGGCAAGGGCCAGGGGTTCCCAGTCGATGCCACGAACCTCCAGAAATACCTCGGCGTCCCGAAATACGTGCCCGAAGCGGAACTGGAAAAGGACGAAGTGGGTGTGGCAACCGGCTTAGCCTGGACGGAAGCGGGTGGCGATGTCCTCCACATTGAAGCGACCGTGATGAAGGGAAAAGGCCAGCTGACCCTGACCGGCCATCTGGGCGACGTCATGAAAGAATCGGCCCAGGCAGCGCTCAGCTACGTCCGGTCGCGTGAAAAAACGTTGCGGATCAATCCCGATATGTTCAGTAAACAAGATCTGCACATCCATGTCCCGGCCGGCGCCATTCCCAAGGATGGCCCCTCGGCCGGCATTACCATGGCCACCGCCATCGCCTCGGCCCTCTCCGGCATTCCCGCCAGACGGGATCTGGCCATGACGGGAGAAATCACCCTGCGCGGGCGTGTCCTGCCGATCGGCGGATTGAAAGAAAAAATCCTGGCCGCCAAACGAGCCAAATTGACGACGGTGATTCTGCCAAAGCGGAACAAGAAGGACCTTGAAGGAATCCCCAAACATCTGTTGAAGGGAATCCACTTGTCCTTCGCCGACACGATGGACGACGTGATGAAAATCGCCCTGAGAAGAACCGCGGCTACCCGATCGGCAGCAAAAAAAGCGCCGTCCCCCGCAACGGCTGTTCCCACATCAGGGCACACCGGAAAACGCAAGCGGGACAGCCGCGCACGGGAAATCCAGGCCACACTCTCGCCTGTCCCGGCTGCGCGCCTTCGGTAGAGTGACGTCGTGGCCCTTCGAAAGGCCCAGCCCCGCATACGAGAATTCGCGCTGATCCGGACTCTCGCGCGCCGGTTCGCCCGCCATAACACACAACTCATCCGAGGCATCGGCGATGACGCAGCCGTGCTAGCGGCGCCGGCGCCGGGATGGTGGCACGTCACAACCGATTTGCTCGCCGACGGTATCCACTTCGATCTGCGCACCGCGTCTCTTGAATCGGTCGGATACCGGGCCGCCATGGCCAATCTCAGCGACATCGCCGCCATGGGTGCAGTTCCCCGTTACGTGCTTATCTCACTCGCCATCCCGTCTGAATTCGGCACGAGGCAGGTGGTTCAGCTATACACCGGCCTCATGCAGGCATGCCGACCACGACATGTCGTTCTGATCGGAGGCGATACCTCCGCCTCCAGCACTGGCCTCTTCGTGAGCCTCACCCTCCTGGGAACTACTAAAACCGGGCGGGCGCTGTTCCGCCACGGGGCCCGCGTGGGAGATGACATCTATGTCACGGGGACCTTGGGCGACTCACTCGCGGGCCTCCGCCTTCTGGCGCAGATGCCATCCACACGACCGGTATACCGGATGGTCTCTCCGCTCCGAGCCTCCCACAAGAAATTTTTGATCAACCGTCATCTCCACCCCACCGCTCGTCTTGCCGAAGGACAATGGCTCAACAACGCGCGACAGGCAACCGCAGCAATCGATCTGTCCGATGGCCTCTCCGGCGACCTCAGGCACCTCTGCGAAGAGAGTCGTGTGGGCGCGGAGATCGACTTGGGCATGCTTCCCATCTCGGCGGCGTGCCGAGCCTATGCCGAAAGCCGACGTCTGGATGCAGCGCTGATCGCGCTCACGGGGGGCGAAGACTATGAACTCCTGTTCACCGCCGCCCCGGTGAAACGGGCAACCATTGCTCGTCATGCGCGCGCGCGCGGGTTTCACGTCACGCGAATCGGCACGATCCGTTCACGCCTGTTCGGGATTCGGATGAACACTCCTGATGGGACGCTGAAACCGATTCCCAACATGAGCTACGAACACTTCCGTTGATGTCCAGCCAAACCAGCCAAGACACGGCGTCGAGCCGCCGGTCGTTCCGCGCACTGATCCGCCAAGTGCTGCACTTACAGGAATCGCCTCAACGAACCGCGCTGGCGTTCGCCATTGGGGTCTTCATTGCCTTCTCCCCCGCCTACGGATTGCACACAGTGATGGTAGTAGTCTGCACCTGGCTCTTTGGCCTCAATTTCGTAGCATTGTTGACCGGCGCCTTTGTCAACAACCCTTGGACCATTGTGCCGATTTTGGGGGCGACCTATTGGACCGGCGCGTGGCTATTGGGACACACGGAAACCCCGACGTTCAATTGGACCGACCTCAGCTTCAGCGGGATCTACGATCAAGTTGCTCCCTATTTAATTCCATTCGCCCTCGGTGGATTCGTCCTGAGCGTGATCGGAGCCCTGCTGGCCTACCCAGTCGCGTATCTGATCATTCTCCGATATCGTCCGGCTCTCAGCCCGCCCCCTTCCCATCCATTGCCGCCCCCCGACCAGGTGGGCTAAGATACCCCTCACCTATGGTCTCGTCAGCACGAGTGAATGCCCCCTATGATGGATCGGCACTGATCGCCGATCCCATTCATCGCTACGTCTCGTTCACCGTGCCCTATGCCATTCCTGATCTTCGTGAGAAAACCGAGAAGGACCTCATCGATTCACCGTGGGTCCAACGGTTGCGGTACATTTATCAGCTCCAAAGCGCCCGTTGGGTCTATCCCTCGGCAGAGCATACCCGCTTTGTCCACTCGCTCGGGACTATGCACGTGGCGGGGCGATTCGCCCGACATCTCTATCCGTTCTTGAAACAATCCGTCCCGGACGTGCCGTCGGCCAACTACGTCGAAGCCGTACTGCGCATCACAGCGCTGCTCCATGACATCGGTCATGGTCCGTTTTGCCATTTCTTCGACGAGAACTACCTTCACGGCTTTCATCTCACGCATGAGAAACTTGGACAAATCATCATCCGCGAGCACCTGGGCCCCATCATCCGGAACATTCGCCGCAGTCCGTCCGGCCCCTTCGACACAGGAGAAGAGCTGGACCCCAACCAGATCGCGCATTTGATTGTGAAGGAAAAAGGGAAAGACAACTCCCGTCTGCCTCGCTGGCTGAACATGCTCCAACCGGTCATTTCAGGGAGTTATACGGGAGACAATCTGGATTATGTCTTGCGCGACTCGTACATGTGCGGCGTGGCGGTCGGCCCCGTCGATCTCTCAAGATTGATTCACTACACCATCATCACCGACAAAGGGTTTACGATTCACAAGACCGGACTCCCGGCCCTGCAGATGTTCCTCAATACCAGAATGTATCTGTACTCAAATGTGTACTTCCACCGCACGACCAGAGCCATCGACATCCACTTGCGCGATATTTTCGGCGACACCATGAAGTTGCTCTTCCCAAAAGACCCGCGCACCTGCATGGACCGGTACCTGACGCTTACGGACTGGTCGCTGTTGGAAGAAGTGCGGGGATGGACTCGCACCGGCCAGAAAGCACGCCGCCGGCTCGGACGTGAATGGGGGCGCATTCTCGACCGGGACGTCAAATGGAAGATGGCCTACAGCACCACGCTGAAAGAAAAAGGTCAGGAACGGGGGATGGCCTTCCCCGGCCATGAGCTGTTCGCGAAGCAGATCGCGAAAGAATTGCCACAGTCGTTGCGCGGCCTGGAGTTCCGCGTCGATATGGCGCCGCTGGACCCTCGCCCCGATCCCAAAGACCGGCGTGGGAATCCGCTGTATGTTTACGACCCGGGTACCAAACAGGTGTCAACTGAGCCGCTCGAAGAGTTCTTGGACCTGTTGCCCACGCGGCTCATCCAATTTCGCGTCTATTCGCACGACCATACGCACGACACCGCCCTCTCGCAGGCCGCGTCGACCGTCCTCAATAAGACACCGGCCAGCCTCGAATCAAATTATTGATGAGCGGGGCTTATGCGGGGATTTTTTCAGGCTGGTTGCCGAGCAGGTGCGATTTCCGCATCTTCATGAAGTTGCGTTGCTCCGCCGTCGGAAAATGCAGCCCGCGCTTTTTCGAGGGAAACCGGGCTTCAAACCGATCGATAAGGGCCAGCGCTGCATCGTTGTCTCCGGATCGGACCAACAGCAGCGCAAGCCGCAGATAGGCGGGAACGAGCAGGAGCAGATGGCGGACTTCCTTGACCTCTTCGATCACATAGCGATAGCCCGTGATCGACACCGCTCGATTGATCTTCTCGTAACAGGCGGATTCGATCATGTGCACGCTCAAGCGATCCGTCTCGGCGCTGATGCTCATCTCCCATTGGCCGTTCACCAAGGCCCGCAGCTCTTCGTGAGACAGCTGAACGCCACTCTTCTTCGCCTGCGCCCGTGCGCGCTCTACGACGCCTCGCGCCTCCGGCCACGCGCCATATAATCCAATCAGTGTGCCCGGACAAGGGATGGGACGCTGGCACTGGCCATGGAGAGGCGAGAATCCCTTTTCAGCGATCCGTGAAGGGAGAAATACCCGCCCATTCGACCCGGCACACACTCCACAGATCGCATCATCGTCAGGCACAAGATAGATATACATCCGGATACCAGAACGATCAAAAATATCGATCGCCATGATCCGCCCGGCCATAATCTGCATTTGATAGTACTGCCAGACGACCAACAGGCCGAGCACCGCCACCAAATACGGGGTCACCTCTGTGAACTCCCACTCGCCGAGCATCTCCCACCTCTCCGATTGCGATTTCCTCTGATCCCAAGAGTAACAGCCACTCATACCATCGCCAAATTGATTCTCAATTCCTGCCCCGTCGGAGGCAGCAGTTTGCCGCGGCAAAAGGCGATACCAGGCCAGGACAGTGTCATGCCTTTGCGACAGAGGCTGAATGGCCCGCAGAACGACTGCTTCGCCATCGACGGCCCGATCATCGGCAGGGCAGGATTTAGTCTTCCGGTCCGTGCTTCCTTGCTGCTGAGACCGGTGGCTTCGGCTTGCGACTTTCGTGCTGTTCATGAAAGATCGCCGCAGCGACAAACAGTTGAATGCCAGCCAGCAACAGAAACAAACCGCCGATGTCGTAGCCGACGTGTTCTGTGAGATAGAACCGTCTACTGGCGAGCAGGAACGCCACGGCTGAGAGGACACCAAAAAAGATTCTCATGCCGGTGCCTCATACAACTAGGAGGGTGGCTACGGCGCCGGAGCCCCCACTGCGGAATCTGAGTCAGGGTCCGGCGTTGGGATCACCGGTTTGGCCTCAGCTTTGAACGGCAAGTCCAGTAGGGCATAGGGATTAACTCGCGCGCCGTTCAGTTTGACTCCCCAATGTAGGTGGGGTCCTGTTGCCCGTCCGGTGGCCCCCACTTTACCGACAATCTGTCCGGCTTTGACCGCTTCCCCCTCCTTCACCAATACTTCGGACAGATGGAAGTACATCGAGTAGAAGCCGAGACCATGGTCCAGGAAGACACCCTTGCCGGAAAATATGTGCTCGACGGTGAGCCGCACAATCCCATCGTTCGTCGCCGCCACATCCGTGCCGGTGGGTGCGCCGATGTCTTCTCCGTTGTGGGGATTGCGGGCTTGGCCGTTCATGATGCGCACGCTGCCGAAGATGCCGGTTCGCTTCCCGCTCACCGGCTCGACAAAGCTTGGCTGCCAAAGCCTGCTCTGAGAATCGGTTGCGAGGGCCTCCTTCACCTGCTCCTGCTCAGCCTTCCATCGTGCTAGGCCCTGTTCATCGAGATCGACCTTGTCCTTGGGCAGCTTCAGATGCTCGACACGAAATTTCTCTTTGACCACCTCGACCCGGTAGACAAGCGATCGGCTGTGTTCCCTCTGCATGATCTGAATCGTCAGATCATGCGTTCCGGGCACATCTTGCAAATCGATGCCCAGCAACCCTACAAACCCTTTGGCTTCACCTGATCTGGTCTCTGGGAAAAATAGCACTGCCCGCCCCAAGAATGTTCCCTGCACACGGGCTGTTTCTTCATCTGTTGGAACCTTGACCACAAGAATCTGTCCCTGCTTGCCGCTGTACTTCCCGTCGAACGCGATGGCCGGCCGCTGGCCTGACAATCCAATGATCGGAAATACGGCAGCCAGGAGAAACAGGGCGCAACCGATCACTCTCCCCGGCGTGACCATGTTGAACGTGCCGTACTGGGTCATCGATAGAATCTCCCCCCAGACATTTGCGATACCAGTTCCTCAACCCGCCGATTGGACGCGCTGAAGGGATCCATGCACAGGATCGTTTCTTCCCAATAGCCATTCAGTTTCAAATAGGTCCAATCCACCGTGTACGAGCGGTTCTTTGCTCTGGCGAACCGGATAAAGTCGCCTCGGACCTTGGCCCTCGTAGTTTGGGGTGGCGTGGACATGGCCCGCTGGACCGCGTCCTCTTCCACAATCCGCTCGATCAGGCCACGGGATTCCATCAGATAGTACAGACCTCGCGTCCGCTTCACGTCATGGAACTGAAGATCGAGCAGAAACACCCGCGGGTCGTCCCACCCACAGTCTTTCTTATCCACATAACTTTGAATCAGGTGTTTCTTGGCCACCCAATCGATGTGATGCGCGAGCTGCATGGGATCGTCTTCCAGCCGGGCAAGGATCGTCTCCCACTTGGCATAGACATCATCCAGAATCGGCTCATGCGTCTGCTGATCCAAATACTCCTTGGCGCGCTCCAGATACACCCGCTGGATTTCAATGGCCGTCAGTTGCCGCCCATCATCGAGTCGCACTTTTTTCTTGAGCGTCGGATCGCGGGCGATCTCGCGGATGGCTTTCACAGGATCTTCCAATTCCATCCCATGCACCGCATAGCCCTCCTCGATCATCGACAAGACGAGCGCCGCCGTGCCCACCTTGAGATAGGTAGCAAACTCCGACATGTTGGAATCCCCCACGATGATATGCAGCCGGCGGTACCGTTCGGCATCGGCATGCGGCTCATCGCGGGTATTGATGATGCTGCGCGAAGACGTGGTCGACGACGACGTCTTTTCATGGATATGCTGAGCCCGCTGGGAAATGAAATACTGCGGCTTCCCGGAGACCTTGAGCACTTTCCCCGCTCCACTAAACACCTGGCGCGTGACAAAAAACGGGATCAACTGCTCCGTGACTTTCCAAAAATCGACGTCGCGCCGCATCAGAAAATTCTCATGGCAGCCGTACGTATTCCCCAGCGAATCAGTGTTGTTCTTGAAAATGTAAATCTCGCCTGACAGGCCTTCCTCACGAAGCCGCTCTTCCGCCGCAGGCAGACAGGCTTCCAGGAGCCGCTCGCCGGCCTTGTCATGGATGACCAGATCGAGAATATTGTCGCACTCCGGTGTGGAATATTCCGGATGGCACCCGGTGTCCTGATAGAATCGCGCCCCATTGGCCAGAAACGCGTTCGACGGCCAACTGTTCGGAATAAGGCCCTCGAAGATATACCCCAACACTTTCTCCATCGGCAGATAGATCCGGCCGTTCGGCGAAAAAATCAGGCCGTACTCATTCTCAAGACCGAAGATTCGCTGCTTCAAGAGGCCTGGATATGTCATGTGTATTGCCGTCAGATTACACGGCCATCCACCGTTCTTCAACTGATGGGGAGGAATGCCCGGAACGGATCAGGTGGAGAGAAACCGGCGAATGTCCTGCACCGGCACACGGCGGAATTTGCGTCCGACGCGGGTGCGGTCCAAGACGGCCACTTCAAGGCCTTCAGGGGGGAGCTTGAGAGCGGCAGTCTGCTCCAGCGCCGCGACGCAGAGAACTAGCGCGGCCGCCAAGGACGGCGGCTCGTTCGAGCTCTTCTCTTTCAATACGGCTTGAACGGCGTCGGCCTTTCCCCCGATCACCGAGAAGTTTCTCTCATCGATGATGCTCCCGTCGAACGAAATTCGGTAGATTTCATTCGGTTGGGCGCCGACGCCGACCTGCACCACGAGAATTTCGACTTCCAGCGGCTTGGCTTCTTGGCTGAATACGGTGCCAAGACTCTGAGAATAGCCGTTCGCCAGTGATCGGCCGGTGACATCCTCCCGGCTGTACATAAAGCCTTTCAAATCTGCATGCCGAATGCCGGCTTTCCGGAGGTTCTCGAATTCGCTGTATTTACCCGCGCCGGCGAACGCGATGCAGTCATAGATCTCCGACACCTTGTGCAGTGACGCACTCGGATTATCCGCCGTCAGCAATACCCCTTCATCATATTCCATCGCAATGATGGAACGGCCCTTGGCGATTCCCTTTCGGGCATACTCCGCCTTGTCCTGCATCATCTGTTCGGGAGAGACGTAATACGGCATCGGCATGGTTACATCTCCCTCGATCGTCGCAGGTCGATCACGCTGTCGTACACCGCACGAATCCGATCACCCAGCACATCGGCAATGCCGTGGGCTGTAACCAGTTTGGCCGTGGGATAAATCCCACGCACAAAATCCGGACCGCCAGTGCCCACATCGTCGTCGGCGGCATTGTACAGTGCCGTCAGCGCCAACGTGAGCGCATCCGTTTCCGACAGATTCTTTTGAAAATGCTCCCGCATGGTGTTCCGGGCATCTTTGCCCCCTGACCCGATCGCATGGTAGTCCGATTCCTCGTACCGTCCACCCGTAATGTCGTACTTAAAGATGCGCCCTTCCGCGCGCGCAGCATCATACCCGACAAAGAGCGGCATCACGACAAGCCCCTGGAAGACCATCGGCAGGTTGGCCTTTACCATTTGGCCAAGTTTGTTGGCCTTGCCTTCGCAGGAGAGTGGCATCCCTTCCAATTTTTCGTAATGCTCCAGTTCGGTTTGCAACAGCTTGGCCATTTCAATACATGGTCCGGCGGCACCGGCAATGGCCATGGCGGAGAACTCATCGATCTTGAAGACCTTCTCGATGCGTCGATCGGCGATCTGAAACCCCTCAGTCGCTCGGCGGTCACCGGCGATGACCACCCCCTGTTGATATTTCAGGGCCAGCACAGTGGTGGCCTGAGGCACCGCCAGCGGAACACCCGCGTGATGCGGCTGATTGGAGGGCACCGAGCCCTGGCCGCCTGGGATTAACGCAGGATGGCACTGTGAGACAAAGTTAAAGAAACTCGAGTCGTCATGATGGGGGAAATACGGCAGTTTCACGATGTATCCAGAGGTCGCTTGTTACGCCTTTAGTTTTTCAATGAGGGCATCCACTGTGTCAACGGCATCGAGCAATCCCCCGGTCAACGCCTGCGTGCCGCGATAGGGGTCCATCAACGGGATTTTCTTGATGGTGGTGTTCCCGACATCGAACAGCACCGAGGTCCAACTCGCACCACACAGCGCCGTGGGGAACTTGGAGGCACAACGGCCCCGGAAATACGCCCTGGTCCCTGGCGGCGGCGTGAATTCGGCCCGCCGGATCTCCGCTTCCTCCACGATCGACTCAATATGGCCGCCGCGTTCCAGCGTATAGAAAAGTCCTTTCTCAGGACGAACATCATGATACTGAAGGTCCATCAGTTTGGTGCGTGGATCGTCCCACCCGCAGCCCTTCCGATCCATGTACGACTCGATCAGGTGGCGCTTCGCCACCCAATCCAACTCTCTCACCAACAACCGGGGGTCTTGTTCAAGCTTGACCAGCACATCCTCCCATCGAACGAGTACGTCCTGCGTCTCCGGTGTTGCGCCTCGAGCGGCATACCAAGACTGCGCAGCCGTGAGATAGGCGCGCTGGATCGCCAGCGCCGTCGTCGGACGCCCACCGGCCAGCTTGATCGTTTGCTTCATTTCCAGATCGCGCGAGACCTGTTTGAACGCCCGAACCGGTTCCTCCAGCTCCACCTGCGGCAGTTCAGCCCCGGCCGCCAACAGATCCAGCACGATGTCCAGGGTGCCTACCTTTAGATAGGTGGAGACCTCCGCCATATTGGCATCGCCCACGATGACATGGAGACGGCGAAACTTGGCATACTCGGCATGCGGCTCATCGCGTGAATTGATAATCGGCCGCTTGACCATCGTATTCAGATCAACCAGGCATTCAAAGAAATCCGCGCGCTGGGAAATTTGATATTCGGCGGGAGCGGTCTGGTTCTCCGCGCCGACTTTTCCGGCACCGGCGAAAATCGGCCTTGTCACCAAGAAAGGCGTCAGCACCCGGACAATCTTCTCGAACGGCACCGCCCGCGGGACCAGATAGTTCTCATGGTAGCCGTAACTATTGCCCTTCCCGTCGGAGTTGTTCTTATACAAGAGATATTGTTCACTCCCTCGCGCCTTTGCGAGTTCCTGAAGACTCTGCGCGAGGATCCGTTCTCCGATTCGCTCGAAGGCCACCACTTCACGCGGAGTCGAACACTCCGGCGTGGAGTACTCCGGATGGGCGCCATCGACATACAATCGCCCGCCGTTAGCGAGGACTTTGTTGAGTTGACGATTGTAGTCGGGATTCGGCCGCTCGCGCTCTCCATCGGCTTCAAAGCCCCTGGCGTCTAAGAGCGGATTTTCGTTTTCGTAATCCCAGATCGCGTTCGGGGCGGGTAACCCGCGATAGTGCCCGATGACGGCAATGGAGCCGGTCACGGGATCTGACGAAGCCTGTTCCTTCGCCGCGATGCCGAACTCCGTCTCCGTACCCAGCACTCGCGCGCGATTCGTCGGGGTCTGTTCCTGCATGAGATCCAATTAGTTGGCTACTGACAAACTTGGCCGATTGATTAACGCCATGGGAATGTTGCGGGAATACAAGCCTTCCCACCAGACAGGATGCTCAAAATGGCCTCTATTCTCACCCGCCCACCCCGGTGCGCCAAGACGCACCGTTCCACAGGCAACGCCGCAGCAAGCGAAAGGCGAGGAGGTACATACCAAGCTTCGCTTGAACCGCTCGCTTTGATGACATGCGAGCGGATAAGTATTTTTCCTCCAGTAAGACCCATACGTTGAGCCTCTGAGCGATGCGAGAACGCAGCTGGCGGACTGTTTCAGCATCCTGTTTAGAGGTAGTGACCGGTGGTAACGGTTTCAATTTGGCGAGATTCGCTTGGCCCGCCGCTGATCGTCCGAAGGTGCACGATCTTCTCGCCTTTCTTGCCGGCGACTTTTGCCCAATCGTCCGGGTTGGTCGTATTCGGAAGATCTTCGTGCTCCTTGAATTCTTCACGGATCGCCCGCACCAGATCATCTGACCGAAGGCCGTGTCCTTCCTGGGCGATCGCCCGCTTGACGGCGAATTTCTTCGCGCGCGAGACAATACCTTCGATCAGCGCTCCGCTGGCAAAATCCTTGAAATACAGCACTTCCTTCTCGCCGTTGGCGTACGTGACCTCGATGAATTTATTCTCTTCACTCGGCGCATACATGGTTTCCACGGTTCTCCCGATCAACAGCTCCACGAACGCATGCCGATCCCCTCCACAGCGGTCCACCTCGTCCTGGGCGAACGGCAATTCCGCCGATATGTACTTCGAGAAAATGTCCCGCGCAGCGGTCGCGTCCGGGCGCCCAACTTTGACTTTCACATCCAGCCGGCCGGCGCGGAGCACCGCGGGGTCGATCAAATCCTGCCGGTTGCTCGCCCCAATCACGATCACGTTGCGCAACCGCTCAACCCCGTCGATCTCGGAGAGGAACTGCGGCACGATCGTGGATTCGATATCGGACGATATGCCTGTACCGCGGGTCCTGAAGAGCGCATCCATTTCATCGAAAAAGACGATCACCGGATGGCCGTCCTCCGCACGCTCTTTTGCTTTCTTGAAGACCTCGCGCACTTGCCGCTCCGATTCACCTACATACTTATTGAGCAGTTCCGGCCCTTTGACGTGCAGGAAATAGCTGCGAATCTCTTTCCCCGCGCGATGGCCCAATTTCTTGGCAATCGAGTTGGCCACGGCCTTGGCGATGAGTGTTTTCCCGCAGCCCGGCGGCCCATAGAGCAGCACGCCCTTCGGCGCACTCAGTTTATATTCGGAAAAAATGTGCGGATGGAGGAACGGCAACTCCACCGCATCTTGGACCTGCTCCAACTCTCTCTGAAGACCCCCGATGTGTGCATAGTCGACATCGGGCACCTCTTCCAAGACGAGCTCTTCCGCTTCCGACTTGGGCAATTTTTCGATGACGTATCCGGAGCGAGGATCGTACAACAGATGGTCGCCGACGCTCAGCCGCTCGACCAGCAACGGGTCGCCCAACTCGGCGACCTTTTCCTCGTCGAAATGGAGCGTCACCAGCGCGCGCCCCCCCTCCAACACGTCCTTCAAGCGGACAACCTCACCCTGGCTATCGAACCCCTTGGCTTCGATAACGTTGAGCGCCTCGTTCAAGATGACTTCCTGCCCCTTCCGAAGCTGCTTGCTCTTGATAGACGGGTGGAGACTGACTTTCATTTTCCGTCCAGACACGAACACCGTCCCCGTGCCGTCTTCGTTAATGCAGGAAAATATGGCGTACGCCGACGGCGGTGCCGTCAGCTTGTCCACTTCGGCGCGCAAAGCTTCAATCTGAGCCTTGGCTTCTTGCAGAGTGGCAACGAGTTTTTCGTTTTGTTTATTCGCTTGTTCGAGCTGGTAGCGTGACTGGTACAACCGGCGGATTTCTTCTTCCATCGACTGGATTTGCACGCGCAGCTTGTCGGCTTCCCGCGCATGCTCGTCGTTCTTGTGCATCATGTCCGCGTCACCTTCGGACAACTGCCGTGTGATTTTCTTGACGGAATCCCGAAGAGACGGAAATCGCTTCGATCGCCCTTTTCTGTCTTCCATACCTCCACTCGGCGATTCGTCTACCACTGCGGGGAGCGCACATCACCACTCGCGTGTTCGTGTCGGATTCTAACACCCGACCTCAGGGTGGTCAACTAGACTGCGCGATCGCGCGCGCGGCAGGAGTGCGGAATGATGATCCGTTACGGAGTCAGTGACGCCAACATTTCGCGTGTTGCCGCGGCGACATCGTCGTGCGCAAGAATGGCTCCGATCACCGCGACGCCATACGCGCCGGCTCCTCTGACATCAGACACCGACGCACTTGTCACACCGCCCACGGCAAATACCGGAATGGGCGAATGTCGGCAGACCTCCGTCAACACCGCCAACCCCAACGGAGGTCCGAACGGCCGCTTCGATGGTGTATCGAAAATCGGACCAAAGAGTACATAGTCTGCTCCATCCCGACTTGCCTGCTCCACTTCACTGAGGGAATGCGTCGAGACCCCGACCAGGCGATCCGCTCCGACCAATCGGCGGGCCACAGGCACCGGCAAACTGTTCGCGCGAAGATGCACTCCGTCCAGGTTCATGGCCAACGCCAGATCGGCACGATCGTTCACGACCAAGGGAACGGCGCGCGGCATCGTGATCGATTGGATCTCGCGCGCCAGCGCACGCAATTCACCCGTGGAGAGGTCACGTTCCCGAAGCTGGACAGCAGGCAGTCCCGCATCGACTGCTTGCTGGATGAGAAGTGGAAGAGATCGACCGCCTGTCTGCGTCCGGTCGGTCACGAGAAGGAGGCGGAAGTTAACGGGAGGCATGGGATCAACAGTGCTGAGGACTGAGCGTTGAGTTAGGACAGAGCTTTGAGCGACAAACTCAAAACTCAACACTCACAATTACGTTAGAGCATCCCTTCGATCGGACTGCTCGCCGTCGCATAGAGTTTTCTTGGAATGCGGCCGGCCTTGTAGGCTAACCGGCCCGCCCATACGGCGTATTTCATGGCTTCCGCCATTGCCAAAGGATCCTGCGCGCCGGCTATGGCCGTGTTCATGAGCACCGCATCAGCCCCATATTCCATCGCCAAGGCCGCATCGGACGCGGTCCCGACGCCCGCATCGACAATCACCGGCACCGAAACCGACTCCATAAGAATTTTCAGGTTGTAGGGATTTCTGATGCCCAGGCCGGACCCAATCGGCGCGGCCAACGGCATGACCGCCGGACAGCCGATATCGACCAGCTTCTTCGCCACGATCGGATCATCATTAGTGTACGGCAGCACGATAAAACCTTCTTTAATCAGAATCTTCGCTGCCTCGATCAGTCCCGCCGTATCGGGGAACAAGGTTTTCTCATCGCCGAGCACTTCCAGCTTGATGAGATCAGAGACACCGGCGGCGCGGGCCAGGCGGGAATAGCGTACCGCATCCTCTACCGTGTAACAGCCGGCCGTGTTGGGCAAGATGGTGTACTTCTTGGGGTCGATATAGTCGAGCAGGTTGTCCTTGGAACGGTCAGTAATATTGACGCGGCGAACTGCCACCGTCACGACATCAGCACCGGAGACTTCGATGGCCTTTTGGGTTTCGACAAAATCCTTGTACTTCCCCGTTCCGACCCACAGCCGTGACTTGAATTCGCGTCCTGCAATGATCAACCGATCGTCAGCCATAACATCCTCATTAGCATGATCCCCCGCCGATGAAACTCATGATTTCCACTCGATCCCCATCGTTGAGCGCACGGTGCGCGAACATCGCACGATCCAGAATTTCGAGATTCAGCTCCACGGCGACCCGCTCAGTCTTGATGTCCAAGTCCTGTAACAGATCGGCCACCGTGGCACCACGGCGGCACGCCTTGGCGTCCCCATTCACGTGAATCCGAACCGTCTCATCCATAGCCTGTCATCCTATGGGACCGGAATTCGCCTTGTCAATCAACAGACCCTTGCTCATAAGACTAGGAACATCGCACAATAGACCCACGATGGCGCACGACAAGAACCGACAGATCGCGGATCTGTTCCGAGCAATGGCCGATCTGCTCGCCACCCAACGAGCGAACCCCTACCGCGTTCGTGCCTATCGGCATGCCGCCGACTCACTCCTCGCGCTCGAGGAAGATGTGGCCGTAGTCGCCCAACGGCATGGCCTGGAAGAGATTGACGGGGTTGGGAAGGATCTCGCTGGAAAAATCAGGGAGTTTCTTGAAACCGGCGCAATCCGAGCCTACGAGGAGCTCAAGACCCCATTGCCAGCAGAAGTCAAAGATTGGGCGAAGCTGCCTGGACTCTCCGATTCACTCGTCACCTATCTCTACTTTCGGCTCGGAATTCGGACAGCCGCCGATTTGAAGCGACTGATCGAATCCCACCTGCTGAGAACCCTTCCAGGGTTCTCAGGCTCGGAGGCCGTCTTGCTCGAAGCCATCCAGAAACTCGACGAAACCACCTAACCCTACGATACGGCTGGTTTCATCTCCTTGAAAATCTTCCAACTCTTCAGCAGCTCCACCGCCTTCTGCAACTGGGCATCTTGTTCAAGCGACAACTCACCAAGCGCCTCAGCGGAGGGCGCCGGCGGAGAAGTCCCGTTCTTAGAACCGGCTTCATCCGGAGACTTGACACCGGCTGGAGGCGTGTCTTTCCCATTGGAAGGTTTCGGAGACTTGGACTCTGCTTCTTTTTCACCCGGTTTGCCCTCACCAGCCTTCGCGGCCGGCGGCGTAGCGAGCTTCACCACGATATCGGGAGTAATACCAGTTGATTGGATCGTCCGCCCCTTCGGCGTGTAATACTTCGCCGTCGTCAGACGAAGCCCCGATCCGTCTCCAAGCGCCAATATTGTCTGGACTGATCCTTTGCCGAATGACGTCGTCCCAACAATCACTGCCCGCCCCCAATCTTGGAGCGCGCCCGCCACGATCTCCGACGCACTCGCCGAACCTTCATTTACCAGCACAATGACCGGCAAGTCCTCCATTTGATCTTTGGATTTGGCGAACCATTCGTCTTCTTTGCCGTCCCGGCTTTTGGTGTAGACCACCAGCTTCCCGCTGGGAAGAAATTGTTCGGAAACATCGACGGCCGCCGTCAGCAATCCGCCGGGATTATTCCGCAAATCGATAATGGCACCTTGTGCCTTTTGTTCCCTGAACTGCTTGATCGCCTTGGCCAGATCCCTGCCCGTCGCCTCCTGGAACTGCGTGAGCCGCACATAGCCGAGATTGTCGATCATCTTGGATTTCACACTCTCGATCTTGATGGTGTCGCGGACCAAGGTGAAGACCAGCGGATCCGGCGTGCCGTCCCGTTGAATCGTCAAATTCACCTTGCTGCCTTTCGGCCCGCGCATCTTCTGCACGGCATCCATCAGTGTGAGATCTTTCGTCGTCTCGTCGTTCACTTTCACAATGAAATCACCGGCCTTGATGCCGGCCCGGTGCGCCGGGGTGCCTTCAATCGGGGCGATGACGGCTAACCGATTGTCCTTCACGCCGATTTGAATGCCCACGCCGCCGAACTCTCCCTTCGTCTCGACTTGCATCTCCTTATACATTTCGGGAGTCATGTATGCGGAATGGGGATCCAGCGTCGCCAGCATCCCTCGAATGGCCCCTTGGATCAGATCCTTGGCTTTCGTCTCGTCTACATAGTGTCTCTGTACCTGATTGAGTACCTCGGAAAAGGTCTTGAGCTCCTCATACGTTTCGCTGGCATGGCCCGTCCGCTCCCAACCCTTACCGATCACGACCCCGCCGAGAAGCGCGATCGCAATCATCGGGACGACCACCCAAGACTTTCGCCGCGGCTGCTGATCTATCATCGTCGATATCCCTTCTTTCCGTTGTACCATCCGGTGAAACTTCGCGTGGCTACATTACCGCTTCACCAACCATTGGAGCGGATCCACCGGGTCAGCCCCTTCGCGTAACTCGAAGTATAAAGTATTTTCTCCAATCACGCCCGTATCTCCGGTTTCTCCGATCGGGTACCCTTCGGCGACCTGCTCACCGACTTTAGCCAGAATCTTGGCGGCATGGGCATAGAGGGAGAAGAACCCATTGGCATGGTCGAGGATTATAACGAGTCCATAGCCTTTCAACCAGTCCGCATAGACCACGGCACCGGGCATCACGGCATGGATCAAGCTGCCCTCTTTTGTCCTGATTTCTATCCCTTTACGCTGAACATAGGTATTGAATGTCGGATGTTTTTGACGGCCAAAGAACGACACGACCTGCCCGTCGGCTGGCCAGGGCAACGCACCTTTGGCCCCACGAGAAGGAACCGGCATGGGCTTCGGCTTACTCGCCATCGCCCGGCGGCGGGCTTCCAATTCCCGCAGCAAACTGTCCACTCGGGACGCCGAGCGCTCGAGCTCCTCGACGGTCCGATTATACGCGTCTTTTTCTTGCGTAATCTTTGCCAGGTACACCTTCTTCTCTTTTTGAGTGGCACGGATCTCCGTGACCTTCTTTTCGATACTCTCCTTGAATGCCACCATGCCGGCCCGCGCCTCGGCCCGTTGACGCTCGGCCTGCTCCATGCGGGCCATATCCTCCCGAAACGAGGACAGCAATTCGTACTCCTTTTGAGACAACGTCGACACATACTGGCGGCGGCGCTGAAAATCCGCATAGGAGCCTGACGCCAGCAGCGCTTTCACATAGCCGAACCGTCCTTCCATATATTGCACTCGGAACCGCGCCAGGATGGCCTCTCGCCGCTCTTCAATGCCGGTGCGAATCACCCCGATATGCTCCGTGATATTTTCAATTTCCCGGTCCTTCTTGCGCAGCTTCTTCGTGATCTCATGATGATCTTGGCGATGGCGAACCAGTCGTTCGTCCAACGATTGAATACCCTGCAAAACTGACTCTCGTTTCTTCTCGGCTTCCTCCGCTCGTTTTCGTTTTTCCTCGATCTTTCCTTTCAATTGTTCGAGGGTTTTACGTTCCTTCTCGATCTTTTCGACAATGGGATCACTCGCCGCAACGGCACTAGCCCCCCACCCGCTCCACATCGACAGGCACCAGACGATCGCCGCAAGCCACGGCCTCATCCTCGCGCCTCCCCAAACCTGCGCAGGGACACCATGCTGCCGGCAATTCCCAGGACCATCCCGACCCCGACAAACGCCGCGCAGCCTGATATCGGAAGAAATGTCACCAGGCTCTCAATCCCGCTGAATCGTCCAACCGAACCGATTTGCCGACGGAACAACTCAAATCCCAGCTTCAGGATGCCTAGCGACAGCGTACTGCCGCAGACCCCCAACACGGCGCCCTCGATGACATAGGGGATCCGGATAAAGGCGCGCGTGGCCCCGATGAGGCGAAGAATCTCAATCTCTTCCCGCCTGGCGAACAATGCCAGCCTGATTGTGTTCCCGATAATGGTGATGGCGGCCATGGAGAGGATCACCCCCACACTGATCGCCGCCAGCTCGATATACCGGATCAATCCGGCCAGTGCATCGATCCACTCCTGATTGTAATCGACTTTGGCCACGCCAGGCATGATGGTGACCCGCTCCGCCCACCGATTCACCGAATCCAACGACCGATAGTTCGGCGCCGGCGTGACGACAAACGACGCCGGTAAAGGATTCTCTCCAAGCCCTTCGAGCAAATGAGAGTCGGACGGAAATTGTGCTCGAAATTCACCGAGTGCCTGGTCTTTCGAGATATAGAAAAGGCCCCCTACCATTCGATCGGCCTTGAGCGTGTCTTCAAGCTCTTGGATGGCTTCCGGTGGGAGCCGGTCATCCAAATAGACGATCACCTTGATGTCTTCCTGCAACCAATTCGCCGCATGACGAAGATTCACATACGAGAGCACAAAGATCCCGACGCACGTCAGCGTGAACGCCGTGGTGACGATTGCCACCATCGTGGTGGTGCGGTTCGTCCGCAGATTCGTCCACGCTTCACGAAAAAGATAGACGAGCCATCGCATACCGCTACGCGTCGCCTCTCTGCACCTCAGGCATGAGCACCCCCTGGATCAGCGTCATCACGCGCCGGTTGACCAGCGCCATCACATGAGGGTCATGGGTGGCCACCACAACGGTCGTGCCCCGGGCATTGATCAACTTGAACAGTTCGATGATCTCTGCGGTCCGTTCAGGATCCAGATTTCCCGTCGGCTCATCCGCCAGAAGCACCACCGGTCCGTTGACGATCGCCCGCGCAATGCAGACCCGCTGCTGCTCCCCTGTTGAGAGACTGGCAGGTGACTGGTCTTTTTTATGCTCGACGCCGACCGCTCGCAACGCTTCCGTCACCTTGCGGCGGATATCCGCCGCCGAAGACCGTTGCACAAGCAAGGGCAGCGCCACATTCTCGAACACGGATTTCTTGGGGAGCAGGTGAAACTCTTGGAAGACCGTCCCGATCTTGCGGCGAAGGTAGGGTACCTCCGACTGTCTCAGTTGGCCGACATTCTTGCCCTGCACAAAAATTTGGCCTTGATCAGGCCGTTCCTCCCCGATCAGCATGCGCAGTAACGTGGACTTCCCCGCTCCGCTCGGGCCCATGAGCAGGACGAACTCTCCCTTCCCGATTTCCAGGGTCAGGTCGGACAACGCAACACGGCGGTCATAGCTCTTCGACACATGGATCAGCTGAATCATCGTGTCCTTCGGCCGCTTCTCCCCGCCAACGGTCTAGGTATCGGCATCGAATGCATTCTGAAGATGTTCGATGCGACTTTCTGAAGACGGGTGTCCCTGCACCAAGACGATGTCGAATCGGGAGGATCGATCCGACAGGTGGTGGTGCGCCAAATATTGAGACGCCAGCCGCACGAGTTTGGCCTGTTTCCGCCGATCCACGGCCAGCATTGCGCCACCAAAGGCCTCCGTCGCCCGAGCCTTCACTTCGACAAAGACCAATACGCCCTGGTCTTCGGCCGCGAGGTCCAGTTCACCCAACGTCGTCCGCAGATTTCGCGCCAAGATCCGATAGCCCTTGGCCTGCAAGAACCGCTCTGCCAACAATTCGCTGGCTCGTCCGAACTGATGCCGGGGATCCATCGAATTGGGCCTGTTCATGGAGATGAGTTGGACTACCCGGCCGACCCCGCAACGCTGAGTTCAGCAGTCCGTGCCAAGGCAACCGCATCTCGCACCGGCGCAAACGTCCGCCGGTGGATGGGGCAGGGCCCGAACCGCGCCAACATACGCAGATGCTCCGCCGTGCCGTACCCCTTGTGCGACAGGAAATTATACTGCGGAAACGTCTCGTGGTACCCCGCCATCAGACGATCCCGTGTGACTTTCGCGATGATCGACGCCGCGGCGATTGAGAGCGACAGCGCATCACCTTTGATGATCGGGCGCTGCGGGACATGAAGGGCCGGCAGCGCGACAGCATCTGTCAGGAGATAGTCCGGAGCGGAGTCCAAGTTGGCGATCGCCCGGCACATGGCCAGACGGGACGCTTCTAGAATGTTGAGGGCATCGATCTCACCGGCATCAGCCGACCCGATCCCGACACCGACCGCTTTGTCCATGATCGCGTCATACAGCCGTTCCCGTTCCGCTTCGGGAAGCTGTTTGGAATCGTCAACGCCGGTCAGCTTGACATGGATGGGCAGAATCACGGCCGCCGCGACGACCGGACCGGCCAACGGCCCGCGTCCCGCTTCGTCGATGCCGGCAACACGGCGATATCCGCGCCGCCGGGCTTCTTGCTCGAACTCATCGGCAGGCCCCATCAGGCTCGCTCCCGATCACGGCTCTGTATGAGACAAGCGTCTCCTGCACTCGGCAAGACCGTGGCAACCGGGTATCTAGGCCTTCGCAGGCTCTTCCGGAGCGGCTTGAACGGCAGCCGGCTGGGCGGATGACTTGCCCTCACCGACAAACTCGCGCTCTTCTACTTTGGCGAACCGCCCTTTCTTTCCACGCAAGTAATAGAGCTTCGCCCGCCGCACCCGTCCTTGCCGAACGACATCGACCTTCGAAACGATCGGTGAATGCACCGGGAAAATTCGCTCAACACCGACGCCGTAGGACAGTTTCCGAACGGTGAACATCTCTGTATTCAAGGATCCCTTGCGAGCGATCACCGTGCCTTCGTACACCTGGATGCGTTCCTTATCGCCTTCGACGACTTTGACGTGGACTTTGACGACGTCCCCGATTTCAAAGCTCGGCGGTGATTTTTTTGTTAAGGACCGCTGAATGCGCTCTAACTGATTCATCGACTTATCCCTCCTCCCCGCTACGTACCGGCGCCATCGCGACGCCTTCATTCAACAACTCATTCAACAACCGTTGATCTTCACTCGTCAGGACTCGATCTCTGAGGAGATCGGGCCGCCTCAGATACGTGCTCCGCAACGCCTGCTTCCTGCGCCACAGGCGAATCGCTTCATGATGCCCGGACAACAGGATGTCCGGGACACCCAGGCCACGCACCTCCGCCGGCCTCGTATAGTGCGGATACTCCAAGAGAGAATCCGTAAATGACTCTTCGACCATAGACTGCGGATCACCCAACACGCCCGGGACCAACCGGGCCGCCGCATCGATCAAGACCAGTGCCGGCAGTTCGCCGCCGGTCAACACATAGTCGCCCACAGACACCTCTTCCGGTGCCAGGGCCGTCCGGACCCGTTCATCGATTCCCTCATAATGGCCACAGAGAATCACGATGCGGCGCGCTTCACCCGCCAGACGTTGCGCATAGTCCTGCGTGAATGGCCGACCGTGAGGCGACGGAAACAGCAACCGGATCGTCTCACCGCACGCCTGCGCGTCTTCCCTCAAGGCATCAACCGCGCGCAATATCGGTTCCGCCTTCATCACCATCCCGGCGCCGCCGCCGTATGGCACGTCATCCGCCACCTTGTGGCGGTCATCGGTAAAGTCCCGGAGATTGCGCACCGTGACATGAAGCAGCCCCTTCTCCTGAGCGCGCTTGAGCATACTCTGTCCCAGGACGGGAGCCACCATATCCGGGAACAATGTCAGCACGTCGAACCGCAACATCTTACTCGTCCATCCCATCCATGATATGAACGGTCATCCTCCGGCGCTCGAGATCAACGGCGGTCACCCATTCCTTGGCTGCAGGAATCAAGGTCTCCTTGGAACCCTGGCGAACGACAAAGACATGATTGCCCGGCAGTTCCCAAATTGCTTCCAGCACGCCAAGCGGCTGCCCGTGGTCCGTGTACACGTCCAGGCCCACCAGGTCACATTCATAGTACTGTCCGCTCGGAAGCGCGGGGGCGGTGCCACGAGCGGCCTGTATCAACCCACCGGACCAGACCTTCGCCTCTTCAGGTGTCGTCAGGCCCGCAAATCCCACGATCAAATCCGTTCCCGCATGCCGAACAGTGCTCACGCTGGTATCCAACGTCCGGCCGTCCTTCGCCACCAATCGTACATCCGTCAGTGATTCAAATCGGCCTGGCACATCACTTAATGGCCTAACTTTGACCTGCCCCTTCAACCCAAAGGGCCGCCCGATCTGTCCGACTGTGACCGTCTGGATCGAGCCGACCATCTTCCACGCACTTACTTCGCGGCGCCGCCCTTTTGGCCAGCCTTCTCCGCCTCGAATTGTTTCCACAAGCCGGACCGGCGAAGCAGGGTGCGCACGGTCACCGACGGTTGCGCGCCTTGCCGCAACCAGGTCAGTACACGCTCTTGCTTGAGCTCCGGCACACCCGCTTCTTTCAACGGATCGAAGATCCCAAGAATTTCAAGGAACCGTCCGTCCCGCGCTTTGCGTGAATCGGCCGCGACCAGCCGATACATGGGACGTTTGTGTCTACCTGTCCGAGCGAGTCTCAAATGAACAGCCACTGTCTCCTCCTTGATGAATAGCTTTCAGCAATCAGCTTCCAGCTTTTGATATTGAACTGTTCTTACCCCATCGAGCCAAGAGCTGTACGCTGACAGCTGACTGCCTCTCTTCACATCGACCGCATGAGTTGGGCCAACTGCCGCCGCCCCCCTGCACCGGTCATGGCTTTCGCCAGTTTCTTCGCCGACAAAAACTGCTTGATCAGCCGATTGACCTCCTGCACGCTGGTGCCGCTGCCTCGCGCGATCCGTTTCTTTCGGCTGCCGTTAATAATGGTGTGATCGCGGCGCTCGCGGATCGTCATGGAATCAATCATGGCGGCTACCCGGCCCATTTCCCGCTCCGGCTTGTCCCCTTCGATCGCGCTCTTGAGCTTTTGTCCTCCCGGCAACATGCCGAGGATCTGATCCAACGAACCGAGACGGCCCATTTGTCCCAGCTGAGCCCGAAAATCCTCCAGCGTGAACGTGTTGCTGGTCAGCCGTTTCTGCGCCGCTTCAGCCTGCTCGCGCGAAAGAGTTTCTTGCGCCTTTTCGATGAGCGACAACACGTCGCCCATGCCGAGAATGCGCGACGCCATGCGGTCCGGATGAAACACTTCCAACGCATCCAGCTTTTCCCCCACGCCGAGAAACTTGATCGGCTTGCCGGTCACAGCCCGGATGGACAACACCGCGCCGCCGCGCGCATCACCTTCCACCTTTGTCAAGATAACGCCGGTCAGACCGATCTTCTGGTCGAACTGGCCCGCCATCGTCACCGCATCCTGACCGGTCATCGCATCGGCGACGAGCAACACCTCTTGCGGGGCCACCGCTGCTTTCACCGCGACGAGTTCCCCCATCAATTCCTCGTCGATATGCAGTCGCCCGCCTGTGTCCAACACCACCAAATCGAATCCCTGCGCCTGCCCCTGCTCAACACCGGCCCGGCAAATACGCACGACATCCGCCTGCGACGCCTGCGCCTGATCCGCCCGGTAGACCTCAATCCCAAGATCTCGCCCCAGGGAACTTAACTGTTCGCCGGCCGCGGGCCGGCGCGGATCGGCGGCCACCAACAGGACACGCTTCCCCTGATTCTTGAACACACGGGCCAGCTTGCCGCAGGTGGTCGTTTTGCCGGCGCCCTGCAAGCCAACCATCATCACCACGGTAGGGGGATGGGAACTGAGCGCAAGCCCCGCGCGCTCACGCCCCATCATCTCACTCAATTCTTCCCAGACGATCTTGACGACCTGATGCCCGGGCGTCAGGCTCTGCATGACCTCTTGGCCCACGGCTTTCTGGCGGACCCGCTCGACGAAATCCTTGACGATCTTGAAATTGACGTCGGCTTCAAGCAGTGCAAATCGCACTTCCTTGAGTGCCTCGGCGACATTCTGCTCCGTGAGCACACCCTGCCCCCGAAGCTTCTTCAAAATGTTCTCGAACTTGCTGCTTAATGCATCAAACATAGGACCACAAAGAAAGAGGCCATCGAAGCCTTACGCCAGATCTCCGATCGCCTCGAAAAATCTAGAAAAAGAGCACCGTGCAGTCTATAGAACCACGGCAGCCAAGTCAAGAATGGGGAGGTCTGAAAGGTTGGAAACAGGCCCGTTACTGAAACCGCCGGTTTTATTGACTTGCCGTGGACCTTCCGATATGGTTCCCCTCAGTTTCTTCACCGATCGGTGCGAGGAAGAGAAGAGGAGCACGGTTCTTGTGCGAAAATCGCCCTGGATTCTGTTCGTTTTTCTGCTGATCGGAGGGCTGCTCGGCGGCATTCTTGGAGAAATTCTCCAAGTCATGGCCCCTCAGGGAACGATCCAAAACATCTTCTCGACACACTTCTCGCTTGGTATCACCCAACCCCTCACCCTCGACCTGATTCTCGTCAAACTCACACTCGGCTTCACGCTCAAGATCAATATCCTCAGCATCCTTGGTATGTTCGTAGGCATCTACCTCTACAAGCACGTATAGCCCTTACGACTTCACCTCCAGGTCTTTTAATCGAAGCGCCCGGATTCGGTTCCGCAGTTCCGCGGCTCGTTCAAACTCCAGTTTTTTGGCCGCCGCTTTCATCTCCGTTTCCAGCTGGCTGATGAGCTGTTCCGTCGTTCCCGCCGTGCCGTACGGCTCGACCGATTCCGCCGCCAATTCCAACTGAACATAGTCCAGTTCAGCCACGGCATATTCCAACGCCGGGATCCCCTTCTTCACGCTGGCGGGCGTAATGCCATGCATCCGATTATACTCCGCCTGAATCCCGCGGCGCCGGTCCGTTTCCTCCATCGCCATCCGCATCGAATCCGTGACACCATCGCCGTATAAAATGACTCGCCCGTCAATATTACGCGCCGCCCGTCCCGCTGTTTGGATGAGCGACCGATACGAGCGAAGATACCCTTCCTTGTCCGCATCGAGAATGGCCACCAAGCTCACCTCCGGCAGGTCGAGGCCTTCGCGCAAGAGATTGATCCCGACCAGGACGTCGAATGCCCCCAGGCGCAAGCCCCGGATGATCTCCGCCCGCTCCAGCGTCTTGATATCGGAATGCAGGTATCGCACCTTCACCCCGAGATCGTGGTAATACTCCGTCAGGTCTTCGGCCATGCGCTTCGTGAGTGTCGTGACAAGCACGCGTCCGCCTTTGGCGACTTCGGCGCGCACTTGTCCCAGCAGGTGGTCCACCTGCCCCTTCGCCGGCACCACATCGATCGGTGGATCCATCAGACCCGTTGGCCTGATGATCTGCTCAACCACCTCACCTCCCGCATGCTCCAGCTCGTACGGGCCCGGCGTCGCCGAGACGTACACCACATGATTCAGGCACCGTTTGAACTCCGCGAATTTCAGCGGACGGTTATCGACGGCGGAGGGCAGACGAAAGCCATAGTCCACCAAGGTGCGTTTCCGGGAATAATCCCCCTCATACATGCCCCCGACTTGCGGGACCGTCGCATGTGACTCATCCACAATCAGCAAAAAATCCTTGGGGAAATAATCCAACAGCGTAGGGGGTGCCTCCCCCGGCGCGCGCCCACTCAAGTGTCGGGAGTAGTTCTCAATGCCATGGCAATAGCCCATCGCGCGAATCATTTCCAAGTCGAACTTAGTCCGTTGTTCGAGCCGCTGGGCTTCCACCAATTGGCCGGCTTTCTTGAAATAGACCAGGCGCTCGTCGAGTTCCTCTTCAATGCCTGTGATGGCCCGTTCATAGCGATCCGGCGCGATGAGATAGTGCGTATTGGGATAGATCGCAACCTTGGGCAACTTGCCCAAAGACTTCCCCGTGAGCGGGTCGATCTCATGAATGGCATCGACCGTGTCACCGAACAGTTCGATCCGCACCGACTTGGCCTCCGACGACGCGGGGAAGATTTCAATGACATCCCCGCGCGCGCGAAACGTCCCGCGATGAAAGTCAACGTCGTTGCGTTCGTATTGAATCTCCACCAGTTTCGCCAAGATCTTCTCCCGCCTAATCTCAGCTCCTTCTTCCAGATAGACGAGCATGTCGTGATAGACCTCCGGCGATCCCAGCCCGTAGATGCAGGAGACCGACGAGACGATCAGCACATCGTTGCGCTGAAGCAACGAGGTCGTCGCGGCATGCCGCATCTGGTCGATCGCATCGTTGATCGAGGCATCCTTCGCGATGTAGGTGTCACTTTGCGGAATGTACGCTTCCGGCTGGTAGTAGTCATAATAGCTGACGAAGTACTCCACGGCATTCTGCGGAAAGAATTGCTTAAACTCTTGATAGAGCTGGCCGGCCAAGGTCTTGTTGTGGACGAGTACCAGCGTGGGTTTTTGCACCCGTTCAACTAGATTGGCCATGGTAAACGTCTTGCCGGATCCGGTGACGCCGAGGAGCACTTGATGGATCTTTCCCGTCTGCACGCCGGCCGTCAGTTTGACAATCGCCTCCGGCTGATGGCCACAGGGTTTGAAGGGGGCTTCCAGCTTAAAGGGCGGCATTAGTCGCTCCGGCGATCATCGTACCAACGGCCCGACCAGCGCGATCTCAACGCCACGGGCGGAATAAAAAAGGGGCTGCCGGAAAATCCGGCAACCCCCTCAGACGAACGGAGTGTGGTCGGATCAGTGCCGACCGCCTCCAAATCCTCCACGGCCTCCGCCACCGGAACGGGGTTCCTGAGGACGGGCTTCGTTGACCGTCAATGTGCGGCCGCCAAGCTCTGTGCCGTTCAGCGCGGAAATTGCCGCCTGGGCTTCAGAATCAGACGACATTTCGACAAATCCAAACCCCCGGGATTGCCCGGTGAACTTATCCGTGATAATCCGCGACGACGCCACTGCCCCATGCGTGGCAAACAGATCGCTCAATTCTTGCTCGGTCGTTGAATAGGGCAACCCACCGACATAAATCTTCGCACCCATCAGATTCCTCCTTGGACAGAGTGGTGTTGTTTTGGACGTGAGAGAGAAACGGGGAAAGAATGGGCCGAAGACGGTATCAACACAGCGGCGGCTGACTTCTGACTGCCGATCAGGTTCCCAGGCTTGACCAAAACAACATCCGTTCAGGCCTTGTCACTCTCTGCGCTTGCTTGCCAGGCCTCTCGCACTCAAGCGGCCCCATGCTACCCCAGGCACAAGAAAAAAGGCAAGCGCCAAAGTCCTCCCCCTCTTGTCTTAACCCAAGGGAACCCCGGAGCCCTATTGGACCTACTTCGACGGTCCTGTCTTCTTGATTTGAAGGATAACTTGTTGCAACTGGTCCCGTTCGGCCAGAATTTGTTTCCGGCGCCGTCGCCGATCGAAGGCCCACCATCGCAATTTTTCAGAGAATGTCACCATCCGAGTCGGCGCGCTGCCTCCTGGCGCATGCTGAAATGAGTACCCGTCGTGGCTGTCACGTTGCTCAAAGAATCGCTTGTAGAGGTAGTCGTAGAGTCCGTTTCCCGATCCACCGGCTGCCATGGCTTACCCTTTCCGTACTGCGTGTCCGCACGCTTTGCATAGTACCCTGTCCGGCTGAGACGGTGCAATGGATGGCACAGCCTATGCTATAGTCGCGCGGGCTGATCAGTCTTCCTCGGAGCCTGCGTGAACAGATGACTCGGATCACGATTGCCCTGGCCTCGGTCTGCGCCATCTCCCTCCTCATAGGAACGGCCTCCTCTGAGACAACGCTCGATTCCACCATCTCGGCAGGCAATTGGCTGACACGCGGGTTGGAAGAGATCTCCACCGAACGGATGATGGCAGACATCAGAGAACTGAGCGGACCAGCCTTCAGTGGACGGCAGACCGGCACTGATGATGATCAAAAATCAGCAGCCTTCGTGGCCGACCGGTTCAGCGCCCTGCGGCTGCATCGGTCAACCGCCGCCCCTCCGGCCAACCAGACCAATCCCTTGCCTCAACGAGAATGGAAACAGACTCTGTCGGTCATCGCGAAGACCATCCAACCTGATCCTCTCATACAGATAGAGGACCATTCCCCACTCCGTAGCGGATCAGATTTTCTGCCCATCTTGGATTCGCCCTCAGCTGACATCAATGCAACGATCGTCTTTGTCGGCTATGGCATTTCTGACCCTGCTCAAGGCATCGACGACTATGCGGGCCTCGACGTCCGAAACAAGATCGTCCTGTTTCTGCGTGGGAAGCCTGAACCATACAAGGGCGCTGTCGCACAGGCGGACAAAGTGCGAATCGCCAAGGAGAAAGGGGCGGTCGCCTATCTGACTGCGACAGGACCGGTGTTGAGCCCCTACGAACTGCGGAGAGGCGTCACGGGCACGCCCACAGCCATATATGATACCTCCCCGCCACTACCCGGGGCATGGATCAGTACCGCCATCGCTGAGTCGATCGTCGCACAAGCACCGGCAGGAAAAGGCCGGCTGAGGGACATTCAAGAAGCGATCACGCGTACAAATACCTCGCGCTCCTTCGCCACCGAGGTCACGGCACGACTGACCTGGACCACCACATCCTCAACGGGCACGCTCTTTAATATCGCGTCAATCATCCGAGGCTATTCGCCACGCACCCAGGACACCGTCATCATCGGCGCCCATCGCGACCATTTCGGCCTTCAAGGGGGCCGTCTCTTTGCGGGCGCGGACGACAATGCGTCAGGCACCGCCGTCATGCTGGAAGTCGCGCGCATCCTGGCATCGGCCCCTGCCGCGCCGAAACGATCCATTCTCCTTTTGTCGTTCAGCGGTGAAGAACAGGGGCTGCTTGGCTCGCGGCACTATGTCTCCCAACCCATTGTGCCATTGGCCTCAACTGTAGGCATGATCAATATCGACCATGCGGGCGTCGGGAATGGGCGACTCACGGTGGGCGTGACGGGAATGGAAAAGACGGTGGCATCGACGGCAGGTGAAACCGCCGGGCTTAGCGACAAGCTTGACCTCTATGGATTCTTCCCTGGCGGCGACCATGTGCCGTTCAAGGAAGCAGGCGTACCGACTGTCACCGTCGTCAGCGGCGGGGTCCATCCCCACTTTCACCAGCCGACCGATACGGCCGACACGATCGATCCGGAGATTCTCAAATCCGTCGCCCGGTACGTCCTAGCCTTGGCATGGCAACTCGCGAATACGCCGTGAAGTGTTCTTGTACCTAAAAATGCCTGTCAAATCCGGGCCATCTCAAACTGACCCTATATCTCATACTCACCCTACGCATTTCGGAGATCCCGTGTATGGCTAGCATGTTCCCTGTGAGAAGATTCGCCAGCGGGCTTTGCTCATTCGTGGTCATTGGGTTTCTGGTTATGTCTGGCTGCTCAAAGAAGGATCCGGAGGCAATGTACCGCGACGCGGCGTTGCTCGCCAATACTGGTCGATATGAAGAGGCTGCTCAAATCTGGAAGAAAGCCGCCGAACTTGGACACAGAAAGGCGATGAGCGACTTGGGTGCCTTATACAGCAACGGTCTCGGAGTGTCTGAAGATTGGGAGGAGGCGGTCACATGGTGGACCAAGGCGGTACAGGCTGGTGATTCGGAAGCAATTTACAGTATTGGGATCTATCACTACAAGCAAGGCCAATTGAACAAGGCGTTTTTGTGGTTTCATGAAGCCGCCACTCGAGGGATTCCTGCAGCCATGCTGCGCGTAGGGTCGATGCATCTGAAAGGTGAGGGTGTGCCTGCAGATCGTGAAGAAGGATTGCGTTGGGTTCGCGCCGCTGCCAAGGCTGGTCTTCCTGCCGCACAAACTGCACTGGATCTCCATGAACGCGACAGCCAGGCTCTCGACGACTCGGACATGCCGTACGTCATTTCGGTTGATACATGGCAGCGACTCTTGGCTCATGTACGGGACGGCGACACGCAAGCCGCATTGAGCCTCTTCACCAACAATTCAATTGATACGGCGTGCGGGAGCACGGCCATCACCACCAATAGTCCTTCGCTTGCAGCACAACAGCTCGGCGCCTTACTCCAGTGCTCTGTCGGGGCCGTCGTGAGCAAAGAACGGCAACCCAACACCGAACGTTTACGCGCAACTGCTGTTGGGATCCTTCTTCAGAAATACGGGCTTGAGTTATGGAAGCCACCTCTCTGGACCGATGAGGCTGGGAAGAAGGCCGAGGCCCTGAGCTCAAACTACGACAAGGCAGCAACGATCCGGCACAACCTCGCAAAACATCACTGGGCGACGATCTTCACCAGTTCCTATACGAACCTGCTGCAAGCTGCACAAGAACACAACGCCCCCATCCCAGACTATTATGCGAAGGGTCTTTAGCATCACCCTCATGCCACTACCCTGATAAGACATTTGGGGTCAGCGTCTTCTTGCGTACTCGAACGCCTGCACACAGCCGACTGTCTTTACGGAAGATCACCGAGGAGAGAGGATGGCCCAGGATCGAGGATGCCGGATTGAATCGGCGCGAGCGGCGACGTTTGTCGCGGAGGACCAGGCAAGACGAGCGGCGTACCCGATTGATTGGCGCCTTGTATAAGTCCGATCGAGAGCTGCGGACCTAACGTTCCGACTGCGCCGCTCCAGGCTTGGCCTGTCGTCGGATTGCGAAAACTGTACGTTTGAAAGTTTTGGCCCGGCGTGTACAGAAAGCCCTGCGTGCCCTGATTATCGTTGTAGAGACTTCCACCCGGCATTCTGGCCAGCGGTGCCACGCCACCGCCGAACGCCCGCACGCCCGACACGCTTTGGGCCCAGGCGAGCGAGTCCATGCCGGCTGTCACCAGGAGACAGACCCACAGTACAATAGGAACCACTCGGTCCCTCGAACGCCAGAGGACAATCTTCATGACACCCTGCATGCCCACATTATATGATACATTACTTATCACTGTCGATCCTGGAGGCGTATATGACCATCGCCACGTTGTTTCCCAGCTACCGCTGTACCGCACTCGTCTTCGCGAGTATCTGGATTCTCTTCGCGCCACTCGCCGCCTGGAGTGCGGACACCGAGAAAGAACCGCCCACCGAGCCGCGCGAATCCCTTTCCCTGGCGGATGCCGCGCTTCGCGCGCTGCAAAGCAACCTGGACATCAGCATCAGCCGCCATACGAAGGAAAGCCGGCTGGCCGACATCGTTATCGAACAATCCAAATTCGACCCGACCGTCAGCCTGAACGGGACCTACAACCGAGTGGCGAGTCCGCTCAATCGGCCGGTGTTCGGCGGAACGGTCGGCACGCTGAATAACATCACCGTTTTTGACCAGCGCAGCCATTCTATGACTGCGGACCTGACCCAAAACCTGATCACTGGCGGAAGTGTGAACCTCAACTATAGCCCCTCCCGTACCAACGTGAACCAAGACGTCGCGAGCGGATTCCTGTTCAATCCGGCTTGGACGGGTGGCCTGGCCATGACGTTCACGCAACCACTGCTCCGGAACGCCGGTATCGACGTCAATAAGACATTCATCAAGGTTGCGCAGAACAATGCCGAGGTGGAACAGCATGTGTTTCGCGATCGTGTCATGACGGTCATCGCCTCAGTGGAGCAGGCCTATTGGGAATTGGTCTTCGCCAACGAGAATTTGAAAGTAGCGCAAGCCGCCCTCAAAGCGGCGGAAGAACTGCTGGCCACGAACCGGGCCAAGTCAAAAGCCGGCATCATGTCCATTGTGGACGTGCTCCAAGCCGAAGCCGCTGTCGCCTCACGCATTGAACAAGTGCTGGTGACCGAGCGCGCGATCCGTGACCAAGGTGATCAGCTGCGGCGGCTCCTCAATCCCGGCGAAGAGAGTTTGCGTCAAGACGTGTGGATTGTCCCCACTGACACACCCCTGTCCTTCTTGGAGCCAATCAGCCTACAGGAAGCGATCGACACGGCCATCGACCAGCGGCCCGAAATCGCCCAGGCGAAGAAAAATATGGAAACGGGTGAACTCAACAAACAGTTTGCCCGCAACCAGCTGCTCCCCACCCTCTCATTCCAAGGCACCATGGGGATGTCGGGGCTGGGCAAAGACTACGGCGACTCCTTCACCCGCAATTTCAGCGGTGATTTCTACAACTACGGCGCCGGACTCGTGCTGAGTTATCCCCTCGGCAACCGTTCGGCCATCAACACCTATACAAAGCGGGAATTGGAAGCCAAGAACGCCGAGGCCATGCTGGCCAAGATTCGCCAGCAAGTGATTGTGGGCATCCGTGAAGCAGTCCGCCGGGTTCAGACCGATTTCAAGCGGATCGAGACGACCCGTTCGGCCCGCATCATGGCGGAGAAGCAGCTGCAAGCCGAACAAGAGCGTCTGCGGGTCGGACTCAGCACCACCCGCTTCGTGCTCGATTTTCAGCGCGACTTGGCCACAGCGCAGGCCAATGAGCTGCGGGCCACGGTCGATTACAACAAATCGCTCTCCAATTTCTCTCGGCACAAGGCGACAACGCTGGAGCGATACAATTTTCAATTGGACTAGCAGAGAGTAATGGCCTCCGAGCCGGATAGGCTCGCTGATCTGCAGGTCGTCGAGCGAGGCTCCGCGCTAGCTCTGCTCCCCCTTGCCGCCACCCTCGGCTACTACCTTCTTCCTGCCGACCTCCAAGAACGAACGCTCGTCCAATTCATTCCTCAACTGCTCGCGTATCTGGCCCTGTTCCTGTGGGCCTCCCGCAATCAGCGCATCTGGCCTCGACTCGGACTCGAGAAAGCCAGCATCCAGAACGGCCTGCGTTGGGGCCTCACGACAGGACTGCTACTTGGAATTCTGAATACGTTCATGATTCTGTCGATCTACCCTGCTCTGGGCTATGACATCACGTTCCTCAAATCAACACCGCACGGGCGACTTCCTGTTCTTCTCATGGTCCCATGGATCATCTGCTTCATCGCATTGTTTGTGGAGCTGAATTTTCGCGGATTCCTGTTGGGACGATGTGCTGCGCTGGAAACATCTCTGTGGACCTCGGGTCTATGCAGGGGCCTGCCACCGGTCGCACTCGTAACCAGCGCACTGGCATTTACTTTCGATCCGTTCATGATCAATACTTTCCAGCACCTGCACTGGATCGCTCTCTGGGATGGGTTGATCTGGGGAGCCATCCGGCTACGCACCGGCAATCTCTCCATCACCATCGTGGCGCATGCGGTCGAAGTCATGATCATGTACCTGGCTGTGCGAACAGCCATCGGGTGAGAAGGAAGGAGGATCGGTTCCGTGAATGATCTCGTGAAGTATGCCGTGTATTTTTTGCTTGGCGGGACAATCGTCAGTGTTTCGACCTATCTCGGCTCACAAGGCAAATCGTTTCTTGCCGCCTTCGCCAGCACCTTTCCCGCTATTACCGGGGCGACGTTCGTCTTGATCTACCTGAACGGAGGCAACGACGCGATCGTCAGCTACGCCAAGAATCTCTTGTGGTTCGTCCCACCCTGGCTTGTCTATGTCACCACGATGATCGTGGGCGTTCCCCACATTGGGTTCTGGCCGGCCATGGTGGGCTCGCTTGCCTTGTATATAGGCTGCATAGGCGCGTTGAAACTGTGGTTGCGCTAACAGGATGTTGAAAAAGTCCGCCAGCGTCGTTCTCGCATCACTCAGAGGCTCAACGTACCGAACTGCGTACGCCTCGCCTCTTCGCTTGCTGCGGCCTTGCTGAACGGCCTTTTTGACCATCCTGCTGGATTTTCTCTCTGAGACCCAGACGCTCCATCGTTGAGAAATTTCAAAGGGTATTGTCTTCTCTCACTATGACAGTCGGTGACCTGGTTTTTCTTATATCCCCGTTGAAGGGATCGGGCGAGGCTGCTACGATTCGCCATTTCCCTTCTCAGGAGTCTCGCTGTGAAGCCAGCCCCTATGGCCTCGGATCGGCCTTCAGACCTCATTATCGAAGGGGCGCGGCAGAATAATCTGAAGAATATCTCGCTCCACATTCCTCACGATCGAGTCACGGCCATTACCGGCGTCTCCGGATCGGGCAAATCCTCCCTGGCCTTCGACACCCTGTTTGCCGAAGGCCAATGGCGGTATGTCGAATCGCTCTCAACCTATGCCCGCATGTTTCTCGACAAAGTGGCCAGGCCGGACGTAGACCGCGTCCTGAATGTACGCCCAGCCATTGCGATTGAGCAGAAAAACCAGGTGCGCACCGCCCGATCGACCGTCGGGACCACAACGGAAATTGCTGACCTCTTACGGTTGCTGTTCGCCAAGATCGGCAAGCCGATCTGTCCGGACTGCCGGCAAGAGGCCCGCTCGTTTCATCCGGTGACGATCACGGAAGATCTGCTCCGTCGCTTCCCGGAAGCCAGAGCGATGGTGTTGTTTCCCATCGCCCCACCCACCCCAAAGACGGCAGCATCCTTCATCCAATCACTGCTCACCCGTGGGTTCACGAGAGTGAAGCTCGGCGACGACACCATCGCGCTCCAGGAGGTCACTCCATCGTTGCTCCATACACAACAGACTCTCCACATCGTGCTCGACCGCCTCATCGTCAGGGAGATCGACCGATCACGGCTGACTGAGGCGGTGGAAACGGCGTTGCGGGAAGGCGAGGGACGATGCGTCATCGACATCATCGGGCACGGCCTTCAGACCTACAGCACCAGCTTTCAGTGCCAGGGCTGCGGTCGAACGTTTGAGCCGATCCGGCCGATTCTCTTCTCCTTCAACCATCCCCTCGGTGCGTGCCCCGAATGCAAAGGATTCGGCAATGTCCTGCGCTACGATCCGGAGTTGGTGATTCCGAACCACAACAAGTCGCTGGTCCAAGGCGCCATCGAACCCTGGAGCAAGCCCAGCGCCGACTGGTGGCAGAAGCAGATGTTGCTCGCCATGAAACGCAAAGGCGTCGACCTGACAACCCCATACCGGCTGCTCCCGAAAGAGACGCAACATCTGCTCTGGACCGGAGACAAGTCCTTTGACGGGATCAACGAGTTCTTTGAGTACCTGGAAGGCAAGCGGTACAAGCTGCACGTGCGCGTGATGCTCAGTCGCTATCGCACACCCTTTGATTGTCCCGGTTGTCGAGGGAGCCGCCTGAAGCCGGACGCCCGATTCGTCAAGATCGCTGATCGTGATATTCACGAAATCACTGAACTGACGATTGAACAGGTTGCCGCGTGGGTCGAGTCCTTGCCGCTACGTCCCATGGAACAAGACATTGCCAAGGACATCCTGCGGCAGCTTCGCGCGAAACTCGGTTTTCTCCAGCGAGTCGGCCTCGGCTACCTGACACTGGCCCGGCAGACCAAAACCCTGTCGGGCGGTGAAGCGCAGCGGGTGTCGCTTGCGAACCAGCTCGGGGCCCGATTAGTTGGCACGCTTTATGTGCTCGACGAGCCGACAATTGGGCTGCATGCGCGGGACACGGACTTGCTCGCTGGCATTCTCAAAGACTTGGCGCTATCAGGCAATACCGTGGTGGTCGTCGAGCATGACCGGCACATGATCGAGTCGGCTGATCACATTGTAGAAATGGGGCCGCGATCGGGAGAACAGGGCGGACACATCGTGTGCACCGCCCCATTGGGCACATTCTTGCACGACCCGCACGCCGTAACCGCTCGTTATCTCCGAGGAGAAGACTCGCTCCCGCTGCCGAACACCCGACGATCTGGAACGGGCAACTTCCTCGTCATCGCCGGCGCGGCGGAGCACAACCTCAAGGACCTCCTCGTGCGTCTCCCGCTCGGCATGTTCGTCTGCATCACCGGCGTCTCCGGGTCCGGCAAGAGCACCTTGGTGGAAGACACACTGTACCGGGCGCTTGCCCGCGCCTTCCGCATTGAATCGCTCCCAATGGGCCGCTTCACAGCCATCAAGGGCCTCGAACATCTCAAGGGTGTTCGGCTCATCGACCAGCAGCCGATCGGCCGCACGCCGCGCTCCAACCCCATCACCTATCTGAAAGCCTTCGACGACATTCGCCACCTGTTTGCAGGCGAGCGGGAGGCGCTGCGCCGACGGCTGACGGCGGGCCACTTTTCCTTCAATACAGCCGGCGGGCGATGCGAACGGTGCGAAGGCGCCGGCGTTGAAAAGCTGGAGATGTACTTCTTTGAAGACATCTATGCCCCCTGCGAACTATGCGAGGGGACACGGTTCAAACCGGAGGTCCTGAGCATTCGTTACCGTGGCAAGACGATTTCGGATGTCCTCGCCATGACGGTCGATGAGGCTCTCCACTTTTTCACCGGCACCCCGAAACTCCAAGAACGATTGCATCTGCTCTCGTCGATTGGCTTGGGGTACCTCCGTCTCGGTCAATCGGCGACGACGCTCTCAGGCGGTGAAGCCCAGCGGCTGAAAGTTGCGGCGGAGTTGAAAGACGGAGCGGCGAAAGATTGGCTCTACATTATGGACGAACCCACGACGGGCCTGCATTTCGACGACGTCAAGAAACTCGTGGCCGTCCTGCACAAGCTCGTGAACGCCGGGAACACACTGGTGGTCGTGGAGCATAATATGGATGTGATCAAGTCGGCAGACTGGATCATCGACCTCGGCCCAGAGGGCGGCGCCGCTGGTGGACAAATTGTCGCCGAAGGCCGGCCCGAACAAGTGGCGAAGGTGTCTGTGTCACATACCGGACGGTTTCTTTCCAAGACTCTGAACGGACCACAGCCGTGAGCTTTGATCAGCAACTCGCTTAGGGATCAGCACGCGTTCTCTCGTGGATGATGGGCAGGATGCGGGAGAGGTTAGCTGTGTTCTGACTTGCCGGCTTCCTTCGCCGGCTGCTCACCCGCCAGTTTCTTTCGCAGATATTGTTTACTGAACGCCGTCACAGCAAAAGCCAGTCCGATGGCAATCGGGACGAAGACGGCTGAGGCCAGATTGGCGTTGGCCAACCAGCCCATCTCCTGAAATCCTTTGAACACATACCCGGCTAGGCCCGCCAGGTAATAGGCGATCACGATGACTGATAACCCTTCCACGGTATGCTGGAGGATCACCTGGCTCTTCGTTGTCTTGTCCACGGATTGCAAGAGCGTGAGGTTCTGCGCCTCGACAATTAAGTCAACGCGGGTACGGATAATACTGATGATCCCTTCAAACCCATTACGCAAGGTATCAACCCGTTTCAAGAGCTGCTGATAGCCCTCGGCCACACCGGTAATGCCCTTGAGCACATAGTCGGAGATCGGACGATACGCCTCCAGCGGTTTCTCCCCCAATGACTCCAGCGTGGAATGCACGATCTTGTCATAGGGCACCGAGGCCGACAACTCGAAATGGAGCATGCCGGCCATGCGATTGGTTTTCAGCAAATCCTGGGTCAAGCTGTTCAGCCAGCGTTGCAATGCCTGTGAGTCGGCATGGCCGATATGGTTGGTGATGATTTCCCGCTGCTGGAGGTGAACCTGCTCGAATTTATAGACCTGATCGATCGCGGCGGAGAACAACGGCTTCTGCATCAACAACAGATGGTAGTAGGTTTCGATCCGCACGAGGTTATCAACGATGTCTTTCAGGTGCGACGGATTGGCGCGAGGTGACCCGACCGTCACCCAATACCGTTCCCTCCCCTGTTCATCCGGCGTAAAACTCGTGAGCACGCTGGTCTGTTCGTCGAGCATACGGCTCCCGTACAGGACTCGGCCGGGAAGCAGCGCACGCAGGCGATCGGGGGACGGCGGCAGCTCCTGCGTCAGGAGAATATCCAATCGGCAGACTTCAGCCCCCAAGGTCCTACCGGGTAATTGATAGGTCGGAAACGTCAACGGACCGAATGTGACGCCGCTCGTTCCAGGGGGAGGGAGATGCCATATCTGGTAATTGTAATACTCGGTATGCGCCTGCCAGATCACGATGAGTCGGTCTCCGCTCTCAGCCTCCTTCACCCCATACCCAAAAGCATCCCGCAAAACGACGGTCTCTCCGGAGACCTTGAGAGTCTCCAGTAGCGATTGGAACTCTGAGCGGCTCTGCTGACGCTGAGTCGGTGGGTCCGCCATGCGGAAGGCCTTGTAATGCACATGGGCAGGAGCGCGCAGCCAGTCGATCAGGGTGACCTGCGGCTGCTCATGCAGCTTCCTCAATAACACGTCGGTTGACGGACGCCCCCCTGACGGTTGATTCACATTCACTCCTTCTCGCTATAATCCCGGCCGCTTCTCCGCGGTCACGCGCACATCCAGGACTTGATCCGCCCGTCTCACGTCGAGCTGCAAGATTTCTCCCGCTTCAACCCGGCATAATCCCTTCGCCTCTCGTTCGGTCTTGATTCCTGACAACGGCTCGCCATTGCAGGCCATCACACGATCGCCGACTCTGAGCCCGGCCTTTTCAGCCGGCAACCCTCCCCGTAACTCCTTGACCACATAGAACCGTCCCCCTCGCTCTTCCTGCAACTCCCAGTGAACCCCGATCCGCCCGGATCCCAATAGCCCGGTCTGCGAGCCGAACTGGGTGAGGATCCGATAGACGATCAGGCGCGCGGAGCTTTCCGGATTCTCGTGTGTTGGATCGGTGAGATGCCCTTGCCCGCTGAATAAAAGCAGGCCGGTCTCCACATCGATCATCCGCAAGGCCAACGACACGCTGTTGGTGCGTTCTTGCTCATACCGTTGCCATTGCTGCACCTCACCAACGATGACCGCTTCAGCACCGACCAATTTCCCGACCCTCAGGGCGTTCGCGTCGTCGGCATGAGTGAGCTGGATGACCTGCTCTTGCAACAAATCATCCAACTGAGCCCGTTCGACCATCCGCACATCGAGGTCCAGCATCAGCGTGGTAACAATACCAGCCACCCGTGAACCGGTTCCTGGCGCACCGGCGGCATCGTCGAACAGCATCACCGCCATCGTCTGGTACCGACCTATCGTGTCTCGATCGATCGGCCCTCGCCCCGAGACGACCGGCTCCGGCCGTGCCCACGATCCTCCTCCGCCGGAAGGCGCGCCCACGACGGCGCAGGCACGCTGCCTTTTCGCGATGGCCGTCGGCACCCCCCAGGCACAGAGCTCGTTATCGATGAGGACAACATGCTGTGGCTGTTCGCGTTGATCAGACAGAATATTCGTGATCGGATAGAACAGGCACCCGCCGATCACCATTGAGAGCGGACAGTAGGCCAGTTCATACCACCATTGCTTTCTGGTGGTCAGGGAGTATTCCCAAACCAGGACTCGCCCATCGTCCTTGAGCACGCGGTCCGGATGCCCGATGTGATCGAGCACCTGCGCCTTTGTCATGGGTACAGCGAGCCGATCCAGCTTCGCTTCGGATTTCAGAATGGTGTAGCCGAGACCGCAGCCGGATATCAGCACCCACATCATGCTCATCACGGTCACACTCAGGAGTGATCGCACACGCATTCCACGCCTCTCATCCGTCGACATACAAAGAGCGTAGCACCCCGTCAGGAACGGCTGCAATGGAGATCATGCGGGGAATCAATTCGAAGAGGGATCGAATGGCATCTCAGCGTACGGCCGGTACGACTCATCCAGCGTACGCAGCAACTCGCGCCAGACTGATACGGGATCTGCGGCAAACACCCACTGCGGCTCGGCAGGCACCAGAATCCATGAGCCGGTTTTCATCTCATTTTCTAATTGGCACGGCCCCCACCCTGAATAGCCCAGGTACGCGCGGAAGGATTCCTTGCTACCGGCATTGGTGAGGATCCGCTCGACCATATTCATATCGCCGCCGAGACAGACGCCGTCGAACACGGGATGCGCATTCTCTGGAAATTGGCTCCCCCGATAGAGCAGCATGACTTGATTGGGCTGCACGGGGCCGCCGGCATAGAGCACATGGCCGGCCCCTTCGATGATCGGCACCTGCGGCAGCGCTTCTGAAATAGACATGGCCGTCGGACGGTTGACCACCACACCCAAAGCGCCTTCCGGCCCATGTTCGCAGAGGAGCACCACGGTCTGGCGAAAATTCGGATCACGCAGACGGGGCGCGGCGATCAGAAAGACGCCTTTGCCAAGTTGTAGCTCCATGTGCAAATCCTACCGCGGCCTCCTCGCACGCGCAAGCACGACCGCCAGAATCACTGCAATGTCGGCACGATTGTTACCTCTGATAGAGGGAGTCACGGCGATCACGCAACAGGTCGTTATATCGATTCAACTGTTTGTTGCGCGCTTCGGCTGGATTGATGTCAATCACGGTAAGGTCTTCGCCATCACGGGAGGCCCGATACTGGATGACGCCCTTGGGAGTCACGATTTCACTATTTCCAATGTAGGTCAACCGATCTTTCCCCCCACGAGCCTCGCTGCCGATCCGATTACAGGTAATGGCGAAGACACGATTTTCCAGGCACCGAACCGGCATCGAATCCGGACAGTTCGGCAACACGAGGTTGGACGGATGGCAGATGATGTCGGCCCCCTGCAGGGCCAAAGAACGAGCCGCTTCCGGATAATACCAATCAAAACAAATCATCACCCCGATCTTCGCCGCACCGATATCCCACACCTGGAATCCGGTATCACCCGGTGTGAAGAACAGGGTTTCCTCATAGAACAGGTGCGTCTTGCGATAGCACCCAAGAAACCCGGAAGGTCCCACGATCACGGCCGAATTATAGCAGCGTGAACCGGACTGTTCCGGCAATCCGGCAACGATGTGCATCCGGCGGCGTGTGGCGACATCAATCAAGCGGCGAACAGTCGGGCCATCAGGGACCGGTTCTGCCAACCGGTGGGTCTCTTCCTGCGACACGAATTGATAGCCCGATGCAAAGAGTTCCGGCAAGACGATAAGGTCGGCCTCCGCTTGATCCAACCTTGCCGCCACCAGTTCAAGATTCTTGGCCACATCGCCAAACACCGGCTCATATTGATAGAACCCAACACGCATAGTGGACTTCACTTCATATGAGAACGGGCAGGGAATACTCCCTGCCCGTTCCATAATGACCAGCCGTCAGCTCACGGCTGCCAGCTTTCAATTGACCGCTCTTATTTCACTTCCGATAAATGCATCGCACCACCGTCCGCGTGATCTTTGCACGCATCAGCATGCCCGGCCTTGCCATGCGAGACGGCTTCCTTCAAATGTTTTACACCCTCATCCAGATGCGGATTTTTCACACCGGCGGCCTGCGCGTGCTTGAGCGCTTCTTCCGCATGCTGGACACAGGCATCTGCATGCCCTTCCTTTGCGTGCGAGGCGGCACCCCGTGTATGCTCAACGGCTTCATCCACATGTTTGTTCCCGGCGAGTGCCACACCGCTCATCATGGGCATACCGACGAGTGCCCCAACTGCAGCCAGAACCAACGCCCCCTGACCGATCTTGATTCTCATCGCCGCCTCCTCCATGGTTAGAGCTCGAAGCATTAGCAACATCTCTTGAATCGTGCGTTCACCTTACACAGCGGTCCAAACCCTGTCAAGAGAGGGGGCTCTGGAAATTCGGACAGTGGGGTAAGTGGTAGCCTGGCTTCACCCATGTCACCGAGGGGTGGCGAACCAGAGGAGCAAGGCGATGAAGAGAACGAGACGGAATCACGGAGCGACCTTCAAGGCCCAGGTGGCGTTGGCGGCCGTCAA
>VGXE01000012.1 GCA_016873455.1 Nitrospira sp. | reverse complement strand
TCCTGCATGGAGGCGCGGTGTCTCCAGCCGGGACCGAGCCGTTGATTTCCTCGAGTGAGCCGGTCTCGATCCGTCTCGTTGATCGGGAAGGCCGGTTGCTTGCGATCGGCGTGTATGGTGGGAAGACAGCTGGTCTCGTCAGAGTCCATAAAGTATTAGCCGAGAACGAATCGCTGAATTGAACTAGGAAGAGGAGCAGACCATGGCGTTACTCAAAGAAGCAAAGACGGCATTGATCACGCAACATCGGCGTCATGAGACGGACTCGGGGTCGCCGGAGGTTCAGATTGCGGTGTTGACCACCCGCATTACGTATCTGACCGAACACTTCAAAACACACAAAAAGGACCATCACTCGCGGCGCGGATTGTTGCAGTTGGTGGGACGGCGCCGGCGGTTGCTGGATTATCTCCGTGGCATCAACGATGCGCGGTATCGGGCGGTGATCGATCGCCTTGGTATTCGCAAGTAAGCCGGCCGCATGCGGCTGTGCGTGTCCGCGCGCCGCGCGGAAATCACCCGTCGCACAGGTGAACACGGACATGGGCTTCTAACCAATGGTTAGTGTGTAATGTTGAATGATGAATGCCAGCCGGGGTTGTCATTTAACATTAAACATTCATCATTGAACACTGTGAAAGTGGAGCCTATCTCTGTGGGCATCTGTGGGACTCACGAGAAGGAGACCAGAGATGGTACATACTATTGAACTCGACATCGCGGGGCGAACGCTCCGACTGGAAACCGGCCGCATCGCCAAGCAAGCGGACGGCGCGATTTGGGCCTCGTACGGTGAAACAGTCGTCTTAGCGACTGCCGTGTCCGCGCAGACGGCAAAGCCGGGCATCGATTTTCTTCCGCTGACGGTCGATTATCAGGAGAAGACCTACGCCGCCGGCAAAATTCCCGGCGGGTATTTCAAGCGGGAGGGACGGCCGTCTGAGAAGGAAGTGCTCACCAGCCGGCTGATCGATCGCCCGCTGCGGCCTCTGTTTCCGGAAAATTACTACTTCGAAACACAGGTGATTGCGTCGGTCCTCTCCGTCGACAAGACCGGCTCGTCCGACGTGATCGGCATCACCGCGGCGTCGGCGGCCTTGGCGATCTCGAATATTCCTTTCCAGGGGCCGGTGGCCGGCGTCAAGATCGGCCGGGTGAACGGGCAGTTCGTCGTCAACCCCGATCTTGAGACCATGGACAAGAGTGAATTGCATCTGGTCGTGGCGGGGACTGCGGATGCCGTCATGATGGTCGAGGCGGGAGCCAACGAGTTGTCGGAGGCCACGATGCTCCAGGCGCTCGAACTGGCGCATGCCGAGATCAAAAAGATCGTGGCTAAGATCGAGGAACTGGCGAAGAAGGTCGGGAATAAGAAGCGCGAGGTGAAGGCGGAACCGATCGATGCCACTCTGGCGGCGCAGGTGAAAGCGCTGGTCGCCCAGCCGATCCGCGATGCGATCATGATCCCCAACAAGACAGCGCGCCAGGAGCGGCTGGACCAGGTCTTGTCGGAGGCGGTCGCGAAGTTCAAGAATCCGGACCAGCCCACGAGCGAACGGCACATCAAGATCGTCTTTCACGGTTTGGAATACACGGAAGTTCGGAACATGATTCTCGAAAAGGGATCGCGCGCGGATGGACGTGGACCGGCTGACATTCGGCCGATCACGTGCGAAGTGGGAGTGTTGCCGCGCACACACGGCTCCGCGATCTTCACGCGCGGTGAAACGCAAAGTCTCGCCGTTGTCACGTTGGGCACCACCGACGATGAACAGCGCATCGATGCCCTCGAAGGGGAATACACCAGAACGTTCATGCTGCATTACAATTTTCCACCGTTCAGTGTGGGTGAGGCGAGGCCGCTCCGGTCTCCAGGCCGGCGAGAAGTGGGCCATGGGGCGCTGGCTGAGCGAGCCTTGAAGCCGGTCCTTCCTGGCAAGGACGTCTTCCCCTATACGCTCCGTCTCGTGTCGGAAATTCTGGAGTCCAACGGGTCATCCTCCATGGCGACGGTCTGTGGAGGGACGCTGGCCATGATGGATGCGGGTGTGCCGGTCAAGGAGCCGGTCGCCGGCATTGCCATGGGGCTCATCAAGGAAGATGAACGGGTGATGATCCTGTCCGACATTCTTGGACTGGAAGACCACTTGGGCGACATGGATTTCAAGGTGTGCGGGACGAAAAACGGGGTCACCGCGTTGCAGATGGACATCAAAATCGGCGGGATTACGACGGCCCTCATGCAACAGGCCTTGGAGCAGGCTCGCCTGGGCCGTCTCCACATTTTGGGTCATATGGCCAAGGCCCTCACGGGCGCACGGACCGATCTGTCGCCGTTCGCGCCTCGGATCTACACGATGAAGGTCAAGCAGGACAAAATCCGGGACATCATCGGCCAGGGCGGGAAAACCATTCGGGGTATCCAGGCCGATTGCGGCGTCAAGATCAACGTCGAGGATACGGGGGTTGTCACCATTGCCTCTTCCGACGGCGAGTCCCTGCAGAAGGCCAAAGACATCATCAGCCGGCTGACCGAGGAAGTCGAGATCGGCAAGGTCTACACGGGTACGGTCAGGAAGATCATGGATTTCGGCGCGTTCGTCGAAGTCTTGCCGGGCACCGATGGGCTGGTGCACATCTCGCAACTCGCGCATCATCGGGTCAAGGCCGTGTCCGATGAAGTGGCCGAAGGCGATCAGATTCTCGTGAAGGTGCTGGAGATCGACAGACAGGGCAAGATTCGGCTCAGCCGGAAAGAAGTGTTGCCGGCGCCGGCTGCGGGTGGGGCGAAGGACTCCGCGGAGGGGTAATCCCCTTGTATCGCAAAGTCATTCTCGACAACGGCGTCCGCTTGGTCACCGAGCAGATTCCGACGCTCAAGTCCGTCACGGTCGGCATGTGGGTCAATGCCGGCTCCCGGGACGAAAGTCCCGCGCAAGCGGGATACTCCCACTTTATCGAGCATATGTTCTTCAAGGGGACGGCCACGCGGTCGGCCACGGACATCTCCCGCGAGATCGACGCGCTCGGAGGCGAGATGAACGCCTTCACCACGCGCGAAACGACCACCTTCTATGTCAAGGTGCTCGACCAGCATTTGCCGAAAGCGCTGGATCTGCTCTCAGATCTCTTCCATCATTCCCGGTTCGGTCCGAAAGAAATCACAAAAGAAAAGCAGGTCGTGCTCGAAGAAATCCGCATGGTGCAGGATGATCCCGAGGACCTGGTCCAGGAACTTCATACGGGATTGGTCATGGGGCGGCATCCTCTGAGCCGGCCCATTCTGGGGCAGACCGAGACGATCGCCCGGCTGCGTCGGCAGGATCTCCTCGACTATATCGACACGCACTACCGTCCGCAGGAAATGGTGCTGGCGGTTGCGGGCAACTTCGACCGGCGCCGGCTCGAACGGACCATGGCCCGCACGTTTGGCGCCCGTCGTGCGAGCGTACGCGCCGAATCCTGCAAACGGTGGCCGGCGGATGTGTGCAGCGGCGTGCGAGTGCAACAAAAACCGTTGGAGCAGGTTCATCTTTGTGTAGGGCTCAAGGGTATTCCCGCCGGCCACAAAGACCGGTATGCGGCGTATGTGCTGAACAGTGTGCTGGGAGGAAGCGTGAGCTCCCGCCTCTTCCAGGAAGTGCGTGAAAAGCGGGGATTGGCTTACTCCATCTATTCATTTTTGTCCGGTTATTCCGACGGCGGAACGGTCACGATTTATGCGGGCACCCGCGCGCGTGAAGTCGAGCGTGTGCTGGATCTGATTCGGCGTGAGGTCAGACAGATGGCGAAGCGCGGGATCAAGCGTGAGGAACTCACGCGAACCAAGGAGCAAATGAAGGGCAGTCTGATGTTGAGTTTGGAAAGCTCCCACAGCCGCATGAACAAGTTGGCCAAGGACGAGCTGATTACCGGTGCGCATACGACCTTGGAAGAGATGCTCTCGGACATCGATGCCGTCACCGAGCAACAAGTCGCCAGGGTGGCTCGGGAACTGTTCGCCCCCGGAACGATGGCGATCACCGGGTTGGGTCCGCTCTCGTCTCGCCAAATGACAGCTGTGAAGGCCATGCAATAGCCCTCTTTACACTGGGCAGCTGAGCGGCGCAGAATCACAAGCGCAGATGCAAGCAACAGGTTGATTTACATAGTTATCTGGCAGTATAGTGTGGACCGTTTCAAACGGTCGCCAAACATTTTCTTGACATAAAAGGGCAGTTTCAGTACCGTTTCATTGCTCTCGGTTTTGGGTGCAAGATCGAAGAAGATCTGTGGTCGCGGAAGACCTGATTAACCGGCGAGAACGATACACCACGAAGCTTACGGTACGACGTGGGCCGATTCCAATGATTGCTCTCATCCTTAGATGAACAATCCTGTTGGTCAGGGTGAGAGTCTGTTGACCGTGTTACCGTTTGTTACGAAGGAGGGACGAGGTATGAAGAGGCAAGTTGTGCTCGCTGCCGCCGCGTTCTTGATGTTCGGGTTATCCCAAACTGGCCTTGTGTCGGCTGATGAGGGTGGTGCCAAGCCAGGAGGACCGGCTGATGCTATTGTGGGTGGAAAGCCCCTCAAGGCTGAAGCGGCGAAGACGCTCCAAGGCCGTGTCTGGTCACAGTGGGCAGATAACCCCGACCATGAATTGCTGTTCGGCATACAATTCTGGAATACCGGCGAACCTGCGTCAGGAGAATCCGGCGGCCGCTCGTCCACGATGCTCGACGTCAAGCCGCCCGATCCTCTGCTGACCTGTTGCGCATGGGGATTTACCGGCGGCACCGAGAAGAACGGCTCTTATTCTGGATGGTACCATGCTGCGACGACTGTCCGCCTCGCGGTGAAGGATAAAGCCTTGATGGATCAGATCATTAAGGCCTCTCAAGAACTCGTGGCCATGGAAGTGACGTTGGACGGACGGACCATCACCGGCTTTAAGGTGATCAAGGAGTAGTCCCCATCAATTTTCACCCTCGAACGTCGTTGAAGGAGGACGTGATGATGACGCTGCAGAAACAAGGTGGGATTACCCTTGCCGCCCTGGCGCTGGTTGCCGGTATGGCCTCCACCGCAGTGGCGATTGAATCGTTCCAAGAACGGTTTGAATGGGGGGATATGAGCAAGCCCACGACCATTCAGGGCCGTGTGATCGTGCTGGATCCCTATGATGAAGCGGTCTGGATCAATGTAGCCGTGTATGGCGGCAATGCGGAAAGCGGATTGTGGTGGCAAAAGTCCCACCCTGGCAAGACTCTGAAATTTTATGCTGAGAAGGGTGCGTGGGAAGATTTGAAGAAGATGGGCCGTCCCCACTCAGGACCGACTGCGGCCAAGGAAGTGCCTCCGGGTAGCACCACGGATCTGATCGAGTTCATTGCCGTGGAAACCGAGCAGAACCATCGGGTGATTTCCTCGGTCAAGAAACTTCCCGAAGTCTCCGGCTCTATCGGCAAGCCGTTGAGCATTGCCGGACTTCGTTTTAAGGAATGCGCGGGCAAGCATGAGTTTGAATCAGGCTGTGCGACGGCCAAGACCGCACAGAACGACGCGCCAGCGGGAGAGCCGGGCATGCAATACGATGTCATGGCTCCGGGTGGGAAGCCCCTGGGCGGAATGATTCCCTGGACTCCGAAGTACAATCGCGCTCACTGAACGCACGGACCGATAGAACAAAGGCGGCGCCTCCGATCGGAGCGCCGCCTTTGTTATTTCCAGAGTGCTGCGCGAACTCTTCCGTCGCTACAAGCGCTGCGATTCATCCGTCTGAGCCCTGCGCTGCCATTCTGCCAGACGGTTAAGGGCATCGAGCGGCGTCATTGAAAACAAGTCGATCTGTTTGACTTCCTCAATCAGGGGGTGAGGCTGAGGAAGGGGAGGGGCGAGGGATGGAGTCGAGTCCTTCAGCTGATCGAAAAGCGACTCTCTGACTGAGGACTCTGGTTGTTCCAACTGGGCCAGCACTGAGCCCGCCCGTTCAATGACACTCTCAGGGATCCCTGCCAGTTTGGCGACATGAATGCCATAGCTCCGATCCGCCCCCCCCGCCACAATCTTCCGAAGAAACACGATTTCGCCATCCCGCTCGTGGACGGCAACCCGATAGTTTGCGATCCCATCCCGCTGCTGCTCAAGCTGGGCCATTTCATGATAATGCGTGGCGAACAATGTGCGGGCGCCGATACGGGTTCGATCATGAATATGTTCTGCCACCGCCCACGCAATACTCAGCCCGTCGTAGGTGCTGGTCCCGCGCCCGATTTCATCCAGCAGAATCAAGCTGCGTGAGGTCGCGCTGTTTAAGATGTTGGCCGTTTCCACCATCTCGACCATGAACGTGCTGAGGCCTCCGGCTAAATTGTCAGAAGCGCCCACACGGGTGAAAATACGGTCGACCAACCCAATTCGGGCATCAGCCGCAGGGACAAAGCTCCCGATCTGTGCCATCAGCACGATCAGCGCGACCTGTCGGAGATAGGTACTCTTGCCCGCCATGTTGGGACCGGTCAAGATCACGAGGCGTTGGCCCTCAGTATCCAGCTCCGTGTCATTGGGCACGAATGAGGTGTCGCGAAGCCGCTCGACTACCGGGTGGCGGCCGTCACGGATCGAGATCGCGCCGGATTCATCGACGACAGGTCTGGTGTATTGATTCAACGCCGCAGTCTCGGCGAGGCCCGCCAAGACATCGATCACCGCGAGAGATCGCGCGATCGTGTCCAGACGCTGCACTTCCCGGGCGAGACGGTTTCTGACATCGGCAAAGACCTCCTGCTCAAGTGCCAACAGCCTGGCGTCGGCTCCAGTCACACGTTCTTCGAGTTCTTTCAATTCGGCGGTCATATAGCGTTCGGCATTGACAAGCGTTTGTTTGCGGATATAGTCGGACGGGACGCGCGCTAGATTCGCTTTCGTCACTTCAATGTAGTAGCCGAACACCTGGTTGTAGCGGACCTTGAGTGAGTCGATCCCGGTGCGCTCCCGCTCCTGACTCTCGAGCCCTGCGATCCAGAGTTTCCCTTCCGTGGAGGCCTTGCGCAGCTCGTCGATGCCGGCATGGTACCCCTCTTTGATGACGTGACCGTCACGCACGGCCAGCGGTGCGTCGGGATGAATCGATTGCTCGATGATCTCGAACACGTCACGTCCATCATCCCACGACGAACACACCTCGGCGCATAGGCGGTTCTCAAGTGACTGGAGATGCGTGCCGACTTCCGGCAACGCGGCCAGGGACTGTTTGAGTGCGAGCAGTTCACGCGGGCCGGCATACCCCAACACAATGCGGCTACCCAAGCGTGCCATGTCTTGCACGTTTCGCAATGCTGCCCGCAAGGCGACTCGTATCTGCTGCCGGTCCTTCAGTTCTCCGACCGCATCCAGTCGCGATCGGATGGGGTCACAATGAATCAAGGGTCTGACCAGCCACTGCCGTAACAGCCGGCTGCCCATCACCGTGACAGTGCGATCAAGCACGGATGTCAGGGTGGAGGATGACGAATCCGATCGACCATCCGCCGATGGCATGGGCTTCACGAGTTCAAGATTTCGAATCGTGATGCCGTCCAGATTCATAGCATCGCCGATCTGACGGACGTGGAGACGGCGAATATGGCCAAGCGGTGCAGCCGGCTGAGTTTCCCGGAAATAGCCCAGCACCGCCCCGGCGGCCTCAAGACCGACTGTCAGGTCGCGGCATCCGAACCCATCAAGTGTCTGCACGCGGAATTGGTTTTCCAGCGCCTGTTTGTTCTTGTCGTACTCGAACGAATCGGCCGGCCGCTCACACAGCCGAGTGTCTGTGATGCGGCCGAGCCATGCGGCGGTGTGTGGCGGCAGTCCGGCAGGATACAAGACTTCGCGTGCGTCAAGCCTGGACAATTCATCCACGATGCGCGATTCGGCTGGTGCCCCGCTGAACTCCATCGCCCAGAACTCGCCCGTCGAAACTTCGAGCGCCGCCAGTCCGATCAGGGCCGGTCCAGCTGCCGATGGACGGAACGACAGGGCTACGAGATGACTGGATTCAAGCGGAGAAAGGAATTCCGTCTCGACCAGCGTGCCTGGCGTGTACAGCCGGACCACCTCGCGGCGTACCAACCCTTTGGCAAGCTTGGGATCTTCAACCTGTTCGCAGAGGGCGACGGTTCGTCCGGCTTTAAGAAGTTTGGCGATATAGCCGGTTGCGGCATGATAGGGGACGCCGCACAGCGGAACAGGGTCCGGGCTCTGTTTGTCTCGGGACGTGAGCGCGATAGACAGGAGCCGAGAGGCTTCCTGGGCGTCCTCATAGAACATCTCATAGAAATCGCCGACACGAAAAAACAGGATTGCTTGCGGATACCCCCGCTTGATGTCGCGATACTGGCGCATGAGGGGGCTCGCATCCAAATTAGTCATCGGCGAAACTCTGCGGCGATTCGGATGACGCAGGGGTGGCGGTCCGGTCGGTGACTTTCCCGAGCGATTGGCGAAGGCGTTCCAGGTCGACATCGGCTTCCTGCAGGGCCTTTGTTTTACGCCGCAGTTCAATGCGCCCGCGGATCCACGGTGGAAAAAGCAAGATGCCTGCGACCAAGAGTCCGACGACAAAGCCGGCCATAATGGGCTTGTAGACGGGAGTTGACGCTTCGAGCAATCCGAAGAAGTACCGGAGCGTGACCTCTTGTTCCTGGTTTTGGAGAAAGAACGCCAGGGAGAGGAGCAGAAGAATACCGACGAGAATCAACCGAATCATCGAACTGGAGCCTTTCTTCCAGCAGGGCGCGCCGGTTTCCGCGATACTGGTGTGTGTCTGACTACCTGCCAGGCTCGTACGATCCGAGTCAAGAGTAAGGACGACCGGGAGCCCTGTGCCGTGACCAGTGCGCTCCGTGTCGTTGGGGTCCGGTGGGCCAACTGCACTTCCAGTCTGTCCGCAGGGAGCCATTCTGGAAAGCGGTCAGCCCACTCGATGGCGACAACGATCGAGCCGTCAAGATAGTCGTTCAATCCGATCGACTCAGCCTCCGCGCCGGTACGTAACCGATAGAGATCGATGTGCACCAGCGGGACTCGCCCGTGATATTCATGGGCCAAGACGAAAGTGGGACTACTGACTGATTCCGGCGGCACGTCGAGACCTGCCGCAATGCCTCGAACCAGGGCGGTTTTTCCGGCGCCGAGAGAACCGATCAACGCAAGGACTTCTCCGCCGGTGAGCAAAGAGCCGATGACGTGTCCAAGGCGTTCGGTCTGGGAGCGGGAGGAGAGGATCGACTCGAGGCACTCAACAGATGGACGGCATGACGCCTTTGACAGCCGTGTGCCTTGATCGGTGCCGGTCGTGGGTCGGCTAGGCCTGCTGGAAGGTCTTGAGGGCATAGGGTATCTGCTCAATCACATCTCCGGCAATGAGTCCTGCTTGTCCCTTGTCAGCCGCGGCCAGGTCTCCGGCCATTCCATGCAGATAGGTGCCCGCGCAGGCGGCTTCCCAGGATGCCAGCCCTTGCGCCAGCAGGCCGACGATGATTCCCGTCAAGACGTCGCCCGTACCAGCCGTGGCCATGCCGGGATTGCCGGTCGGACAAACCGCTGCGGCTCCATCCGGTCTGGCGACGACCGTCCGGGCGCCTTTCAGTACGACAAACGCTCCTCGTTCTCGTGCAAACCGAACGGCGGTGCCGATACGATCCACGTTGATGCTCTGGGGGGTGGCATTGGTTTCCAGCCGAGCCATTTCGCCCGGATGAGGCGTAAGGATCGGCGGGGTCTTGCACGCGGTCAACACCGAGGCGCGTCCGGCCAGGGCATTGAGCGCATCGGCATCCAGGACGGCCGGCCGATCGAGATCTTTCATCAGCGATTGAACCAATTCGACCGTTTCCGGATGCGTGGAGAGTCCGGGGCCAATCGCCACGGCCGTTCGGGCGGCGATGAAGGTTTTCAACCGGTCGAGTGCCGATCGGGAAAAGGTCCGTGCCTTTGTGTCCGGCATCGGGATGGTCATGGCCTCCAGCAGCTTTGATTCCAACACGTCATTGACGCCGGCTGGGGCGGCGACGGTGACGAGACCGGCTCCGGTGCGAAGCGCGGCCTTGGCGGCCATGGCCGCGGCGCCGGTCTTGCCCACGGAGCCCGCGATAATGCCGGCATGGCCGAAGGTCCCTTTGTGGCTCGCGGGCCTGCGTGCCGGGAGAGCGGCGCGTACGGAGGCCGGTGTCATCAGGGTTGTGTGGCTTGTGACGGTCTCGATGTAGGCTGGAGGAATGCCGATATCAACAAGGTTGATCGATCCGGCAAGATCGATCCCATGATACTGATAGAGTCCCAATTTCGGGAGCCCGAATGTCACGGTCAGTGAGGCTCGGACGGCTCGACCCAGAATAGCACCGGTATCGGCATGGAGACCCGATGGAAGATCGGCGGCCACGACCAGGCGTCCCGCCTCATTGATACTGTCGATCGCGTCGGCGTAACGCCCAGTGACATCGGAGGAGAGGCCGGTTCCTAACAGCGCATCGATGATGAGGTCGCTTTCACGGAGCAGCGTGGACATGTGGGGTTTGGAGGCATAGAGGTGCACGGCCGACTTGCCCGCCGTGCGGACGAATTGCCGGTACATCACGGCGGCGTCACGGCTTAATTCGGAGGCGGGCGACATCATGAAGACCTGGACCCGTGCTCGGCGGCGGTGGAGTAACCGGGCCGCGACAAGCCCATCGCCGCCGTTGTTGCCCTTCCCGCAGAGGATCATCACATGCTTTCCCTGTGCGGAACCGAAGGCCTGTTCAAGGCAGGCCACAAGGCCTGAGCCGGCCCGTTCCATCAGCACCTTTGCAGGGATGCGGGCCTCGCCGATCGTGCGGCGATCCAGCTCCTGCATCTGCGTGCCGGTGATGATTTTCGTCATGGTGAACCGAGGATGGTGAACAGGCAGACTCAGTGGCCGGCAGCGTTAACCGAGCAAGGATTTCATTTCTTTCACGGCTTGCTCGAGGCCGACCAGCACGGCCCGCGCAATGATGCTATGCCCGATGTTGTATTCGACGATTTCAGGAATATGCGTTAGGCGCTTCACATTGCGGTAATTCAACCCGTGGCCCGCATTGACGCCGATCCCCAGCTTGTACGCGAACTTCGCCGCCTGGGTGATGGCCTCGTATTCGGCATCGGCCTCTTTGGAACGGCTCGCATTCGCATAGCGGCCCGTGTGCAGCTCCACGAAATCCGCGGACACTTTGTGCGCGGCCTTGATCTGAGTGAGATCCGGCTCGACGAAGAGGCTGACGGGAATCCCGCCGTTGTGCAGTAACGTAATGATACCCTCGATACGATCGCGCTGGCCGGCAACGTCCAGCCCGCCCTCCGTGGTGAGTTCCTGCCGTTTTTCGGGGACCAGCGTGACGAGATCCGGTTTCACCGTGAGCGCGATCTTCGCCATGGCGTCGTCTGCGGCCATTTCCAGATCGAGTTTAGTGCGGGTGATTTCGCGCAAGAGCCGGAGGTCCCGGTCTTGGATGTGCCGACGGTCTTCGCGCAGATGGACGACCAGTCCATCTGCCCCGGCCAGTTCGACGAGGATGGCCGCTGCGAGGGGGTCCGGGTCGTTCCCTCCCCGTGCCTGCCGCAACGTCGCGACATGATCGATATTGACACCAAGCCGGGCCACTGATTCTCCCTTCAGCTCTCTCTGGGTGCCGGGGAAAGCAGGACAACGAAAGGATGTGGAATTGGGGTCTATTAGTAGCAGAAAGCCGTGAGGGGGAGCAAGGTCGAACTCGTCAGGTCGTGTGCCGAACAGGTGCGAAGGTGTCTGAGCGCAAGGATTCAGAACCCCACAGAATCACAAGGCAAATTGACTCGGTCAGGGCCCTCCATTACAATAGGCCCATCCCGATGGTCCCCGGAGAGCTGCGATCAGGACAGGGGACCGAGAACAACATTTCGCGTCTATCAAACAAGCCAGGGAGTGGTTATGGGGCTGGGTGACGGGTTTTATCGAATCAAACGACTCCCTCCGTATGTCTTCGCGCAGGTGCAATCGCTGAAACTCGACGCTCGGCAACGTGGTGAGGACATCATCGATTTCGGTATGGGGAATCCCGACCAGCCGACGCCGTCCCACATCGTCGACAAGATGATCGAAGCGGCCCGCAAGGGGAAGAATCATCGCTACTCCGCGTCGCGCGGCATTACCAAGCTGCGCCATGCGATCTGCGGGTGGTACAAACGCAACTACGACGTCGATTTGGACCCGGAAACGGAAGCGATCGTGACGATTGGATCGAAAGAGGGCCTGGCGCATTTAGCCTTGGCCATGATCGGTCCCGGCGACGTCGTGTTGACGCCGACTCCGACCTACCCGATCCATATGTATAGTTTCATCATTGCGGGCGGCGAGGTTCGTGGGATCGAACTGCGTCAGGACAGCGATTTTTTTGAAGATCTCACACGAGTCTACCGCCAGACGTTTCCGCGGCCGAAGATCCTCGTCATCAATTTCCCGCACAATCCCACGACGGCCGTCGTGGATCTGGGATTCTTCAAAAAGATCGTCGCTTTTGCCAAGGAACACAACGTCATCGTCATTCACGATCTGGCCTATGCCGACCTGGTATTCGATGGGTACAAGGCGCCGAGTTTTCTTCAAGTCCCCGGTGCAAAAGACATCGGGGTGGAGTTCTACACCCTCTCCAAGGCCTACAACATGCCGGGATGGCGCGTGGGGTTCTGTGTGGGCAACCGCGAGGTGGTGGGGGCGCTGGCGAAGATCAAGAGCTATCTCGACTATGGGATCTTCCAACCGGTTCAGATCGCCAGCGTTATTGCGCTCAACGGGCCGCAGGACTGTGTCAAGGAGACGGTCCTGCGCTATCAGAAACGGCGTGATGTGCTGGTCGGCGGGCTGAACCGCATCGGGTGGAACGTGGCCAAACCATTGGCCACGATGTTCGTGTGGGCCCGCATCCCCCTGCCGTATCGCCACATGGGTTCGCTGGAATTCTCAAAGCTGCTCCTCAAGGAAGCGAAAGTCGCGGTGTCGCCGGGGATCGGTTTTGGCGAAGGCGGCGATGAATATGTGCGCTTCGGGCTGGTGGAGAACGAACATCGCACTCGCCAGGCCGTCAGAGGCATCCGGAAAGCGCTGAAGCTCGACGGAGCCGAAGAATGACATCCCGTATCGGAGTCGGCATCATCGGATTCGGCACAGTGGGCGCCGGAACGGCGAAAGTGCTGCTCGACAATGCTGCGCTCATCCGCCGCCGTGTTGGGGTGCCGGTCGAGCTGGTCCGCATCGCGGACCTCGACATCACACGAGACCGCGGCCTGTCACTTCCTCCCGGTGTGTTGACGACCGACGCGAAGCAGGTGCTCAACGATCCCGCTATCGATATCGTCATCGAGTTGATCGGCGGCTACGACATCGCCAAACGGGTTATCCTCGAGGCGATCGGCGCCGGCAAACACGTGGTCACGGCCAACAAGGCGCTGTTAGCACTCCACGGCGAAGAGATTTTCGAGGCCGCGTCGCGCAAGGGCGTGGATGTGGGATTCGAGGCCAGTGTGGGCGGGGGTATCCCCGTCATTCGGGCGCTGACGGAAGGCTTGGCGGGTAATACGCTCCAATCCATTTACGGCATTATCAACGGCACATCGAATTACATTCTGTCGCGGATGACACATGACGGCCATGGTTTCGAGGCCGTGCTCAAAGACGCGCAGCAAGCCGGGTATGCCGAGGCGGACCCCGCCTTCGACGTGGGGGGCATCGATTCGGCGCACAAGCTTGCGATTCTGGTCAGCCTTGCCTATGGCACGCCCGTGAATTTCAAAGAGATCTACACGGAAGGCATCACCCACATCACGCCGACCGACATCGCCTATGCGAAAGAGTTCGGCTTTACCATCAAGCTGTTGGGCATTGCCAAGCTCGTGGACGGTGAAGTAGAAGCCCGAGTGCACCCCACGATGTTGTCCTCGCGCTCCCCTCTCGCGCAAGTTGAGGGGGTCTACAACGCGATCCAGTTGGTTGGCGATGCGGTTGGGGACGTGGTGCTCTATGGCCGGGGGGCCGGCTCGATGCCGACCGGAAGCGCCGTGGTGAGCGACGTGATCGCCATCGGACGGAATCTGCTCAAGAGCGCGGTGGGACGTGTGCCTCCCGCGTCGTTCCAACAGGACCAGCGGCGGCCGCTGCGCATGAAACCGATGGAAGAGATCAGTTCGCTCTACTATCTGCGGTTCATGGTGGTAGACCGTCCTGGCGTGTTGGCGCAAATCGCTGGTGAGCTGGGCCGCTGCGGAATCAGTATCTCATCGATGCTGCAGCAGGGACGCCGGGAAGGGCAAACCGTGCCGGTGGTCATCAAGACGCATATGGCCCGAGAGCGCGACGTGCAGACCGCGCTTCGCGAGATCAACCGCAAACCCTTCGTGTCCGAACCGGCGATCCTGATTCGGGTAGAAGGCAGAGACGAGTGACAGGCGAGTGATCGGATGAATCGCTGGCGCGGCATCATCGAGGAGTATCGGAAGTTTCTTCCGGTGTCGGAGAAGACGCCGATCATCAGTTTGGCGGAGGGCAATACGCCGCTGATTCGCGCCGCGCGGCTGGCCAAGGCGATTGCGCCGGGCATCGATCTGTATCTCAAGTTCGAGGGGATGAATCCCACCGGCTCCTTCAAAGACCGCGGCATGACGATGGCCATATCGAAAGCGGCCGAACACGGCGCGCGAGCCGTCATGTGCGCCTCCACCGGCAATACGTCCGCGTCGGCGGCCGCCTATGGGGCCCGCGCAGGGCTGGCCGTCTACGTCTTGATCCCGGCCGGGAAAATCGCGATGGGGAAACTTTCCCAAGCGATGATGCACCAGGCGACGGTGATTCAAATCGAAGGGAATTTCGATCAAGCCTTGACGCTGGTCAAGGATCTCTCAGCCGCCCATCACATCGAGTTGGTGAATTCCTTGAATCCTTTCCGTATCGAGGGGCAGAAGACCGCCGCATTCGAGGTCTGCGATCAGCTCGGTGAGGCTCCGAACCTCCATGTGCTGCCGGTCGGCAACGCCGGGAACATCACGGCCTACTGGAAGGGCTACCGCGAATATCGCCAGGCCAATCAAATTGCCAAGCTGCCCCGCATGATGGGATTTCAAGCGGCGGGGGCGGCTCCGATCGTGCTGGGCCGGGTCGTCGAGCAGCCGCACACCGTGGCTACGGCGATTCGGATCGGCAATCCGGCCAGCTGGTCCTCGGCTGTGACCGCGGTCCAAGAATCTTCCGGCGCCATCGACATGGTGACGGATGAGGAAATTCTTCAGGCCTATGCGGCTGTGGCGGCGGCGGAAGGCGTGTTTTGCGAACCGGCGTCCGCCGCATCAGTTGCGGGCGTGGCGAAATTGCATCGGGCGGGTGCGTTGCGGGAAGGCGACACCGTGGTGTGCACGCTGACCGGGCATGGCCTAAAAGACGCCGATACCGCCATCGGTGTGTCGAAACCTCCCCTAACCGTCAAGGCGACACGCGAGGATGTCGCCCGGCTGTTGCAGATATGAGCGTGGTGCAGTCCAGATGAAATACGTGATCGTGCATGCCGGCGGAATGGCCGATCAACCCCGGCAAGAACTCGGCGGGCGCACTCCGCTCCAAGCCTCGGTCACTCCGCATCTCGACCGTCTGGCGCAGGCCGGAGAACTCGGCCAGCTCGTGATTCCCTCCGACCGTGTGATGCACGGCAGCGGCTTGAGCGGCACGGCGATCCTCGGATATGACCCCAAAAAGTACTACCAAGGTCCAGGCCCGCTCGAAGCGGCGAGCCTAGGAGTGTCCGTGACGGAACATGACGTGGTGTATCGCTGCACCATGGTCACCCTGAAACCAGAAGGTGGAAAGCCCGGCGGCGACATCAAGAAATTGGGCCCGCATGTCGTCATGGACGATGCGACGGGAGGCTTGATCGAGACCGAAGACGCGCGGGAATTGATCGAGGCCATCAATGAACAGCTCGGGTCCGAGACCATCCAATTTTTCCCCGGAACCGGCCATCGTCATCTCATGGTGTGGGTGAATGGAAAACCGAGAGCCCTCTGCGCCGATCCGCGGACGGTGCTTGGCCGGGCTATTACGGATGCGTTGCCCAAAGGGGACGGGGCGGATATTCTGCGAAAGCTGATGGATGCCTCGCATTTGATTCTGCGTGATCATCCCGTCAATGATGAGCGCATGGCGGCGGGGAAAAAACCTGCGAACTGCGTTTGGCTCTGGGGCGAAGGCCGGGCCGTGATGTGGCCGAGCCTGCCGGAAAAGTACCGGATCAAGGGCACGGTGGTGGCGACGAGCGATGTGCCACGCGGCATCGGCATCTGTGCGGGACTTGACGCAGTGGACCCCGATCGGTTGGCCGGTGGAGACCTCCGCGCGAAGGCGGACGCGGCGCTGGCGGAATGCGCCAAGAAAGACTTCATCTACGTGCATGCGGGCCTGACGGACGACGTGATCCACAGCGCCGACATGAACGCGAAGGTGCGAGGCATCGAGGCGTTCGATCGAGATTTGGTCGGACCATTGATCGAGGGATTGGCCAAACAGGGGCCGTATCGGTATTTGGTGGTGAGTGATCATGGCAAAGCGGAGGGGTTGCCCATCTATGCGTTTGGAGAAGGCGGTAAACAGGGTTCTGTAGCCGCCGGTCGGCGGTTCACGGAGTCCGACGCGCAGGCCTCGAACCTTCCGCCTCGTGACGCCACCAAATTCATCAACCGCCTCTTTGCGAACGGGTGAAATCGGTGGCCTTGATCGTCCAGAAATACGGCGGGACGTCCGTCGGATCAATAGAGCGGATTCACCGGGTCGCGGACCGGGTGGCGCGGACGCTACAGGAGGGGTCTCGGACCGTTGTGGTGCTGTCCGCGATGAGCGGCGAAACGGACCGTCTGATCAAGCTGGCCCAGCAAGCCACGCCGACTCCGGACGAGCGGGAAATGGACATGCTGCTCTCCACCGGCGAGCGAGTCACCATCGCGCTGCTGGCCATGGAGCTCCGTGGGCGGGGGATCAATGCGCGGTCCTATACGGGCCGGCAAGTCGGCATCATCACCGACAGCGCCCATACCAACGCGCGCATCGCGCGGGTTACGGCCGATCGAATTCGCGAGGCGCTGGAGGAAGGGATTGTTCCAGTCGTGGCGGGCTTTCAGGGCATCAACGAGCAGTCCGATGTGACGACGTTGGGGCGCGGTGGGTCTGACTTGTCCGCTGTGGCGCTGGCCGCGGCGTTGAAGGCCGACCGGTGCATCATCTACACCGACGTCGATGGCGTCTACACGGCGGACCCGAATATCGTGCCGGCGGCGAGACGCATTGACAGGATCTCCTACGAAGAGATGCTCGAAATGGCCAGCCTGGGCGCCAAAGTCCTCCAGACCAGGTCGGTGGAGTTCGCCGCCAAATTCAACGTGCCGGTGGAGGTGAACTCGAGCTTCAAAGAAGGGAAGGGAACCCTCGTGACGAAAGAAGATACGGATATGGAAGCGGCGGCGGTCGCCGGAGTCACTGGAGACCGCAATCAGGCGAAGATCACGATCGTCGGCGTGCCGGACAAGCCGGGAGTCGCCGCGCGGATTTTCGGCACCGTGGCGGAGGCCCACATCAATGTGGACATGATCATTCAGAATATCAGCCAGACCGCCGCGACGGATCTCTCCTTCACGGTCCCCAAAGCCGACCTGAAAAAGGCCGTGCCGATCATCCAAGCCGTGGCCAAGGATATTGAGGCCAAGTCGGTGGCCGTGACCGAGGCGATCGCCAAAGTCTCGCTCATCGGGGTGGGGATGCGATCCCATTCGGGCGTGGCGGCCAAGATGTTCGAGGTGCTCGCGCGCGAGGGGATCAACATCATGATGATCAGCACCTCCGAGATCAAAATCTCCTGCGTGGTCGACGAAAAGTACCTTGAGCTCGCGATGCGCTCCCTACATTCGGCGTTCGGTCTTGATCAAGTGCAATCCTGAAACGGTCCGGCCAAGGCCTGACACTCACAAGCACCTCGCGCTTCGTGAGTAATGGGGCCGGAATCTCTTCTCCCCCCGTCCGATCCTTCAAGCTCCCATCCCATCAACCGACCGTCTTTGCCGCCCATTACTGAGCCTCAGAGTGATTTCTCTACAGGAAAGGGGTAAGCTTCAGCGCTTCAAGGCCTATCCTTTGGTTGGCGAGGCATGATCACAGAAGCCGACACCTGCCGCAAATATGTGCTTCCGAAACTCGTCCAATCGGGATGGGACAACGATCCGCACTCGTTCACGGAACAGAAGACCTTCACCGACGGCCGCATCGTCCCGGTCGGCGAGAAAGTCAGGCGACGGCCCGACCGGGAAGCCCTAGACCTTTGACGGCTCGACAGGGGAGCCCCTCTCCTGGTACCCTTTCTCCCCATGGCTAGAAAGACCAAACAATCGCGTACTTCCCGCGCTGCCCGTGAACGGGCTCCGGTTTCTGTCGTCAGACCATCCGCCGATCAGGCGGCGAAGTTGGAAATCTATGACACAACGCTCCGCGACGGCGCGCAGGCGGAAGATGTCAGCTTTTCGGCAGAAGACAAGGTCCGTGTTGCGCAAAAGCTTGATGAGCTCGGCGTCCATTTCATCGAGGGCGGGTGGCCTGGTGCCAATCCAAAGGACATCGAATTCTTCCGGATGATCAAAACGGTTCCGTTGAAGCATGCGACCGTCATTGCCTTTGGTTCGACAAGGAAGGCCAGCCACTCCGTGCGTGAGGACCCCAATCTCCAAGCGCTGATTGCCGCAGAAACCAAGACGATTACCCTCTTTGGGAAGACCTGGTCGTTGCACGTGACCGACGCGCTCGGCATCTCCCTGGCCAAGAATCTGGAATTGATCGGCGATTCCGTCGCGTATCTCAAGAGCAAGGGACGCCGGGTGTTCTATGATGCGGAGCATTTTTTCGACGGGTACAAGACGAATCCCGAGTACGCCCTCAACACCATCAGAAAAGCGGTGGAAGCCGGGGCGGAGCGGGTGATTCTCTGCGACACCAACGGTGGAACCATGCCGTGGGAAATCCGGGAGATCTGCGGGGTTGTCCGCCAAGAATGTCCCGTGCCGTTGGGCATCCATGCGCACAACGATTGCGACATGGCGGTGGCGAACTCACTGGTGGCGATCGAAACGGGGATTGTGCAGGTGCAAGGGACGATCAACGGCATCGGGGAGCGGTGCGGCAACGCCAATCTCTGTTCGATCGTTCCTAATTTGGAATTGAAGATGAAACGGCCGGCGCTGACGGATCGGCTGAGCCGCTTGAAGGAAGTCTCGGGGTTTGTCACCGAGATCGCCAATCTGATGCCCAACAAGCACCAGCCCTACGTCGGTGATTCAGCCTTTGCGCACAAGGGCGGGGTGCATATCCATGCGGTCCTCAAGAATCCGGTGACCTACGAACATATCAATCCAACCCACGTGGGTAATCGGCAGCGGGTGTTAGTTTCTGACTACGCGGGCCGCAGCGGCCTCCTGGACAAGATCGAGGCCTTCGGCATCAAGCTGTCGAAGGATCACTCCAAGGTCCATGAGTTAATCAACACCCTCAAGGACCGGGAAAGCCAAGGCTATCAGTTCGAGGGCGCGGAAGGCTCATTCGAACTGCTCATGCGGAAGGCCATGGGAAGCCACAAGCCCTCGTTTCAGTTGTTGGGATTTCGGGTCATCGTCGAAAAGAAGCAGGACGACGGCGCCCCGTTTTCAGAGGCGACGGTGATGATCAAGGTCGGCGACGTGGTGGAACATACGGCGGCCGTTGGAGCCGGGCCGGTCAGTGCGTTGGACCATGCGCTGCGCAAGTCGTTGGAAAAATTCTACCCCCAACTCGCGGAAGTGAAATTGCTCGACTACAAGGTGCGGGTCTTGGCGGCGAATCAAGGCACAGGATCAAAAGTTCGCGTCTTGATCGAATCGGGCGATCACAAGGATAAGTGGGGAACGGTCGGGGTCTCGGAGAACATTATCGAAGCGACGTGGCAGGCGTTGGCCGACAGCATCGAATATAAACTCTTGGCGAAAAAGTGACCTCAGGGGTTGGGCCTCACCAAATTTATTCTTGACAGGACTCATAACCTTACGTAACTTAAGCTAAACTCTCCGCATGAAGGTCGGGCCTCTCGCAATAGGCCATGGGGATGGCAGTGGGTGTCTAAGGGGGATGCATGAGGAAGGCTGATATTGCGAACGAAATTTTCAAGCAGGTCGGCATCTCAAAAAATGAAGCGGCCGACATCGTCGAGCTGGTCCTCAACATGTTGAAGTCCGTGTTGCACAAAGGGGAGTCGGTCAAGATTGCGGGATTCGGCAATTTTGTCGTGCGCAGCAAGGGGGCCCGCAAGGGCCGGAATCCTCGGACGGGAGAGGAGATCGGTATTACGCCCCGTCGTGTCGTGACGTTCCGTCCAAGCCAAGTGTTCAAGAAGTACGTCAATTCGTAGCAGGATGCTGAAGACAACCACCCGCTTCCTCCTCGCATCCCTCTCTAGTATTGTGAAACGTGACTGAGGGCCGGTCATGGGAACTGAGCCCAGGCTGGGAAGCAAAATCTTCTATAAAATCGGGGAAGTGAGCCGGATGACCAAACTGCCGGCCTACGTGCTGCGGTTCTGGGAATCCGAATTCAGTTTTCTCAAGCCCAAGAAAAGCAGAGGAAATCAGCGGCTGTATGTGCAGCGCGACATTGAGACCGTATTGGAAATTAAGCGCATGCTCTATGAGGAAGGGCATACATTGGAAGGGGTGAAGCGCTATTGGGCCAGGCGTGGGCGGGCTGCATCCCGGCCGTTGCGGCCGAAAGAGATGGCAAAAAAACTCAGGGGCGATTTGCAAGCCATTGTAAAAATCATTGAGTCGCATGCACGGTAGGGGCGAACCGAACCTTCCCATTGCCTTTCCATAGCGCCGCAAGGGACAATAGCGCAGATTGTAATTCCAGAGAAAACACGTCGGGGCGTAGCGCAGCCCGGTAGCGTACTCGCTTGGGGTGCGAGTGGTCGTGGGTTCAAATCCCGCCGCCCCGACCAAATAATAGGAAGTGCCGAGTATTGAGGACTGAGGACTGAGACGAAGAAGAAAGTTGAAGACTCGGCTAAGATTCTTCAGCTTTGAAAGAAGGAGCTGCGCTAGGCAGCTTTTTTTATGCCGACCGGCCGTATCCGAATTCTCGTGACCAATGACGACGGCATCCAGTCCGCCGGCCTGATGGCATTGGCGTCCGCCCTCTCGAAACTGGGTGAGGTGTGGGTCGTGGCTCCCGACCGAGAGCGCACGGCGGTCGCGCATGCCGTGACGCTCCATAAACCGCTACGGGTTCACCACACAGGAGTACGGACCTATTTTGTCAACGGCACGCCCGTGGATTGCGTCAACTTGGCGCTGCTCAAGATCATGCCCAAGCGCCCGCATTTGCTCGTGTCCGGCATCAACAAGGGGGTGAACCTGGGCGACGATGTGTTGTATTCGGGGACGGTGTCGGCGGCGGTGGAAGGCACGATTCTCGGTGTGCCGTCATTGGCCGTGTCGCAGGAAGGGCGGGAACGTTTTCGATTCCCAGTCGGGGCGCATTATGCCGTTCGGGTTGCGCGGCTCATTCTCGAACAGGGTCTGCCGGAAGAGACGCTGCTCAACCTCAATGTCCCAGACCGGCCGCTGAGTGCGACGCGTGGTGTGCGCGTGACCTGTCTCAGCCGCCGGCGGTTTGACAATCCCATCATCGAAAAAGTGGACCCCCATGGGCGCAACTACTATTGGATCGCCGGGACTCGCACGTCCTGGAGCCGCAGCAAAGATGCGGATCATGAGGCCATTGCCGACGGGGCTGCGTCGCTGACGCCCATCAGACTCGACAGCACGCATTATGAAGCGCTCGACCGATTCAGAGCATGGGAATACGCGCTGCGCGCGAGACGAGGCGCGAGCGGCCATCGGTCGCCGAGACGGCCAAAGGATCGCCGATGAGCATGATCGGAAACGTGATCGAATGGATCATCACCGAGCTGAGCAAGTTCGTGATCAACACGATCTCCTTGATGGGCTACAGCGGCATCTTGCTGACGATGGCGATCGAGAGCGCCTGTATTCCGTTGCCGAGCGAGATCATCATGCCGTTTTCCGGTTATCTGGTCACGACCGGACAGTTCACCATGCTGGGTGTGACGTTAGCGGGAGCCGTAGGCAATGTACTGGGATCGATCGTCGCGTACTATGCGGGCGTGTGGGGCGGGCGCCCTTTCGTCGAGCGATATGGGCGATATTTCCTGGTCTCCCACCATGATCTCGATGTTGCCGACCGGTGGTTCGCGAAGCATGGAGAAGCTGCCGTATTTTTCGGACGGATGCTGCCGGTCGTGCGGACCTTTATCTCCTTGCCTGCCGGGATTGCGAAAATGAACTTTCCCCGATTCGTGATTTTTACCTTTATTGGGGCCCTGCCCTGGTGTTATCTGCTGGCCTATATCGGTGTCCGGATGGGCGAAGAGTGGGATAATCTGCGGGGCTACTTCCATCAGTTTGATGTCGTCATCGGAATCGCGATTGCATTGGCCGTGGGCTACTTCCTCTGGTCTCACTGGCCGAGGCGCAGCCCCAATCCTGGATCGTAATCCCATGCTCCAGCTTTTCAATACGCTCACCGGGAAACGGGAACCCTTCGAGCCGATCGAGCCGAAGAAGGTCCGCCTGTATGTCTGCGGGGTGACGGTCTATGACTATTGCCACATCGGCCATGCGCGCAGCGCGCTGGTGTTCGATGTGCTCCGCCGATACCTGGAATACAGCGGGTATCACGTGACCTTCGTGAAGAATTTCACCGATGTGGACGACAAGATCATCAAGCGGGCTCATGAGCAAGGAGTTACTTGCGAGGCTATTACCACGAAGTACATCGATGCCTACCACGAGGATATGGGAAAGCTCGGCGTACGTCCGGCATCGGTCGAGCCCAAGGCCACAGAACATATGGCCGACATGATTGAGCTGACAGGGACATTGATTAAGAAGGGTTTGGCCTATCACATCGACGGTGACGTGTATTTTGATGTGGCCAAGTATCCCGAGTATGGGCGTCTTTCAAAGAGGCGGCTGGAAGACCTGCAAGCCGGGGCGCGCGTGGACGTCGATGAACGTAAACGGCATCCGATGGATTTCGCCCTGTGGAAAAGCAGCAAGCCGGGCGAGCCGTCCTGGCCAAGTCCATGGGGGGCCGGCCGTCCGGGCTGGCATATCGAGTGTTCCGCCATGTCGATCCGGCATCTCGGTGAGACCTTCGATATTCATGGGGGCGGAATGGATCTCATCTTTCCGCACCATGAAAACGAGATCGCTCAATCATGCGGCGCGACCGGGAAAGAATTCGCTCGCTACTGGATCCATAACGGCTTCGTACAGATCAACCAGGAGAAGATGTCGAAGTCCTTGGGGAACTTCTTTACGATCCGAGAGATTTTCGAGAAGTCTAAGTGGTCAAGTGACGTGACGGGGGAGGTGCTGAGATTCTTTCTCTTATCAACCCATTATCACGGTCCTCTGGATTTCTCAGATAGGGCAATCGATGAAGCGAAACAAGTTCTGGAAGGATTTTACGGATTGTTCAATCGATTGAGGGAGCGAGACGGCCGTACTGAAGATGACAAGAGTCTCCAATCTGTGATCGATAAAACACGAGAAGGATTCAAGTCGTCGATGGACACCGACTTGAATACGCCTATGGCGATTGCCGAGCTCCAACTCCTTCGAGGCGAGGTGAATAGACTGCTTGGCGTTGGATTGTCAGCGCAGGGTAGACAGGATGCCCTGCAAGCTTTCCGAGAGTTGGGAGCTGTGCTGGGGCTCTTTCAGTTAGATCGCTGGGAGTATGGAATAAAGGCCGAACCTGGGCACAATCAGATTTCCGGGAGCGAAATCGAATCAAAGCTTGTCGAGAGGCGAGAAGCCAAAAAGCGAAAAGACTTCACACGCGCCGACGCGATCAGGAAAGAACTCAATGCGCTGGGGATCACGATCGAAGACAAACCCGACGGCACCAGCCGGTGGAAGCGATAGGCCGCCAGAGATTCTGTATGGCCTGCACGCCGTCCGCGAGGCGCTCAAAGCCGGAACGCGTCCGCTTCAACGTCTGTTGGTTTTGCGGACTGATCGGCAATTCGGGGATCTCGTCGAATCGGCGAGAGCGAAGCGTATTCCAGTCCATGTCGAACCGCCAGCCGCATTCGATCGGCTGGTTCCTCAAGGCAACCATCAAGGTATCGTCGCGTTTGTCGCGGCCAAATCCTACAGCTCGATTGATGAGATTCTTGAGCGGGCTCGGACACGAGGCGAACCGCCGTTCGTGTTGATCCTGGACGGCGTCGAGGATCCCCACAACTTGGGCGCGGCGTTGCGGACCGCTGAAGCGGCGGGAGTCCACGGGGTATTCATTCCGGAGCGTCGTGCAGCGGGGCTGACCTCGGTCGTCGCCAAGGTCTCAGCCGGCGCCATCGATCACATGTTGGTCGGACGGGTCGTGAATGTGACCCATCTCATTGGAGAACTCAAGGAGCGTGGCCTGTGGATCTACGGAGTCGAGCCCTCCGCGGCAACGGTCTATACGAGCCTCGACATGGCTGGGCCGACGGCTCTTGTGTTCGGCGGAGAAGGGGAGGGGATCAGGCCAGGTGTGCTGAAAGCGTGCGATGGGCACATCAGCATCCCGATGAAGGGGCACGTTGAGTCCTTGAACGTATCGGCAGCCGTGGCGGTCGTGGTATTCGAAGCGGTCCGGCAGCGAGGAAAGCCGAAGCCTATCGGATCTTGAGTGCCCCGCTCTGGATGGCGGTCTTGAGCAGTTGGGCGGTGTTCGAGACCCGCAACTTCTTCATCATATTCGCCCGGTGGGCTTCGACGGTCTTCACACTGATTTTCAACCGCTGACCGATTTCCTTGTTCTTGAAGCCAGCCCAGATCAATTCCAGAATTTCCTGCTCGCGTGACGTCAGTGACTCCGGCCGCTTGGCGCGTGGAGGCGGCTCAAGGTCCGCCAGAGACTTTCTGGCTTTGGGTTTTCCAGTTGCTTTCGCCATGATGCTCGCTTCTCCTTTGCTTGGCAGGCAATTAAGGTATACTGGCAGTCGACTGTCAGGGACCATCGATGCTGGGAAACGAAGGATACATTATAGGGATACTTGCTAAGAAATGTAAATGGAGGGCGCCGGCCCGAGTCAGAGGCCCGGGTTGTGACTCCAACGGTGAAGGAATGTGTAGACCAGTCAGAATCGCCAGTGAGTTTTCCTGTCAGGGTTGATCGCATGCTGTCTGTCTATCTGATTGTCGGCTTATTCGGCGCGCTGATCGGCAGTTTCCTCAATGTCTGCATTTACCGCCTGCCACGGCGCGAATCGATTGCGTGGCCCGGGTCTCATTGCCCGAGCTGTTCTCATGCCATTGCCTGGTACGACAATATTCCGATCGTCAGCTACCTCGTGCTGGCCGGCCGGTGCCGGCACTGTCAGACCCGCATCTCTTGGCGCTATCCGGCGGTGGAGCTTCTCAATGCAGTCGGCTATGTGGGGTTGCTCTGGTTCTTCGGACCTGAGTGGTCCACGGCTGTCTATGGAATGCTCTACTCGGCGTTGCTCGTCGTGACCGGGACGGACCTCTCCCACAAGATTATTCCGAATGTGGTGACCTTTCCTGGCATTGTGGTCGGTCTGATCAGCGCCGCGCGGCAACAATCCTCCTAAGATTCTCTCGACGCCGATGATGATGGCCAATGCGGAATCATATGAATATGCGGTTGAAGCAAAGGATCCTGAAGGCGACGCGGTAGCCTTCGAATTGGAGACAGCCCCCAGCGGGATGAGCATCGATCGTTCCACGGGGCGCCTGACCTGGAAACCATCCTCTGCCATTCAAGGAACGCATCGTGTTAAGGTCGTGGCTCTCGATGGAAAAGGAGGCCGGACGTGGCAAGAGTTTGACCTGTCCGTCCCGACGAGCGTACAGGCTCCGCAAGAGAGTTCACGCAGCGGTAACGGCTCGTGATTCGAGACCTGACTCGGATCGAAGAGCGACGGTTCTTGCCAGATCTTCCAACCGTTTGTTAGAATTCCGGCAGTTGTCCTAGGGGGGCGATCCCACGTCGCACTCGTGCGTAAGCTCAAACTACGAGAAGGCACCAACACCGCCGTTCTGTTCGGTCATCATGACCGGCACTTGAAGTTAATCGAAGCCGAATTGGGTGTGCGACTGTCGGCGCGCGGGGAGGAACTGACGCTGGACGGTCTCCCTGAAGCCGTTCGCCAAGCGGAACGCATCCTTCTGGAACTCGCCTCGTTGACGCAAGACGGTGTCTCGCTGCATGCCGAAGATGTGACGCAAGCGCTCAACGCCTTACGCCATAGTCCCGATGCTTCCGTGAAGGACGTGCTCGGCGGCCAGGCTGCGATCGTGACGAACAAACGGTTCATCGGTCCCAAAACTCCCACACAGAAAACTTATATCGACGCGATCGAGCGGCATGATGTCGTCATTGCCATTGGGCCCGCAGGAACGGGCAAGACCTACCTCGCCATGGCCATGGCGGTGAGCGCGTTGATGAACAAAGAGGTAAGCCGAATCATTTTGGCCCGGCCGGCGGTCGAGGCCGGAGAGAAACTCGGTTTTTTGCCGGGCGACATCTACGAGAAGGTGAATCCCTACCTGCGTCCGCTCTACGACGCGTTGTTCGACATGATGGATATGGAACGGGCCAACCGTCTGATCGAACGGGGCGATATCGAAATCGCGCCGCTGGCGTTCATGCGCGGACGGACGCTCAACGACTCCTTCGTCATTCTGGACGAGGCGCAAAACGCCACGGCTGAACAGATGAAGATGTTTTTGACTCGGCTGGGCTTTCACTCGAAAGTCGTCGTGACGGGCGATATTACACAGGTAGACTTGCCGAGCGATCGTGTCTCCGGGCTCATCGAAATCAAAGACATCTTGTGCGATATCGAGGGCATCACCTTCGTCTATTTCGACGAGACGGACGTGGTGCGGCATCGGTTGGTCCAGGAGATCATCAAGGCCTATGATCGTCATCAACCGGATGCCGGCAGTGCCTCACGACCAGCCGGACGGCACGGGGCTTCGTCTCTCGCTCGCAAGCCGTCCCCGGTTACGCCACCGCATCGAGACTCCTCGGGCCAACCTCACTAGCCCACATTATTCATGAGCGATTCTACTGCAACCGCCGATACGCCGCTACGACAAGCCTGGCCGCGAAGTCGAATGCAAAAGAACTATCCGTCGCGAGGTGATCGAACGCGTCGGCACGAGCAAGCTCGGTTTGGCAGGCTCGCCCCTCGTGACCTCAACATACTGTTTCAAGTATGCCTCGGCCTCTCGGGATTCCGCGCGCCCGTCTCGCCTGGCGTCTGGGCGGTTTCGTCCCTCGACGATGCTCGGGACCCTGAGCTTGTCGAAGGGTCACGAACCGTCCTGAATAATGTGAGCTGATGGCTGTCTATCTTCGCGTATGGCTTCGGCATGTCGCCAAGCAGCAAGCCTCGTTGGTGCGCGCGGCGGAGTCCATTTTGACGTCCGTCGGGGAGTCGCAATCGGAACTGAGTCTGGAGTTGGTGGGCGACCGCCGCATGCGCCGATTGAACCGCATGTATCGCAAAAAAGATCGCACCACAGATGTCCTGGCGTTTCCCATGCGAGACATTCATGCGGGCGTGAGGCAAGGGGCAAGAGGTAAGAGGCCACGAGTGAAACGGAAGATGCTTCCGTCGCGGGCCGCTCATCTCGTGCCGGACATGCTGGGTGACGTGGTGATCTCGGTGCCGACGGCGCGTCGCCAAGCCCACGCGTCCGGACGATCTTTGGGGGACGAACTGGCTGCGTTGCTGGTGCACGGGGTGCTCCATCTGTGTGGGTATGACCACGAACGAAGCGCACGGGAGGCGGTGCGCATGCGCCGCCGCGAAACGGCGATCGTCAACATGTTGAATCCCGTGCCGCGTCTCGTTATCCGCCGCGTGGGCCGGCGTGTAAGGACACACTAATCGTGGGATGGTTCCAGCGACTGAATGAAGGGCTCAGCAAGACCCGGTTTGCCGTGCGGCAATCGCTTGACCGGTTCTTGGGCCGCACGCCGGAACCGGCGCTGTTGGAAGAACTTGAAGCGGCGCTGCTGGGCGCCGATTTAGGCGGCCGCGTCGTGGATCGGCTGATGCGGCAAGTCAACGAGCAAGCGCGTGGTGAGCAGGCGGCGACCGTCCAGGGACTTCAGAACGTCCTGAGCCGCAGCCTGTACGACATCCTCGCACAGGTGTCCGGTCCGTCGTTCGAACAGTTGGTCGAACAGAGCTCCAAACCGTTCGTCACCTTGGTGGTTGGCGTGAACGGAGTTGGGAAAACCACGACGATTGCCAAGCTGGCACAACGCCTGACCCAGCGCGGGCGGCAGCCGCTGCTGGTGGCCGGTGACACGTTTCGGGCCGCGGCAATCGATCAATTGCAAGTCTGGGCCGATCGGATCGGTGTCCAGATGATTCGCCAGCGGCACGGGGCCGATCCGGCGGCGGTGGCGTTCGACGGCATGGCGGCGGCCAAAGCGCGGTCGGCGGACATTGTGCTGATCGATACGGCCGGCCGCCTGCATACGAAGGCCAATCTGATGGATGAACTGCGCAAGGTCAAACGTGTGATCGAACGCGAACTTCCCGGGGCGCCACATGAAGTCCTGCTGGTCCTGGACGCCACGGTCGGGCAGAACGCCTTGGCGCAAGCCCGATTGTTCCATGAGGCGGTGGGCGTGACAGGGCTGGTCTTGACGAAGCTGGATGGCACCGCGCGCGGCGGCATCGTTGTGGCCATTGCCGAGGAGTTCAAGATCCCTGTTCGGCTGGTCGGGGTCGGCGAGGGGATCGACGACTTGCAAGATTTCAACCCCGAGGCGTTCGTTGCGGCACTGTTTGGACAGTCCTCAGCCGAGGGCTAACCCTGCATTTTGCTTCTTGCTTCTCCTGGTCCGTGCTATTCTTTTGCGCGTAGGGCCAGGTCGGCTGGGTGTTCGGCCTCGGTTGAGCGAAGGGAATGGATGGCGATGATGACGCTCTTGATCGTCGACGACGATCAAATGAACTGCGATTTGCTCCAGCACGTCTTCACCCGCCATGGGTATCACGTGCTGTCCGCCACGAGCGGGATTGATGGGCTGAATCTCTTTCGCAAACATATGCCGCGAGTCACGCTGTTGGACTTGCGCATGCCCGAAATGGACGGCTTGACGGTGTTGAAGGAGATCCGTGCCATTGATCCCCATGCGCCGGTGATTGTCCTTGGCGGCGGGGCGACGGAGGTCCAAGAGAACCAAGCGCGGGATTTGCGCGTCACCGATTTTATCCGCAAGGGGTTGTCGTTGGATGTCCTGGTCGAGGCCGTGCACCGGGTCTCACAGCTTCCAGCGCGACCGAGTGCGGTATCGGTTGCGTTAGACAACGGCCATCCGATGAAGCCGACCGATGAATCGGTCCTCGTGATCGACGACGATCCCCTGGTGTGTGATCTGCTCGTCCAATTCTTGAGTTTGCGCGGCTACCGCGCGCTCGGCGTGAATGACGGGCAAGACGCCTTGCGCATGGCCGAAGACGTGTTGCCGGATGCCATCTTGCTGGATCTCGTGATGCCGGGGATGTCGGGGTTACAGGTGTTACGCGCCTTGCGCGAGAAAGAATTTTCCGGTGGCATCATCATCATGACTGGGAGCCACAACGAAGAGTTGCTGGAAGAGGCCTGGGCGTTAGGCCCTCAGGAGGTCCTAGTCAAGCCGATCGACCTGGAGCGCCTCCTCACGGCGATCCAGCTTGTACTCGTCTGCCGCGAGTGCTAAAAGTTTCCCGATGGCCCTCGGGAAATACTGTGTCCCCGCAATTCTCACCCTGTTCCTCATCGGCCCCGGCATGGCACGCGGCTTGGCTGCGCAGCCTGTTGAGGCACGTCCCCTGATTCTCAGCCACGAGCTTGTCGTCGAGCTGTTTCCAGGCACCCACGAGTTGCTGGCGACCGATGAGACCGTCATCGAGGCCCCGATCGAGACAACGCGCCTGGCCTTTACGCTTGCCCCGTCGTTGCGCGTCGAGTCCGTGACCGTCCTGTCTTCGACGGGGCAGAGCACGTCTCGCCCTTCGGATTCGACCGCGGCGTTTACCACGGAACTCTTCGCGCAACAGTCCCGCCAGCGCGTCCTCGTCACACTTCCCAAGGCGCATGGCACGCGCGTGAAATTGGCCTGGACATACCGGGGCTTCATCGACGATCCTCCGAAAGAGCCCCGCCACTTGCGCTTCGTGACACCTAGCGAAACCGCCGGACATGTCGGGCCGGAGGGGGTGTATTTGGGGGGCGAGAGCCAGTGGTATCCGGACATCGAGGGGTCCTATAGCACCTACCGACTCACGGTCCAGGTTCCTCATGGGTGGACTGCGCTCACGCAGGGACGACAAACGGAGAGTGCGACGACCGGCACCGGCACGTCATCGACGTGGGTGGTTGCGGACCGCTCCGAGGCCCTGACATTGGTTGCCAACCGGTTTACGGTCACGTCACGCGAATGGACCAGCCGCGACGGACAGCGCGTCGAACTGGCGACGTATGTCTTTCCCGACAACGCGGCTTTGGCGGATGAATACCTGGACGCCACGGCGAAATATCTCGATGCCTACATTCCGATTTTGGGCGCCTTCCCGTTCGGCAAATTCGCGGTCGTGGAAAACTTCTTCGCCAGCGGACTTGGGATGCCGTCGTTCACGCTCCTCGGCAGCGGCAGCATCAAGCGGCATTACGTGCAGCCCTATGCGCTGGGGCATGAAATCGTCCATTCGTGGATCGGTAATTCGGTTTTCAATCGAGATGGCTCAGGGAATTGGGTCGAAGGACTCACGACCTATCTGGCGAACTACTATTGGCACGAATTACATCATGACGACAAGCAGGCGATCGAGCAACGGCGGATGATGCTCCAGGGGTATAGTGTCTATGTGGCTCCGGACCAAGATTACCCGGTGGCGCAGTTCGTCAGGAAGAGCGATGAGCGGGACAATGCCATCGGCTATCAAAAATCCGCCTTTCTGTTTCACCTGCTGCGGCGTGAGATTGGCGACGAGGCATTCTGGCGGGCGCTGAAGACGTTTGTGGGCCGGTATCGCGATCGTCCCGCCGATTGGGAGAGTATCGAGACCGTGTTTGCACAAGAGGCCCGACGGGATCTGCGGTGGTTTTTCGAGCAATGGGTTGAACGGCCCGGCGCGCCGGTCCTGTCGTTGGGTGAGGTCCATGCCCATCGCGTCGCCGACAAAGACGGTCGAAACATGTGGCAGCTGACGGTGCATGTCCAACAGGCCGGGACACCGTTTCGGATGGCGCTTCCTGTCACCATCGCCACTACAGGGACGACAGAAACCAGATGGGTGTCGCTCAACTCGTCACCGGAAACAGCAGCGGAGTTTACCGTGTCAGATCAGCCGATACTGGTGCGGCTGGATCCGGACTTGATGGGATTCCGCCGGCTGGCACGTTCCCAACTTCCGCCGATGCTGAACGGCTATGTGACCGATCGGAACAAGACGATCGTGAGGGTCTTTGCTGACGAGGCGTCGCCATTGCAGCAGGTCATCGCTCGCGTGGCCGATCAAGAGACATCGGTACCGGAATCTCGCAAGACCAAAGTGTTGTCTGCCGCAGGAGAGGCGCTTCCGTCCACCGGGTCCGTGCTGATATTGGCAGGCGCGGACGAAGCACGAGCCGTCCAACAGATCGTGAAACAGTCGTGCGGCAATCTGGTTGCGTTGAGACCGACGGGTTTTGACATCAATGGCCGGACTTATGAGGGACAGGAGATGGCGGCACTCTTCTCCTGTCATCGAGCGTCGGTGCCGGGCAGTATCCTCACGGTCCTGTATGGCGTGAGCCCTGGAGCGGTTGCCAATGCTTCACGGTACTTGTTTTACTACGGATGGCAGAGTTACGTGATTTTCAAGGACGGAGCGGCGATCACACGCGACGTGTGGCAGAATCAGCCGGAGACGAAGGAGGTGCGGATCGATGCGACTCAGTAAGTCGATGAAGAATCTGTCGTGGAGCCTCTGCGCCGTGGGATGCCTGCAAGCCGGAGCCTGGGCCGCCGATGTGCCGAAGGAGCCGGCAAAGGCCGTCTCCGGTTCAGCCGAGCGCCACTTGGCCAATATTCGCCAACTGACCGTCGGCCGCCAAAATGCCGAGGCCTATTTTTCCTTCGACGGCACCAAGCTAATTTTCCAATCGACTAATAAATGGGCGAAGGACTCATCGGTGTCTGTACGCAAGCCGGCCGAGGCGGGGTTGGGCTGTTATCAGATGTATGTGATGGACGTGGAGGGCAAACAGGTGCAACTGGTCAGCACCGGCGAGGGTTCCACCACCTGTGGCTACTTCTATCCAGGCGATCGTCGCATCCTCTACTCCTCGACGCATGCGGCCGGACCCGAGTGTCCTCCCAAGCCCAAACGAGACGGCGCCTACCGATGGGCACTCGATGACTACGATCTCTATGCTGTGGACCTCGATGGGCGGAATCTCCAGCGATTGACGTCGACACCCGGGTATGACGCGGAAGCGACCATTTCGCCGGATGGGAAGACCATTGTGTGGACGTCCGTGAAGGACGGAGACCTCGATCTCTATGCCATGAATCTCGACGGGACGGGGATCCGGCGGCTTACCGACGACGTGGGGTACGACGGCGGCGCGTTTTTCTCGCCGGACAGCCGGCGCATCGTGTATCGCGGCGCCCATCCGACTGATCCCGCGGAAGTCACCCGCTATCAAGAACTCTTGGCGCAACGGCTGGTGGAGCCGGGGCAGCTCGAGATCTACGTCATGAATGCCGATGGGTCAGGCAAGAAGCAGGTGACAGCGAACAATGCCTCGACGTTTTCCCCATTTTTTCACCCCGATGGCAAGCGGATCATCTTTTCCTCCAATGTGGAAACCAGGGGAGAGGGCGGGCGGCCGAGTTTCCATCTCTATCTGGTGAATGACGACGGAACAGGGTTGGAACGGCTCACGGTGGAAGGCAAGTTCAACAGTTTCCCCATGTTTTCTCCCGACGGGAAACGCTTGGTGTGGGTGTCGGATCGCCATGCGAAGGAGCCGGGTGAATTCAACGTCTTCTTAGCGGACTGGGTCCCGTAACCCGTTCGATGTGATGGGTGATCAGTGATGCGTGATCGGTGATGAGTCGTGAGTGATGCGTGAAGAAGCAGATCAAGGGCTTTCCCGTAGTCCGACGACTGGTCACCCATCACCCATCACAGATCACTGGATGGGAGTCACGTTCCTAGTCTGTTCCTGCCTCTCCTTGGTCATCACCTTCCTCGGACTCTCCCAGTTCGATCTCTCGATTGTCCGTTATGTGCGCTCGGTCACGATCCATCTTCCATGGAACCAGCTCACCATCCCATGGATGGCCTTCACCAGCGATGCGGGCGATTGGATCGGTGAAGGCACGCACCTTGTTGGCTTGAGCCTCGTCCTGGTGGGAGCCGGATGGCTGTTTTCATGGGCGGTGGTCAGACATGCAGGAATCCAGACGCTCCTGGCGCATGGTCTCGCGGCCTTGCTGGTCAATGGGCTCAAGCATCTGATCGGCAGGCCCCGTCCAAAGTTCGCCCATTCCGGCGACTGGCAGTTCGATCCCTCGTGGACGTCAGGGTACGATTCGTTTCCCTCCGGGCATTCCGCCGCCAGTTTCGCCGTGGCCACGGTCTTGGCCAAACGATTTCCAGCCGTTGCCCCCCTGTGCATCGGGGTGGCGGCATTCGTCATGCTCAGCCGTGTCCTCCGCGGGTCCCATTTCCCAACCGACGTCGTAGGCGGGGCTGTCGTGGGCGTGATCAGCGGGGCGATTGGCGCAGCGCCATTGAAAGCCTGGCGCACCTCCCTTCGGGACGGGATCGGGCATTCCGCTGTTGGCGCCCTCGCACTGTTGACGCTTCTCTGGTTCTTGGCCCGTACTCCAGAGCAAGGCCCCGTCGGTCTGCTGCTGACGGGACTTGGTTTCGTGGCCATCGTGACTGGTTTGTGGCTGCGGCGAACCGAGTGGATGGGCACCGAACGATCAGCTTCACGCCGGCGTGCCCTGATGTCGTTGCTGTTGCTGTGTTATGGGCTGGCGTCATTGACCACGTCGCTCTATGTCGTCGCGGCGGCCGGATTGGCTGGTGTGGCCTCTTGGCTCAACGCCGTGAACTCGCCGGAAGAGGAACCATCTGACGGGCGTGGAGGGATGGTGATACGGGAAAGTGCTTTGCTTGTCGGTGTGGCACTGGGTCTTCTGACCCACTACGCGGGACGAGGCATCCTGCCCTTCTGATAATCATTCGTTGCTCGTGAAGCGTATCCTGTTGGGAAAAGAGCGTATAGCCTATGGCTTGTCGCACGAGATCGGATCGGAACGTATTGCCATCAGCCATACGCCATAGGCTCTGTTCATTGGACGAGATACGAACGACGTGTTGTGTCAGTGGCCGAACGGCTTCGATGGAGAGGCTTGGGACGGAGCCGTCGCGCGTTCTGGGATTGTCACGATCGGTTGGCTGGCAAGGAGGACATAGCCGTGCCGCTTGAGGATGGGCTGAAACGTCTCCGCTTCTTTCGGTAAGGAATCCTGCATCGCCTCCTGGGTGAGGATCATCGTGCGGCCTGGTCGTGTCAGCGCGGCTTTCAACCGGTCGAGTTCGTTGGTTGGCACGTACAGCACCGTTCGCCGTGAGTAGAACGAGATCGAAGGGCGTAAGGTTCCAAAGGCGATCAACTGATCCGACGGTTCAAGATTCAATCCGGCCGCGTAGGCCAATTCTTGCGGAGGGGCAATGGCATAGCGATTGAGGCCGGGGATGACGGTGAGCAGGGCCAGCAGAAATGCCGTCGTCACGGCGCCTCCCGCGATGCCGAAGGCGATGCCCCGCCGTTCCTCATTCAGTCCGAAATAACTGACCAGTCCCATCGCGATCAGGACCACTGCCGCGAGGATATAGGGGCCGATCCCCAAATCGAATTGGAGGGCCATGGGAAATTCCTTCACCATTTTGCCGGCGAACGTTCTATAGAGCGATGGGAGGCAGGCAAATCCTATGGCTAACAGATAACCGACACCGGTCATGGCGTGAATCGAGCCTCGTATCCAGGGGGTGGAGGGGTCGTGCATCGCCCGTGACCAATAGAGTGCTGCCAACAACGATGCGGCGGGGAATAACGGGCCGATGTAGTGGGGCAGGCGGGTGGAAGACAGGGTGAAAAATATGAAGGTGCCGATCAGCCACAGTGCGGCAAACCATTCCAGCCCATTTCCTGATTGTGCTGAATCACGTGAGTCTGCTGACTCGGAATCGGCCTGCCCATTGCGCCGCCAGGCCTTCCAACTCTGATAGGCTTGATAGATTCCAGCCGGCAACAACAGGCTCCAGGGAAAGAAGCCGAGAAGCAATACCGGAATATAAAACCAGACGCCGACTCCATGGCCCTCCATCGGAGCGAGGAATCGCCCGACGGTGTGGACTTTGGCCTGCGATCCATAGGCGTCGCCATGGATGAGGAACATGGCAACGTACCAGGGGCCGGCGAGCACGAGGAATACCAGTATGCCGGCGATGGGAAAGCCCCGTTGCCAGAAGATCGTCCAGCGGCGGGTCGCTGTTAAATACAGTCCGGCGGCAAGCGGAGGAATCAGAAATCCGATCGGTCCTTTGGTCAAGGTGGCGAGGGCCATGCCGACGTAGAACCCCCACATCCAATGCCGTCCTGCTCCCGGCTCATGCAGGCCCAGCCAGAATCCATAGAGCGACAAGGTCGTGAAGAAGATCAGCGCGCTGTCGGTGATGGCCATGCGCCCCAGCGCGAGCATCTCGATGTTCAACAAGAGCATGAGCGCGCCGAACAGCCCGACGGTAGAGCCGCGCAGCCGGGTGAGAAACAGATAGTGCATCAGAATCAGCGCCACTCCGAACAGGGCGGAGGGCGCGCGGGCCGCGAATTCGTTGACCCCAAACACATGATAGGACACAGTCATCAACCAATAGACAAACACCGGTTTGGCGACGCGCAGTTCGCCGTTGAAGGTGGGTGTAATCAGATCGCCGGAGGCGAACATTTCTCGGCCGGCTTCCGCGTTCCGTCCTTCATCGCGATCGGTGAGCCCCATGTCGCCGAGGCCGAGAAAGAAGAGCAGGCCCGACAAGGCCAGAAGCGCCGCCACCATCGCGAACTGGTTGGGTTGTCGGTCAGCAAGCACGGGGTGATCCTACGGCGTGCGCGATGTGCGCATGAGTAGATAGGTGGATGGTCGAGCGATCATGATTGTTGAGTCGGCGGACCGCTCTGATTCTTGGCTTGGTTTGCACGATGGATCAGCATCAGATTGCGAATGTACACAACAGACCCCACGCCTTGCCCGGCAATGAAGACCGGGTCTCGGCGATAGATCGCGTAGGCCAAGGTGATGAGCCCGCCGATCAGGCTCATATACCAAAACGACACAGGAACCTGGCTCTCAGACTTTTTCTCGGACGCGATCCATTGGACCAGCCAGCGGCCGAAAAAGAGGGCCTGGCCGAAGAAGCCGATGCCGAGCCAGATGGTTTCAAGACTCATAGAAGCGGCGTGATGGGTGATGAGTGATGGGTGATGGATTTCTTTTTCAGAGAGCGGAGTAACCCGAGGAGCATTTTTCTGATCTCTTCAACTTGAGCCATAGAGGTGTTCGGAGGGAGAAGCCCCATCCGAGACGCAAGAACCAGTTGGGTCTCCAATTCGGCGACTGAACCCGAGGCCACATGAAGGAATTGAACAAATTCCTTTCTCGAATGTCTCGCGGCTCCTTCCGAGATATTGCTTGGGATAGAGACCGCAGCGCGTCGCATCTGCGACGTGAGGCCGTAGAGTTCTTCTTTGGGAAAGCGCGAGGTCAATGAGTAAATGTGCGCTGCGAGATCCAAGGATTTCTTCCACACGTCGAGATCTTTATGCGTGACCACGGTGTTTCCGCTCACTGATCACCCATCACAGATCACTTATCACGGAATTTATAACGCAACACCCGATCCATCATCCAGCGCACGGCGATCAGATCGTAGAGTGATTTGAAGAGCCGGTTTCCCATGCCGTACTTCGACAAGCCGTGAATGCGCGGATAGTGCCGGACCGGCACTTCGGTGACGGTGAACCCATGCATCGCGGCGAGCGCGGGGAAAAACCGGTGCATGCCTTCGTAGAGACGGACCCGTTCCAGCACGGCCCGCCGGAATACTTTCAGGGGGCAACCCGTATCGTGGACACCGTCATGCGTGAAAACGTTGCGTACGCGATTCGCAATCCGGGAGGAGATCATCTTGACCAGGCCGTCCTGCCGCTGCTGCCTCCAGCCACATACAAGGTCGTGGGTAGAGAGGAGGGGAAGGAGTTTCAGGATGTCTTCACTGTCCTGCTGGAGATCGCCGTCGATCTGAATAATGATCTCGCCGGCCGAATGGCGGAATCCCGCGTCCAACGCGCAGGTCTTGCCGTAATTCCGATCGAAGTGAAAAACCTTCACTTGCGGGTGGAGCAGTGCCAACCGGTCGAGCTCCTCGCTGCTGCCGTCGCTGCTGCCGTCGTCCACCAAAATAATTTCGAACGGCCTCGACCGGGAGTGCTCGTGCGAATCCAGCACTTTCAGTAGGCTTTCGAGCAGGGGCGACAAGTTGTCTCGCTCATCCTTGATGGGGACGAGGACGGAAGCCCAGGGGCTGGACGGTGTCATGACGGACGAATACTCCGGAAGCAGTCTGTGCCAGGCGTAACCACGCGCGCATTCTAACGGATGGTCGAAGGAGCGTCAAACAACGCTGGGGGAACGGGGACGATCCTTTTTCTCTGTCACGACCACTAGTTCTCAGACATCTGACCACCAGTCGCGATGCGGAAAGATCCCTCCTCAGAAACACAGTCCCGCCATCCGACTCTGGAGAGGATGTGATACATAGTATGCCCAGGAGCGGGGAGGGACATGAGTGAGATGAAGAAGTCTGGCTGGAACAGAGGAGCAGGTGCATGACGGCTCGACCCTCATCTGTTGGACGTGCGGAGGAATCTCTGCGAACAACGAAACGTGTCCTGCCACTGCTGCTGCTTGCTCTCCTCCTGACCACTACCTCCTGCTCCGTCGTTGAGGGGGCCTTCACCGCGATCAAGACCACCTTCTGGGCAGCGAAGACCAGCTATCGTGTCGTCAAAACAACGGTCAAAGGCACGATCTGGGCTGTGAGCGGGACCTATGAATTGACGAAGGGGGCCACCAAGCTGGTCTATCGCATCGGGAAGTTTACCTTTGAGGTGGTTCGGGCTCCACTGGAGTATCCGTTGATCCGGGACGACATTCAGACCATCGATGGGCTTCCCGTCAAGGAGGCCATCCGGCTTGGACGGGTTAAGGCTGCGCCCTATACCGTGAAGGGCCAGCGGTACGTGCCGATGAACATGGACAGCGCACAGACCTACGACGAGACGGGCTTGGCCTCGTGGTATGGGGAGGAAACCAGGCATCTGCCGGGTGGGCACATGACGGCCAACGGCGAGCTGTTCAATCCCAGTGGGCTGACCGCAGCGCATAAATATTTGCCGCTGCCGATCCATGTGCAGGTGACGAATCTCGAAAACGGCAAATCGATCATTGTCCGCGTGAACGACCGAGGCCCCTTTCCCAGTGATCATAACCCTGATTCTGGCAAACGAATCATCGACCTCAGCCGGGGCGCTGCCGAACAACTAGGATTTGTCGAGCAGGGGACCGCCAGGGTACATGTGGAAGTGATCCGGCTGGCCGAGGCCTGAGGAGAGGTGTGAAAGACAATACCAACAGAGGACAGCCCACTCAGATGCCGATAGACTATTTCTTTTCCGCCGTGATCGTGAACCGCATCGCGCCCATCAGGCTCATCTCGTTGACTTGTTCGCCGGCGTGGATTTCCACCTTGTAACGGCCGGGGCGCCAGCCTCCGGAAGGCGGCGACAATTTGAGATAGCCGCTTTCGTCCTCCAGGGCCACCTGCATCACGTCCTCGGTCACCATCCGGTCCGGCGCCAGGCCCGGCACGGATTCAGGAAAGCCACGGCCAAAGATCTTGAACCCCTGGTAGTGCTGATGGAGGGCAAACACGATGAACACCGCCGGGGTATTGATGGTGAACCGGTCGGTCGGTTTGACCGGGACAATCACATGAGAGCGAAGGGGCCCGATCTCTTCTTCAAAGTCTTCCGCCGTCACAATGGAACGGAAAAACCCTTCCGGCGGCGCATCGAAATCGTAAGGTTTGGCGTCTTGGGCGCGGTTTTGAAATTCCGTGATCGGCTGGTTCTTGGTTAGCGGCAGATCCTCGGTCCAGCCTGTCGGATGCATAAAGAGCATCGCGGCCCATGCTGCGAAGGCGGCCACAACCGCGCGTCGTCTCGTTTCTTGTTCCATGTGCGTGTGGTACAACGTGTCGCTGGACACTGTCAAGAATTGGCAGGCCGTTCTCAACCATCCAGAGTTGACCGCTGATAGCTGAACGCTCCTCTATCTATTTCATTGCGGCTTCTTTCCACCATTTGCTAGGATTTCGCGCCGCGAACCTTCATCACAAGTGAGTGTGTCCGATGCTGCAAGATGCTGATGCGCTTCCCCAACTGATCGGGGACTTCAAACCGATTGATCAATGGCAGACCCATCTCAACCGGCTCTTCTATGGGCTGCGCGGGAACCAGTTACGGTCGTACTATCAAACATTCGCGTCAGCCGATTACCGGCTCGCCCATGCGCTCGCGGCGGATTATTACGAGCGAGTCATCGCTCGTGGTAAGGCAAGAGGCAAGGGGCAAGAGGCAAGGGGGAAAACATCCGAAGAGGAATCCACCCCTAGCCTCGGACCGCTCGCCTCTCGCCAGGAGTCTCATCGCCCCTCACCCCTTACGGTTCTAGAACTCGGCCCCGGCAACGGCAATCTCGCTGCCTGCTTCCTCAGCCATCTCAAAACTATCGACAAGCAAGGCGCCGTGTATCCGAGGGTGCACTATGTCATGGTCGATTGGGAGCAGCCTATATTGGATGGGGCGCTGGCCCATCCTGACCTGGCGGCGCATCGGAATCATGTGGAGATCCAATGCGGTTCGATCGAACAACTCACAGGGATGGTCGATGGATCGGTCGATCGCATCATCTGCAATGAACTCTGGAACGATCTCCCGACCAAGCTGATGGCCAAGAATGCCGGCGACATCGAAGAAGAATATATCCGGCCCAACGTGAGTGAGTCTCTGCACGCCAAAATACGGGATTGGTCGGCCTTCGTACGCGCCTTCGAGGCAAAGGACGTTGATGTGCTGAAGACGGTTCCGCCGTTTCTGGATGATCTCGTATGGGAAAAAGAATATCGCAAGGTCGAATGGAAGGACGTGCCCTTCCGAAAGACCATCACGGAGCATCTCAAGACGATCGACGAGCAGGTGTTGCTGCCGGTCAATCTGGGCGCCTTCGCGGTTGTGAAAGAGGCCCAGCGGCTGTTGGCTCCCGATGCGGTCGGGCTGAGTGCCTTCGATGCCGGCACGGCGGAGATGCAGGTCTTGAACGATCCGGACAAGCCTTGCTACGGCCAATTTGGCGGGCAATACAATTTCATGATTAACTTTGCTTTGGTCGAAGCCGTGGCCAAGCATCTTGGGATTGCGCGCACGGCTATTGAACCGCAGCGCGAATTCGTCGGCCGGTCCTTGAACACCAACGTGCTCACGCTCATGGATCTGCTGGCGACTCATCCTTCCGCCGGGCCGACGCTGGAGCCCTGGGAGCAGGACCGGCTTGTACTGAAGACCATCAAGGCGCTGAATGAGACGTATGAGAGCCCCTACCTCAGGCGGTTCGAGTTTCCATTGCCCACAAACATGCCGCCGGACGAGCGGGAGACCTTGGGCGCGATTCTGCGGTCGTTGAAAGACAACGGTGTCCCCGACACCGTGGCCTATCTGACCGAAGAAGAGATCACGGCTGCGCACAAAGATCTGGGAGCGATCGGGTATGACATCGACACCATCAAGATGGCGCTCGGCGCACCTCCCAGTCCCGTCGAATATTGCCACTTCAACTGCCGGTGACACGAGGCAACGCGCGCTGCCCGGCCGATAGACGGAGGAGTCATGAAAGACAAGCAAGAGCGGAGAGGGGATGTAGAGCAGACGCGCCAGAGACGCGGGGGCGGCGATCCCTTTCAACGGCTGCTCGGACTGATGTTCAAGGCGCATCCGTGGCACGGCGTGTCTATTGGAGAGGAAGCGCCCGACGTGGTGACGGCCTACATCGAGATCGTCCCCACCGACACGGTCAAATACGAAGTAGACAAGAGCAGCGGGTTTCTCAAGGTGGACCGGCCGCAGCGGTTTTCAAATTTCTGTCCGGTCTACTACGGACTCATCCCGCAGACCTATTCCGGAGAGCGGGTGGCCGGTATGTTTGCCAAGCGGGCCCGCCGCAAGGGCATGGTGGGAGACGGCGATCCGCTGGACATCTGCGTGCTTTCGGAGAAGAGCATTCCCCACAGCGATATCCTCTTGACCGCGCTGCCGATCGGCGGGTTGAGTCTGGCGGACGGTGGCGAGGCCGACGACAAGATCATCGCCGTGATGCGGGACGATGCCGTCTACGGGGATTGTACCGACATTACGCAATGTCCGAAGGCGCTCATGGATCGGCTCCGGCATTATTTTCTCACCTATAAAAGCGCACCGGGAACGACGCAGCATAAAGTGGAAATCACCGGGGTGTACGGACGGGAGGAAGCCCTCAGCGTCATCCGTGCCAGTCACGCCGACTATCGTGAACGGCACCCGGAGCTGAGCTCCTTGTGGCCGAAACATCTGTAGCAGACGCGTAGGCGAAGAACCTGAATCAGTCCATCGTGAGGAGATTCAGCGGCTATTCTGCCGTCTGACTGTTCGGCGAGGTTCTCCTATAATGGCAAGGCGCTCGTCCTTGTCATTTCCGATTGAGCAGGCCACATTGGAAACAAGGCGACAAGGCTTACATCGAAACTCAAACTGCGAAAACTTGGTTGTCCCCCTTGGAGAAGCTACGCGCCACCGCTCGCCGCACAGGGGGCAGAGACGCCATTTCTCCTTCAACCGCCCATAATAGCGAAAGAGATAGTAGTAGGTGGGGATTCCTGTCGCTTTTTCTATGATCTGACAGTGCTCTCGTCCTTGACAAGATAATTGACTCGTCGGGTCTGCCATCTCTCGATAGGCGGCAACCTCAAGCTTCCCGCTCCCAACCCAGATGCTGTCATGATCGCGATACTGCCTGGCCCATCGAACCAAATAGTCCCGATCTTGGTGCGAAAGAGGTAGCTGATAGACCGGCACGACATTGCGGAGGTCAGGAGAGCCGACAGGAGATCCTGACTTGAACATATCTGTGTGCAAGAAGAGAGATTTGGCAGCCCTCCAATTCGAATGTCTTCTGCCAAATGGCTGTTCCAACAGCACAAATCTTGGTTCGTGCCCAAAGGTCGCTTTGCGGGTTCAAGGTTCTAGTGCAACACCAGTATCCTGGAGCATCCAGGAACGAAGGAGTTGCACATGGCCCACTATCGACGCCTCACGCTCATGGAACGGGAAGAACTGAGTCGGATGCTGGCCGCCGGATATAGCCTGCGAGCGACGGCTCTGGCCCTGCACCGAGCCCCAAGCACGCTGTCGCGGGAACTCACCCGCCATCGGGCGTCGCCCGTCACCTATCGCGCGGTGCCCGCCCATCAACGGGCGCAGCGGTGGGCTCGTCAGCCCCGCAAACCGCGCACCCTCGCCATCCATGCACGCTTGCGCGCCACCGTCTTGCACCTGCTGGCCCAGCGCTGGTCGCCCGAACAGATTGCGCACGGCTTGCCGCAGCGGTATCCTGACGACCCGACCATGCGCATCTCCCATGAAGCCATCTATACCTATCTCTATGTGCTGCCCAGCGGCGCCTTGAAGCGGGAACTCGCCCGTTATCTCCGTCGGCGCCATCGGTTTCGCCGGCCGCACAAGGTGCGGCTTCGCTCCCGACCGATCGGGCAGGATCTTGTCAGCCTTGAGGAGCGGCCCGCGGAGGTAGCGGATCGGACGGTGCCCGGCCATTGGGAGGGCGATCTGCTGGTCGGCCATGCCAACGCGTCGGCGCTGGGCACCCTGGTCGAACGGACCACCCGCTTTACCCTGCTCGTGCCCCTGAAGGCGAAGGATGCGGTGACGGTGCGGCGGGCCTTCGCGCGGGAAGTGCGCACGTTACCCTCGCAGCTCCGCCGCTCGCTGACCTATGACCAAGGCCCAGAAATGCGTCAGCACCGACTCTTCACGAAGCAGACGAAGATGAAGGTGTACTTTGCACATCCTCATTGCCCGTGGGAGCGTGGGACCAACGAAAACACCAATGGGCTGTTGCGCCAGTTCTTTCCTAAAGGGACACGGTTTGCGCAGATCTCTCGTGCCGAGATCAAACGGATCCAGGCGATGTTCAACGATCGGCCCCGAAAGATTTTGAACTGGCATAGTCCCGCTCATGCCTTTGCCCAACTG